>DAINNZ010000064.1:290-19713 GCA_036735605.1 Lewinella sp. | reverse complement strand
CCGTAGCTTTGGCTATGCCTACGTTTTTCGCCTTGCGAGCCAAAAAAATAGCGGCGTCATATTTTCACAAATCCTGCATTGGAAGACTATATATAGGCTCTTGCTTTCCTTTTCACTTCAAAAAACTAGATTCTTATGTTTAAGTCCTTTTTGTACGGAGCTATTTTACCCTTGTTCTTATTATTCACTGCCTGCGAGCGCGAAGCAGTAGTAGATAACGACTTAGCCGATGAAGCCCTCATCGAAGCCCTCGTTACCGATCCAGCGGCGGAAGAGGTAAGCTATGCCGCTTTACCTGCTGCTGCTGCGGAGGTGATCGCTAATGTACACTTTGAAACCTTCGTAGAGGTGATTGAGCGAGTACAAGGCCGAGGCTTTATCATCCAGTTAGCGAACGGCAATACGCTATATTGCCGCGAAGATGGCCGCTTCTTGGAGTACCGTCGGGAATTTCGCCCAGGTGCGGTATTTGGCCAACACCCCCATGGCCGCTGTTTCGCCCGTCTCGTTCGCTTCGGTCGTTCGCTAGAGAGCACCGAGCTGAGCGAATCCGTAGCTACCTACATAAACGATAATTACCCACAAAGCAGTGTCCGTGCCGCAAAGGCTTGGGGAGATAGTACTTTGGTATTCATCAGCCGCGCAACAGTTTTACTATTCGATGGCAGTGGCACTTTCCTCAATGAATGGAACCCGCTAGACCATTGCACCGATCGTTGTGCCCCAGTTCGGCCGGCTTTGGAGACTATCATTGAAGATTATGTGGCTGCCAATTACCCCGATGCAGAGATCAGAAGAACCTGCCGCCGACTAGCGCGCGCCTTTGTGCTTCTACGCCAAGGTGAGGAGCGGCTCATCCTTATCTTTGACCTAGAAGGCAATTTCGTGGACGAGCGGCCTTAGGCTTTCGGTCAAGGTCTGTAAGAACCAAGCCCACGGGTATCGGTAGGTAGCGATACCCCCTAGCGAAAGTAGCAAGCGAAGCTACAACTAATTGGGTTTAGTTCTGGAGGATATATACAGCTTGTAAAAAAAAACAGGCGTGTTGAGCTTACTCAACACGCCTGTTTTTTAAGAATAAAACGACAATCGTAGTAGCTGGATGAAGGAACGGCTATTCAACAACTGTTCGGTTTACCACGGCCCTTTTGCTCCCCAGCGTCCTTTGCTTACAAGCTTGCTTAGTTGAGGCGTGGCTTTAAGCACCTAGCTGGAAACCAAAATAGCTAGTGCTAAATTCAAAAATTTATTAAATCGTCGTTCCTAGCGAGGCACTTCAATAGACTGAATGATTTCTTCAATCACTTCTCGGCTTGTATAGCCTTCCATTTCTCGTTCGGGTGTAAGGATGATGCGGTGGTTCATAACGGGGAAGGCGACATATTGTATATCGTCGGGTGTTACGAAATCGCGGCCTGAAATGGCAGCAACAGCTTTAGCCATTTTGAGGATAGCAAGGGAGGCTCGGGGTGAAGCCCCGAGGTATAAATCATGGTGGGTGCGACTTCGGTGGACGATGGCTGCGATGTAGTCTAGCAGTTCGTCTTGGATATATAGCTGCTCAATTTGCTGGCTGTATTTAGCTATTTGATCGGGGCTTAGCACGGCTTCTACGGCTGCTTCGGCGCGGCGGTTGAAATCGCTACGGAAGCGGTAGAGGATTTCCCGCTCTTCTTCTAGGCTGGGGTAGTTAATAATGAGGCGCACTAAGAAGCGGTCGAGCTGGGCTTCGGGGAGTTTATAGGTACCTTCTTGTTCGATTGGGTTTTGGGTAGCAATCACGAAGAAGGGCCGCTCCATGAGGTAGGTAGTGCCATCCACGGTTACTTGTTTTTCCTCCATCACTTCGAAGAGTGCGGCCTGTGTTTTAGCAGGTGCGCGGTTGATTTCATCGATCAGTACAATGTTGGAAAATAGGGGGCCGGGATGGAAGGAGAAGACGGATTCCGCCAGGTTAAACACATTGGTGCCTGTTAGGTCGCTCGGCATCAAATCAGGGGTGAATTGTATTCTCGAATAGCCCGTTTGGACGCTTTTAGCCAGCAGGCGAGCCGTGAGAGTTTTGGCGATGCCCGGCACCCCCTCCACCAATACATGGCCGCCACAAAGAAGGGAGGCCAGCAGCAGATCGATAAATTCCCGTTGGCCCACCACTAGTTTGCCTATTTCGGCTCTTACCTGATCGACCGCTGCCTGTAACTCACGCAGATCAATGCGATCGCGCGGGGGCAAGGGCGCTGCTGCCGTAGCGGCTGTATCCTCCTCCGCTGCTTGTGAGGCGGCGAGATCGGCAGGGGGGGAAGGCTCGGATGAAAAGCTAGCGGCTTCGCTTGACAGGGGATCTGCTGGCTGAAAAGGCGGCTTATCTTCTTCTAAGTGCTGCATAAGGAGGTTTTGTAGGAAAGCTTTGCTACTTCCTATATGGCCGCCAAAGTTAGTAAATTATTTTGCTTTGCTAGGAGCTTTGTTGTAGAAGTCTTGCGCTATCAAGTAAACCCCTGCCCCTGCACTTGTGCCCACCGTGCCCGCGTGCCCGTACTGGGCCTGGGCGAACGGAGCGGCAGCCAAAACTATTTGACCGGAGGGCATAGCGGGGCAAAAAAGCTACATTATAGTAGTTATGTAAGAATTGCTGCTTACTTTTGCTTGGTGCTTTTGCCACAGCTAGTGGTGGCGCACTTTTTCAGCCGTGGCTAAAGGAGGTATTTGAGAACTTATGCAGCGATGCTTATCATTTTTATTGTGGATACTCATGTTGAGTGGGTTGGCTGCTCAAGGGGCGGCTATCAATCCCTTTGAAATAACCAAAAGATTGCCGGAAGTGGCGGATACTAGCAGCATAGCAAGCGTAACCGCCGCTGTTCGGCCCGACAATCCTTTTGAAAAATACGAGGTGGCCAAGTCTGTCGTGGCGGCACCAACAGATGGCAGCCAAGGGCCTTTACTTGTTCGACGAGGGACGGAAGCCGACTTTTTAGATGCGCGCGGTAGAAGCCTTGGGATTCATGTACTCTTGTTTTTTCTCACGGCACTGCTCTGGATATTTTTCCGTCCTATCCTAAGCGATACCTTTCGGGCTACGGTGAATGAAGGAATCTTCAATCAATTATATCGGCGGCGCGAGAGTGGGCAATTTGGCGTTTTTTTTATTTCTTATATACTCTTTTTCTTAGCAGGGGGCTTCTTTGCCTACCTTGTAGGACAGGCTTTCGATTGGCTGCCTTCGGATCAGCCGTGGCACTACTGGTCGTATTATAGTGCTTTGCTTTTTGGCGTTATGCTCTTCAAACATGCGGTGCTATCTTTCTTCGGCTGGCTTTTTGAGTTGCAGGCAGACTTGGGTAGATACAGCTTTATGATTATGCTGTTTGCGATTATTATGAGCATGCTCTTGGTGCCTTTCAATTTGTTAGTGTCTTACGCCCCCTCTTCTTTTACGCTTTTCTTTACGTATTTGGGGCTGGCAGTGGTGAGTTTGCTGTACCTGTTCCGCTCTTTTCGGGCCCTATTGATGAGCAACAAACAGCTCACTACAAATTTGTTGCATTTTTTATTGTACCTTTGCGCCGTCGAATTAGCACCTGCTTGGGCACTATTCCATTTCTTAGGAAGCTAATACGGCAAGTTTTTTGGTATTCGTACCCTTAGCTAATGGAGTAAGTTGCTGGCAGTGGCTGGAGCGAGCTCTACGGCGGCTAGGAAGTACACAAAAGAAGAGCCTGTTCTAATTATGGCAGAAAACGGAAATTCACCCAACGAGTCTTATAAACCGATTAAAAGCATCCTAGTCTCCCAGCCCAAACCGGAGCGCGGCAGTGCTTTTTTTACCCTCGGCGAGAAATACAATCTACAAATCGACTGGCGCCCCTTTATTGAGGTGCAAGGGCTTACAGCCAAGGAATTTCGCAAACAAAGGGTGGATCCGCGCTTGTTCTCTGCGGTGGTCTTTACCGCTAAAAATGCGATCGACCATTTCTTCCGTATCTGCCAGGAGATGCGCATAGAAATGCCGCAAGAAACGAAGTACTTTTGTATTACAGAACCGGTAGCAAACTACCTACAAAAGTTCATCCTCTATCGTAAACGCAAAGTGTTTATCGGGAGTCGAAGTATCGAAGATCTAGCAGGGCCGCTGAAGCGCAATAAGAATAAAGAGAAGTTCCTCTTGCCTTGTAGCAATCTCGGAGCCGAAGATGTATCCAAGTACCTCACCGATAACGGCTTTAATTGGCAAGACGCTATGATGTTCCGCACCGTCGCTTGCGACCTAAGCGACCTAGAGGACGTTACCTACGATGTGCTCGTTTTCTATAGCCCCCAAGGTATCGAGTCTTTGTTTGAGAACTTCCCCGATTTTAAGCAAAACGAAACACGCCTCGCTTTAGCGGGGAGCAAAACGGTGAAGGCCGCAGAGGAGCGCGGTCTCAGGGTAAACATCACCCCGAACCCACCCGATGTGCCTTCGATGACTTCTGCACTGGAGCTTTACCTCAAAAAATCGAACAAATAAAGCTAGCATGGGCAACCTAATTCGCCACCTGGTAAATGAGCTACAAAAGCCGCTGCCAGGGCTAGCTGCTCAGCTAGAAATGGCGCATTTAGTACAGCAGTCAGTGCCTGCCCCTCCCAAAAACGCGCGTATTGCCGCCGTGCTGGCTCTATTGTATCCTAACCAAGGGTATCTTAGCCAAGGAGCAACCGATCAGAACGACAATTTCCGACTGGTTTTTATCCAGCGTTCTAGTCGCGACCCACGCGATCGCCATGCTGGCCAAATTAGCTTCCCCGGCGGCAGTGCCGAGCCGAATGATCTAAACCTCGAAACTACGGCACTACGCGAAGCACAAGAAGAAGTGGGCGTGGAGCCACATAAGGTGCAAATACTAGGCGCACTAAGCAAACTGTATATTCCCGTCAGTAATTTTTTAGTACACCCTTTCGTAGGATACACGAGCCAACGACCCAACTTTAAGCCGCAAACGAGCGAAGTGGATGCTATCTTAGAGCTGCCCTTTCAAGCTTTTTTGGATGCCTCGTCGCGGGCTTTTGTGCCTAAATCCTTTGGCGCGAACCTTACAATCCAACAAATGCCTTGCTGGCAAATCGGCGAACACCAAATATGGGGCGCCACAGCTATGATTACCAGTGAAATGGTAGCGGTGGCGAAAAGACAGTAAGCGACTAAAACGACAACTTTTTCACGTGTTTATGCTTTACAACTTAAGGCAGCTAGGCAGCTGTTAGGCTCGCTAGCTTTTTTCTTCAACCAACCGCCTCCCACTATTTAGGAGCGGACAAAATCAAATACTATGCGTTTATTAATCCTTCTTTTCGTATTATCTTGCCTGCCGAACTTTGCCATGGCTCAGCAATTTGCCGACCTCGACAAAAGCACAATGGATATGGCCTACTACCCAGGTCGGGCGGCCTTCCGCGCTTTTGCTAAAACCGCTGAGGAAAAAGCCGAGCTGGCTCCCAAAATCCGAGTGATCTATAGCCGCCCGCTCAAAAATGGCCGCGAAATCTGGGGAGCTGAAAAAATGGCACCATTCGGCGAAGCCTATCGCTTAGGTGCAAACGAGAATACAGAAATTCAGTTCTATGTGCCCACGATGCTAGGCGATCAAATCATCCCCGCTGGCCGTTATACGCTGGGAGCCGTAATCAACCAAGAGAAATGGGAGGTATTTATCAATACCGATGTGGATAGCTGGGGAGTCTATGCCTACGACGCAACCAAAAATGTAGCTACGATGACCGTGCCAACAGCCAGTAGCGAGGAGGTAATTGAGGCCTTTTCTATCACCCTCTATCAGGCCGAATCAGGCATGATCCATCTCAAAATGGGCTGGGATAAGACAGTAGTAGAAGTGCCCTTCAAATTGATAGATTAATTTTTTTGGCTGCCGCTTCGCTCGCTGGGGCAAAGGTTTTCCCAGTAGCATAAGCGGATAAAAAGGGGAACGAAAATAGCTTCTTCGCCCTTTCCTGCCCAAGCCCGCTTAAGCCTATCTTTGCTATTGGGACTAGCAAGCCCTTGGCTGCTCTACAGTGCTAGCCTGCCTCCAATCCGATAGGATTGAAGGAAAGGCTTGCGCAAAAAAAAGCCCTTGCCCCTGCATTTATGCCCGTCTGGGCGAGAGCAACGAGCCTATATGAACACGCTGTGCCCGCATGAGTAGTAGGTGCCGCAGCCGAAAATAAGAGGGCTAAAAACAGGAAAAAGGAAGCCGGATGATAGCTATATCATTCGGC
Source organism: Lewinella sp. (assembly GCA_036735605.1). Classification (GTDB taxonomy): domain Bacteria; phylum Bacteroidota; class Bacteroidia; order Chitinophagales; family Saprospiraceae; genus Neolewinella. The sequence continues at coordinate 13,458 of DAINNZ010000064.1, read as the reverse complement.
TTCCTTACTTTAGCGCAATGAAACCAGCCACGGCACTTTTGTTGGATGTACTTCTCTTTCTTTCCATAGCTGCGGCAATCGTGGCGCTGGGGGGCTTATTGTATGGCACTTTAGGCGAAGGCTTGCGATGGCCCGATCCACTACCCCGCATTGCAGACAGTAAGACCCACTTAGGGCTTCCTAAAAATACCGAAACGGGCAGCCAAGCGGCGGGCACGTATGACGCCACGGGCCTGGCTATGGGAGAAGGCTACGAAATCGTGCGGGCTACTTGCACGGCCTGCCACTCCGCCAAATTGGTAACGCAAAATCGGGCCACCCGAGCCGGTTGGGAGGAGATGATCCGCTGGATGCAAGCCAAGCAGGGCCTCTGGGATTTGGGGGAAAATGAAGCAGCGATACTCGACTACCTAGCTACTCACTACGGCGTAGAAGAACAAGACGGTAGAAGAGCTAACCTGGAGGACATAAGTTGGTATATACTAGACCTAGCAGAAATAAAATAAATTTTTTGTTTTTATTGCTAATTTAAAAACATATTGTATCTTTGTGTCGGGAGAAAGTTGCTAACAGCCTATTTTCGTATGTTAGTTACTACATTAGCCGGTGCGGTACAGGGTGTAGATGCCCAAACCATTACTGTGGAGATCAACGCAGGTGGCACCGTTCAAGAAGGGAAGCCTTGGTATAGTTTAGTAGGTTTGCCTGATAATGCCATCCGCGAAGGCTCCTACCGTGTGGAGGCTGCCATCAATAATAGTGGCTTCCGGACGGTGCGCGTCAAGACCATCGTTAATCTAGCACCTGCCGACGTTCGCAAAGAGGGCGCTTGTTATGATTTGCCTATCGCGCTAGCTATGCTGCATGCTACGAAGCAGCTAGACATTCCGAATGTAGGAGATTATATGATTATGGGTGAGCTCTCTCTTGGTGGGGAAGTACGGCCACTGCGTGGAGCCTTACCGTTAGCGATTCAGGCCAGAAAGAAAGGCTATAAAGGTCTCATTATACCGAGTAGCAATGCGCGAGAGGCTGCCATTGTGGATGGCGTAGATGTTTTTGGGGTCAATACCCTGAAGGATGCAGTAGATGTGCTGCTGGGCAGAGGCAGTATTGTACCTACGAAAGTAGATACGCGCGACGAGTTTTTCCGGCAGCGTAACAACTACGAGGTTGATTTTTCTGACGTGAGAGGCCAAGAAAACATTAAGCGAGCGCTCACCATCACGGCCGCCGGAGGGCATAATGCCATTTTGATTGGCCCGCCGGGAGCCGGCAAGACGATGTTGGCACGTCGCTTACCAACCATCCTACCGCCGCTATCGCTGCACGAAGCATTAGAAACGACTAAAATCCATTCGGTGGCAGGCGTTTTACCGAAAGATGCGGCCTTAATCACTACGCGGCCTTTCCGTTCACCACATCATACCATTAGCGATGTAGCTTTGGTGGGAGGGGGCTCTTTTCCTTCTCCTGGGGAGATCAGCCTTGCGCATCATGGGGTGCTATTTTTAGATGAGTTACCAGAGTTCAAGCGCACGGCACTAGAAGTGATGCGGCAACCAATGGAAGAAAGGCGTATCATTATCAGTCGTGCTAAGCATACGATTACTTACCCCGCCAATTTTATGCTGATTGCTAGCATGAACCCCTGCCCTTGTGGTTACTTTAATCACCCGGAGAAGGAATGTAGTTGCGGCTCGAATGTAGTAAAGCGCTACCTCAACAAAGTGAGTGGCCCACTGATGGATCGCATCGATTTGCCAGTGGAGGTGACTCCAGTGCCCTTGGAAAAGCTCAGTCAGCGCGACCACGAATCGGAAAGCAGTGAAACCATCGCTATGCGGGTGGAGGCTGCCCGTATCATACAAGCAAAACGCTACGAAGAGTTAGCTAATATTCACTGCAATGCTCAGATGCCTAGTCAAATGGTTCGGCAGGTTTGCCAAATTGATAATGCAGGGGCTGCGCTACTGAAAGTTGCGATGGAAAAGCTACAACTCTCTGCTAGAGCCTACGACCGTATCCTGAAAGTGTCGAGAACAATTGCTGACTTGGAAGGCTCCGCTAAAATTCTCACGGAGCACCTAGCAGAGGCAATTCATTTCAGGAACCTAGATCGCGAAAACTGGGGTGAGATGAACTAGGCTCAGTTGGCTTGGTAAGGATAAAAAACCTAAAAGGCGAACTTTTTTCCTTCATACAGAGAGTCGAAGCAAAAAAACGGGAATTACAAACCTGCCTTTGCAGAAATTTCCAGCATCCGGTTGATACTAGCTACCCCTTGTTCGATCACCCAATCGGGTAAAATGATTTCGGGCTGCTCATACTGCATACAGAGGTAAAGTTTTTCCATGGTATTGCGCTTCATGTGGGGGCATTCGTTACAAGCGCAGCTGTTATTAGGCGGAGCAGGGTAGAATTTTTTGTGGGGGCTAGCCTTTTCCATTTGGTGGATGATGCCAGATTCGGTAGCGACGATGAAGGCTTCGGCAGGATTTTCTTTAGTATAACGCAGCAGGCTGCTAGTGCTGCCCACGTGATCGGCCATATCTAAGATGTGTGATTCACATTCTGGGTGGGCGATGAACTTTGCCTCCGGGTAGCGGAGCTGAAGTTTAGTTATTTTCTCGTGGCTAAAAATTTCATGTACCATACAACTGCCGTTCCATAGCACCATGTCACGCCCCGTTGTTTTAACGAGGTAGCGGCCCAAATTGACGTCGGGGGCGAAGATGATGGGCTGGTTGGCTGGGATAGCATCGATAATGTGCTTTGCATTCGTGCTAGTACAGCAGATATCGGTAAGAGTTTTAAGCTCCGCACTACAGTTAATGTAGCTCACCACGATGTGATCGGGATATTTTTCTTTAAACTTCCTAAAAACTGGTGCAGGGCAGCTATCCGCTAAACTACAACCAGCCTTCAGGTCGGGTAGCAATACCTTTTTAGTCGGGCTGAGCATTTTTGCTGTTTCTGCCATAAAGTGGACACCTGCGAAGACGATGATCTCTGCATCGGTGCTAGCGGCCTGCTGGCTTAGGCCAAGGCTATCACCCACGTAGTCGGCTATGTCTTGAATTTCGGAATCTTGGTAGTAATGCGCTAAGATGATAGCGTTTTTTTCCTGTTTAAGGCGTTTGATCTCGGCTTCTAAATCGAGGGTAGGATCTACCGATAAATCGAGGAATCCCTTCCGATCGAGGTACTGTTGGGCTAATTGAAGTTCCGCAGACATAGACGTAGGCTTTTTTGAGTTGGCAATACAACAAATGAATACGCAATAAGTTGCTTTGTTTTGAAAGCAAACTATCTGTACTATCCTTTAGACGCAGCGCGAGGCTTACTGTCACGTAAGCTAGCTATCTTTAAGCGGTGGCTAGGCGTTGAAGGTATTTCTTGGCAGTATAAGCTGTTGGCAGGATGAGCGAACCGGCTGTTGAGGTGGCTTGTGTTGTGGAGGAAGTGCACTTCGGTTGCTAAGCTAGGTAGCTTCCGCGTTCATTCACCCAATTTAGTAGAGGTGCGGAGGCCATCGATTAAAAAACGAAAGGCTACCCTACGCAAGTGAGGTAGCCTTTCGCTTTTAGGAGGAAGAGGTTGGGCTGATCAGTTAGTGGAGCACCACTTGGTGTTCTTCTACCATTTTACGCATATTGATGAGTGCGTAGCGCATACGACCCAAGGCTGTGTTGATGGATACACGAGTGAGTTTAGCAATTTCTTTGAAGCTCATATCGGCATAATGTCGTAGGATAACCACTTCGCGTTGTTCGGGCGGGAGGGCATCTACGAGTTGGCGAATTTTATCGTGTGTTTGGCTGCGCATAATAGACTGTTCGGCATTATCGTCGCTGCATTGAAGGACATCGAAAATATCGAAAGTTTCGGTAGCACTCACGAGTGGGCGGCGCTTGTTGCGGCGGAAGGTATCCACGCACATGTTGTAAGCGATACGCATGGCCCACTGTAGGAACTTGCCCTCATGGTTGTATTTACCTTTGCGAAGGGTATCGATGATTTTGATGAATACCTCCTGAAAGATATCTTCCGCAATAGCTTGGTCTTTTACGAAAAGGTAAATAGAAGTATAAATCTTCTGCTGGTGTCTATTGAGGAGTTCCTCAAAGGCACGCTCTTCGCCGGTAAGATATAGATTGATCAATTCCTGATCGCTGAAGGTTCTGACGTCCATGACTAACATTATTTGTGAGCACCTGCTTGCAAGATAAGTTGCAAGCAAGCCGTGAGTAAAAAGCGTAAAAGTTAGTGTAAACGTTGATGCGTATAGAACCTAATTTTGGATGAATGATCTAGCGATCAAAAAGATATACTGCAAAGGTAAGCTCCTTTATACCAAACAAACAAGGGCAGGATGAAAAAATTTTCAATTTTAACCACATTTTAACGCTTTGGCCGCTCAAAAGGCAATAAAAAATACCTTGAAAGCAAGCATTTGCCTAATTTTTTGCAGGTGAGGTGATGGAAAGGGGCTGAAATTTAATGGAAGCAGGCTTACTGGACTTGGAGTAAACCTTTGTAGCGAGTGGGGTCATTGAGGATTTTGATGGCTTCCTGCACTTCTTGATCGTTGCGCAGGCCCATTTGAACGTTTCCTTTTTGGTAGTAGTAGCGGCCGGCGATTTCCTTTTCGATAGCTTTTACGATGTCGGTTTTTTGCTGCCGGATGGCGGCGAGCTGAGCCTCATTGATACTTTGCTGGATGGCGGTAAGTTCGGCATCGATGGCGTATCCTTCGGCAGCGGCTTTGGTACGTACTTCTTCGAGTAGCTTTTCTGCGCCGCTGGTGAAAGTGAAATCTTTTTGTTGTACGAAGCTAAGAAAGCCGTCCCAATCATGGAAGTGAAAATCGGCAACAGAATCGATACTAGGATGTTGCGCTACCCAGTGGCTGACGTAGTCGAAGATGACGTATTCTTCGAGTAAGCCCTTGGCTATATTGTCATCACCGAGCACGGGCACTTCGATATCAGGGGAGACACCGCCGCCATCTAGTACGATTCGGCCCGTCTTTGTTTTGAATGGTGCGCGTTCTGTATCGGGGATATCTACGGGCTTACCATTTTCGTAGCGCACGCTTTGGATACAGCGCTGGCTAGGAATATAATACTTGGCGGTGGTGATTTTTACGCGGCTGTTGTAGCCTGTTTCCATGAAATTCTGCACCAGGCCTTTGCCATAGCTTCGTTGGCCGATGAGTACAGCGCGGTCGTAATCTTGCAGGGCACCGCTAACAATCTCGGAGGCGGAGGCGGATCGCCCGTTGATAAGTACAGCCACGGGGATTTCGGTATCTACTGGGTTGGAGCGTGTTTTATAGCTTCGATCCCATTCTTTGACTTTACCTCGGGTAGTGGCCACAATTTCATCTTTAGGGATGAAGATATTAACGATATCGACGGCCTCGTTCAACAAACCACCGCCATTTCCGCGTAGGTCTAGCACGATTCCTTTCAAATCGGGGTTATCGGCTCTTAGTTTCAGGACGGCATCTTTCACATTTTTGCCGGCTTCTGCTGTGAAAACGGTTAGTGCCACATAGCCAACTTGGTTGGCGAGCATACCGAAGTAAGGAACGTTGGTTTTTTCTACTTTTCCGCGCGTCAATGCGATGGCTTGCTGTCCTTGGCCGGGTCTATCCACGAGGAGTTGCATTTGGGTGCCAGGGAAGCCGCGCATGATGCTTTCTAGCTGGTCGAGGTTTTTATTGAGGGCGCTTTGGCCATCCACTTCTAGCAATTGGTCGCCAACTTTAAGGCCAGCTGCATCGGCAGGCTGGTCTTTGAAGAGCTGCATGATCGTTGCCTTTCCATTGATATATTCAATCTCGGCGCCGATACCTTCGTACTGGCCGCTCATTTGCATTCTAGCGCCTTCCACGTCGGCTTCGCTGATATAGTTGGTGTAGGGGTCGAGGCTACTGACCATAGCTTCTAAGCCCGTGCGCATCAGTTGGCTAGGCTCTATTTCGTCCACGTAGTAAGTATTGACCTCTTTGTAAACATTCGTATAGATTTCGATTGCCTTCATGATCTCGAAAAACTTATCGCTTGTAGGCAGCACGGTGGCGGCTACGGTGGTAAAGAATAGGGCAATACCTAAGCAAGCGGCTGTTATTTTCTTCCAATTCGCCATAGCGTCTATCTCTAGTTTGGTAAATAATGGCCAGCGGGGAGTTTTATAAGCGACCCTCTGCGGCAGTAGGTAAACGCTTTAGACTACCTAGATGTTGGGAGGCGAAGCAGATCTTTGACGGCTCTTGCGCTTATGGGCTGCCTTTGCCCCTGCGTTAGCCAACATAATTGCAGCTTGGGAAAGGGTTGAGTGCGTAAGACCTCCCAGGTAGAGTGGAAGGTTGCTGCAACGGTTTTTCTTACACTTCGCGAAATGTTGAGTTGTGTGGGCATCAATTAAAGTGAAAAGCAAAGGGAATTTCACCTTGGTTTGTTACTCTAAGCAGCTTTTCTGCGTCATAAGTGAAACAAGCGAGCTTTTTCAGGAAAGGGCTTGTTCATTTCCTGCCACTATGGCGGAGAAGTAGCCTCTTTTTTTTGGCTAACGCAGGGGCAAGGGTCTTTCAAAGCGCAGCAGTCACTAGGGAAAACAAGTCTATTGAAAGCTTTCGATGAAATGCTTATTTTTGCTTACCTTTACCTTCTAAATAGCATAAATAGAACGAACGATGAAACATACCTTCCTATACCTTATAGGGCTGCTCGGCTTAGCGAGTACCTTCCTTTTTACGGCTTGTGCCGTCAATCCTGTAACGGGTAAAAAACAGGTTTCTTTGACTTCTGAGAGCCAAGAAATCGAAATGGGTAAAAGTTACCACCCCCAGGTTATGGCAGAGTTTGGTAAATTTGATCACCCGCAACTGCAAGCCTTTCTGAACAGTAAAGGGCAAGCGATGGCTGCCAAATCGCATCGACCGAACTTGCCTTGGAATTTCGAGTTAGTAGATTCTCCGGTGGTTAACGCTTTCGCAGTGCCTGGTGGTTATGTATATTTTACGCGGGGCATTATGGCGCACTTCAATAACGAGGCGCAGTTCGCTGGCGTATTGGGGCACGAGATTGGGCACGTAACTGCTCGGCACTCTGTGCAGCAGCAAACGAAGCAAACCTTAGCGATGGGTGGCCTTATCACCGGCATGATCCTTTCGCCGGAGATGGCTTCTATGGGCGAGTCGCTCATGCAAGGGATGGGCTTGCTATTTATGAAATTTAGCCGCGATGCCGAGAGCCAATCCGATGAGCTAGGTGTGGAATACTCTACCCTGATCGGCTACGATGCACAGGAAATGGCAGGTTTTTTCTCTACGCTGAATCGGCTTTCGGGGGGTCCGGAAGGCCGCGTTCCTACTTTTATGAGCACCCACCCCGATCCAGCTGATCGCCAAGAGCGTGTAGGGCAAATGGCGCGTGCTAAGCAGCAGCAACTAGCGCAGCAGGGTATCACTAAATTCGATGTAGGGCGCGATAGTTACCTACGGATGTTAGAGGGTCTGCTCTATGGCGAAGACCCTCGGCAAGGCTTCGTGGAGGCGAGTACGTTTTATCATCCGGAGTTGAAGTTTCAGTACGCGCTACCTAACGGCTGGCAAACGCAAAATACGCCGCAAGCTGTGATCAGCGGCGAGCCAAATGGTAAAGCAGTTTTACAGCTTCGCTTAGCGCAAGGCAGCGACCCTATGGCCGCTGCGCAGCAGTTTGCCCAAGAAAATAAATTACAAGTGATCGGAAGCCGACAGCAAAATATCAATGGCTTCCCAGCCGTGATTATGCAGGCTCAAACCACTCCTGACCCGCAAGCACAACAACAAGGGCAACAGCAGCCCATTATTGGCATTAAAGCAGGTTTTATTAGCTATCAGGGCAATGTTTATATGCTCTTTGGCCTGGCTGCACAAACGGATTTTGCTAGATATGAATTAACTTTCGACAACAGCATTGCCAGCTTCCGCCAGCTTACGGATCCTGCCAAGCTTAATAAACAGCCCGAAAGATTGCGCATTGCTACCGTAAAAAGCAACAGCAACCTACAAGCCGCTTTGCAAGCCGAAGGTATTCCACAGAATAGAATGCAGGAGTTTTCCGTCCTCAATGGTATGGAGCTGAACGCACAACTAGCTGCGGGCACACTGATTAAAGTGCTGAAATAGCAAGCACGGAAACAAAAAGGGGCTAGCGTCCTAAATGTACCAGTAGTACACTCAGATCAGCGGGGCTCACCCCACTAATTCGACTTGCCTGCCCGATAGTACGAGGCTGTAGGGCACTGAGTTTTTGGCGGGCTTCTTTACTGAGGCTTTGGAGCTTCTCATAGTCGAAATTTTCGTTTAGCTTGATGCCTTCGAGGCGGCTCATCTTATCGACCATTAGCTGCTCGCGCTCAATGTAGCCCTCGTATTTGATATTGACCTCGGCGATTTGACAAATCTCTTCGTCGTATCCTGCTAAGAAGTGGCCGAGTTCGGGCACTTGTGTGCCTAGTTCGGCTAGGCTTACCTCGGGGCGCAGGAGAATAGAGTCGGCTTTAACGCTCTGTTTCAGTGTTGTAGTGCCTATTTGTGTGAGCCAATGGTTCACTTGGTCAGGTCCAACGCTTTGGTTGTTGAGCTGTCTTTTAATGGCTGCGAGGCCTGCTTCTTTTTCTTTTACACGAGCCATGCGAGCTTCCATGTTGGCTACGCCTAGTGCCTCGGCCAGCGGGCTTAGTCGCAGGTCAGCATTATCTTGGCGAAGCAGGATGCGATATTCTGCGCGGCTAGTGAACATACGATAGGGCTCGGTAGTGCCTTTGTTGATCAGGTCGTCGATGAGCACACCGATGTAGGCTTCACTTCTTTTGAGGATGAAGGGGTCGCGTTCTTGCACTTTAAGTGCTGCGTTTAGGCCAGCCATCATACCCTGGCAGGCGGCTTCCTCGTAGCCGGTAGTACCGTTAATTTGGCCAGCGAAATAAAGATTTTCGATCAACCTGGTTTCAAGGCTCGCCTTTAACTGGGTGGGTTGGAAGAAATCGTACTCAATAGCATAGCCTGGGCGGAACATTTTAGCTTCTTCGAAGCCCACGATTTTACGAAGGGCTTTAAACTGTACATCTTCGGGGAGAGAAGAACTAAAACCGTTGACGTATATTTCGCAGGTATTCCGCCCTTCGGGTTCCACAAAGAGTTGGTGGCGATCGCGGTCGGCGAAGCGGTCAATTTTATCTTCAATGCTAGGGCAATATCTGGGGCCAAGGCCTTGGATACGGCCATTGAACATAGGCGACCGATCGAAACCTTCCCGAAGCGTATCGTGTACAGCTTGGCTAGTATAGGTGATATAGCAAGGGAGTTGGTCTTGTAGGGGCGGAGTAGGCGTGAAGCTGAAGCGACCTGGGTTTTCGTCGCCGTGCTGGGCTTCCATGCGGCTATAGTCAAGCGTACGGCCATCCACGCGGGCAGGTGTACCTGTTTTCATACGGCCTGCTTCGAAACCAAGGCCTATAAGCTGCTCAGTGATACCACTAGCTGCTTTTTCACCGGCTCGGCCACCACCTAGTTGTTTTTCACCAATATGGATGATACCATTAAGAAAGGTACCATTGGTGAGCACAACCGATTTGGCGGGAATCTCAAGCCCGAGACTGGTATAAACACCTTTGACTCGCCCGTCTTTAACGATCAAGCCAGTGACCATCTCTTGCCAAAAATCGATTAAGGGGTTAGCTTCCAAGAGGTTGCGCCACTCAAGCGCGAAGGCCATGCGGTCGCTTTGTGCTCTAGGGCTATGCATAGCAGGGCCTTTACTACGATTGAGGATGCGAAATTGTAGCATCGTGCGATCTGTAACGATGCCGCTATAGCCACCTAAGGCGTCTATTTCACGAACGATTTGGCCCTTTGCTACGCCGCCCATAGCCGGGTTGCAGCTCATCTGGGCGATGGTCTGCATATTCATCGTGGCTAATAAGACACGACTACCTAAATTGGCAGCGGCCACGGCGGCTTCACAGCCGGCGTGGCCGGCACCAACCACGATAAGATCATAAGTAGGGAACATGATTTCTGCGCTTAGCAACTTAACGAACAGCCAAAATAGGCAATTCGTTGCACAAAGTTACTGCTATTCAAGGCAGAAAAGCAAATTCTTTACTTTTTAAGCAAATCTCTGATCTCAGCGAGTAGATCCGTTTCACTCGGGCCAGCAGGAGCTGCTGGTTCAGGCTCAGGCTGTGTATTTAAACGATTGTAAGCGCGGATGATCATGAAGACGATAAAGGCAATGATGACGAAGTCGATGATCGTTTGAATAAAAGCACCGTAGCGAATAGCAGCTGCTTCTTTCACGACATTACCGTCGGCATCTAGCTGCGCATCAGCAAGGGGGATGGCGAGATCGGAAAAGTTAACACCACCAAGTGCCTGCCCGATTGGCGGCATCAAAACATCATTGGTGAAGGACGTGACTACTGCACCGAAAGCACCGGCTATAATAACCGCAGTGGCTAGTTCGAGCACGTTGCCGCGCATAATAAAGTCTTTAAATTCTTTTAGCATAGTGTGAATGTGTATAGGCAGGCGTATTAGACCTGCACAAGTGATACAATAAATCTGCTGCAAGGTATAATTTTTTGTTGCAACTAAGAAAATTTTTTTTCTTAAGTTAGTAGCTAAATAGCTAAAAGTAGCCTGAGAGGGGGCATTGACCATTTCAGCCTGCTTTTATTCCCGTTTAAAAACCTTTTGTGGCAGAGGGGGGAGAACTGCCTCTATCTTTGTGGGCATTAACCAAAACTAGATACGTATGTCTTTTCCATCTTTTTTCTTGTTGACTATTTCTTGTTGCTTTCTAACCAGTTTTATGACCTGCAACAACTCCGATGACGATAGTAGTGATACGAATGATACGCCAAGCGAGGTAATAAGCACGGTACAGAATGGAAGTTGGCGGATTACCTCCTTTATTGACTCGGGAAGGGATGAAACGCACCACTTTACGGGGTACCAATTTACTTTTGGTAGCAACGATGTTCTGACAGCTACCAACGGCAGCATCACCTACACAGGAACTTGGCGCGTCACAAGCAGTAGTAGTAGCAGCAGTAGTAGCAACGATTTAGATTTTGATATTTTCTTCAATCTAAACAACGACTTTGAAGACCTGAGCGATGACTGGGATATCGTTAGTAGAAGTGCTACGCGTCTTGAACTAGTGGATGTGAGCGGAGGGAATGGAGGTACAGACTACCTGACCTTCGAGCGAAATTAAATTACTGGGCTCCTAGGCATTGGTAAACATGCCACCAAGCTGTTTTTTCTAGCCAGTTAAACTTGTCTAAGTGCCTTACCCAAGCCGGCAAGTCGTGGTAAAGTAGCTTGCAAGATGAAGCGGCAGGGGATGGCTTGGTGGTTTTTTCAATTAACAGATAAGTACGCGGGCTGGGAGCTTGTATTCTGTTGGGCCATCCATCTGAATGCTGGTAATAGCGCATTTCATATTGGATAATCTTCCAAGGGTCTTTTGCCGGCATCCACATTGGAATGGGTTGTGGGTGCTGTGTATATAAATATTTAGCAACCCTGAGTTCAGTCACGGCGGGTTTGAACATAATTGCTAGCAATACAAGGAGGTTGATGAATACTAAGATTTTTAACGACGAGCGAACGAAGCGATTTTTTTGCGCAAACAGTTGATCTTGTAGCCAAGCGGTAGTGATTGGATTAAAAACCAGCAGCGGGAGTAGCGGGAGTAATGGGAATAAAAACCGTACATCCTTTCTCTCTAAATAAAAGTGCGCAAGCAAAAAAGGAATCCACATCCAAGTGATAGGGTGTTTGGGGTAGCGATAAAAGAAGAACAAAGGGAGTAGTATATACACTATACTAAGCGGAGGAATACCGCGTGTGAAGACGGCACTGAAGTAGTACCACCAAGGCTCACTACCAAATTCGGCGGCTTTTCCTTGTAGTACGTTTACACGCAGGTAGTTCCACGGGGCAAACACCCACTCGCCATAGAGCCAATGATCTGCTAGCACCCCAAGCGTTAGTGCTAAAGAACCCCCTAAAAGCAAAAGCCCTAGGCGGAGGAGCGTTTCTTTTTTTACAAAGAGCAGCCATAAACCAAAACCTAGTAATAAGAGTCCAACTTGGTAACGGAATAAGAAACTTAAACCAAATAAAAAGCCAATACCTAAATAGGCTAGTGCCCAATAGCGGGTGCTGAGAGCAGCTGAATTTTTAGCAGATGCAAAGGCTGCTAGGTCTGCGGGTTGCATAGCCCAACTTATTCCGTTGAGCCGCACATAACAGAGGTAGGCGAGGGCGACACTTAAACCCGACCAACTCTCTGACGAAAAACGAACGCCACTATAGAGCGCAGCATAATGCAAGAAAAAGAAAAAAAACAAAAGGGGTAAAAGTCGTTCGGGAAAAGACTTCGCCACATAACGTGCTAGCCCCCATACCAAGAACCAGTAGAACAGGGCAGTTAGACCGCGAAGCGCGAAACTAACCGTCCAAGGATTCCCACCTAGAAATTTATGTACTCCAAATGCGATGAGTGGCTGTAGGGCAGGGCGCATTTTTGCTTCGTACTCCCAAGGGAGGGCAGCTACCTCTGTGAGGCCTAGTTTGAGAGCGGCAAATTCAAGAATTTGAAAATGTTCATCAGATTGGTAAAAGCCCAATGAATAATGGGCGGTTATTAGAAGGGCAACAAGGCCAATGATTGCTGTTTTCCACTGCTTCATGCAGCAAAAGTAAGTAAAACATGAACAAAAGTAAACTGCCACGAACAAGGAGGTTCGTGGCAGTTCATAGCCTAGTTTTTTATTGTACTTGAATCGAAGCGATCACCGGAGGTAAACCACCTCGGATTTGGTATAGACGGGCAGCCGTTTGATGGCCTGCCGAACAACGCGAATAATTATCCGGTGTCCAGCGGCCGGAAGAGCGCTAGTCTTCGGAATCACTATCGGTAGCAGTAGCCTTGAGCTTGATTTTGGCTGCTTCCGGAATTTCACCATCGAGGCCCATTAATTTTGCCTTAATTTTTTGTTCCACCACATCCGCTACCTCGGGGTTGTCGAGCATAAACTGCTTGGCACCTTCGCGGCCTTGAGCAATCTTAGCACCATCGTAGGCATACCAAGCACC
>DAINNZ010000064.1:0-280 GCA_036735605.1 Lewinella sp. | reverse complement strand
TTTTTGGATGATATCGGTATCTACCCCTAAATCTACGATTTCGCCCGATTTAGAAACGCCTTCACCATACATAATATCAAACTCCGCTACACGGAAGGGGGGAGCCAGCTTGTTTTTGGCCACTTTCACTTTTACGTGATTGCCCGTGATATTGCCATCTTTATCTTTGATAGCTGTACCTGCTCTACGAATATCTAAACGGACACTCGCATAGAACTTCAAGGCATTACCACCGGTGGTTGTTTCAGGGTTGCCAAACATGACACCAATCTTCATTCGA
>DAINNZ010000063.1:0-19915 GCA_036735605.1 Lewinella sp. | reverse complement strand
GGGAGAGTTGCAAAGTGCTGGGTGTGATACCAATAGCGTGCTAGCTACGCTGTTTTAGGGAAGCTAATAGGCCTACTTCCTTTGGGTGGTTTAGGTGTAAAGAAGACTAAAGCTCAATAGGAGCTCCTTGCGTTAATGCAAAGATAAGGTGTTTTTTTACAAATAAAAAACTTTTTGTGTCTTTTTTTTAAAAAAACTTTACTTTTTAGTTTTGTTGACCCAGCGCACGGAAATGTCTAGTGGTGTGCTGAGGGTGCTTTGTTTTAGGGATTGGCTTGCGCAAAAAAGCTGCCTTTGCCCCTGCATTCATGCCCAAACTTATATTCGTATGGTCTTTGGTACCACCCGACTAATGGTTGACCCACACTAGGCTGGGCTTTTTAAACACTTGAGAAAAACTGTTAGGTGGCGACTGTTTTTATGTTTCTTTAAGCTAAGCATCTTTTTTTCTTTCAGCATAGGGGGAAGCCATCATCGCCTGCATCTATAGCACAAACAAACCAAATATAGCGATGAAACCTATTCTTCTATCTATTCTTCTTTTTATCCTCAATAGCCTAGCGGCGCAGCAGCACCAAACCTTGTTAGGTCGTTCGCCTTTGAATGGAGCCTTTGGTGCACCTATTTATGAGTTCACGGTGCAGGATGGCGTGCGGGGCGGTATAGGCGGCGGCGGCGGCCTGGTGTTCCGAAATTTCTTCCTAGGGGCTTACGGGGTGGGAGCTATTAGCGGCCTTACGGAACTGCTAGAAGGGCAAACCGATCGTTTAGAGTTGGCACATGGCGGTCTTTGGTTAGGTATCACCCCGAATAGCTACCAGCTCATTCACCCTTATCTGAGTGTTCGAGGCGGCTGGGGCGTGCTAGATATTGATCTTGATGGCGACCAAGCATTTGAAGACCTCGATCAGGTTTTTGTTGTTACACCGGAGGCCGGCTTAGAGATTAACCTAACGCGCTGGTTTCGCGTAGCGGGCACCGTGGGCTACCGTTATATAACAGGTATCAACGACACTGCACCGAGTGGTGTTACGGATAATCTACAAGGCGTGATGGGTGCCATTAGCTTGCGTTTTGGCTGGTTTGGACGCAACAGCCAACAACGATGGGATCGGCACAACAGCCGTTGGACTTGGGATTAGACAGGGTATGTCCGCTTGGCCTCAAAGGCAGCAATTAAGTCGCTTTTGCTGAGTAGGAAATCGATATCATCATAGCCATTAATCAGGCAGAGCTTTTTGTAGGCATCGATTTCAAAGCTGGTCAGGGTGCCCGTGTGATCGTTTTTTAAGGTTTGAGCCTCCAAATCGATGGTAAAAGTGGCCGCAGGCTTGGTTTCGATCGTTTGGAAGATTTCGTCTAGCACTTCGGGGCTCACCACGAGTGGTAGCAGCCCGTTGTTTAGGGCATTGCCACGAAAAATATCGGCGAAATAGCTGCTAATGATTACACGAAAGCCATAGTCGTCGAGTGACCAAGCAGCGTGCTCGCGACTAGATCCGCAACCGAAATTAGCGCCAGTTACTAGAATTTGGCCTTTGTAGAGAGGATTATTGAGCACAAAATCGGGCTTAGGCTCGTTATTGCTATCGTAGCGCCAGTCGCGGAATAGATTTTCCCCGAAGCCTTCCTTCGTGATGGCTTTAAGAAAGCGAGCGGGGATGATTTGGTCGGTATCCACATCTTCGATAGGAAGAGGCACTGCGGTGGAAGTAATACTTTTCATCATTAGGCGGGTAGTAATTGTCTCACATCACTAATCTTACCGGTGATAGCAGCGGCAGCGGCGGTGAGGGGGCTAGCTAAAATAGTTCGTGCACCAGGGCCTTGGCGGCCTTCAAAGTTGCGGTTGCTGGTGGAAACACAGTAGTGGGCAGCGGGTATCTTATCTTCGTTCATGCCCAAGCAAGCGGAGCAGCCGGCTCCTCTGAATTCAAACCCAGCGGCTACGAGCTTGTCGGCTAAGCCCTCGGCTATGGCTTGTTGGGCTACTTGCTGCGAGCCGGGCACTACGATGGCCGTTACAGAATCGGCCACTTTCCGGTTGCCCATCAGGGCCACTACTGCTCGGAGGTCTTCAATGCGGCTATTGGTGCAGGAGCCTATGAAGACATGGCTAATGGGCATTTCGGCTAGACTTTGTCCTTTTTCGAGCCCCATGTAAGCCATGGCTTTATCGAGCGCCGCATCGCCGTGAATAGCACTGCTGTGGGGGATTTGCTCGTTGATACCCATACCCATTCCTGGGTTGGTACCATAAGTGACCATTGGCGTGATCGCAGCAGCTTGAAAGTGGTATTCTTTGTCGAAAGTGGCTCCTTCGTCGGTTGGCAGGCTTTTCCAATAAGCAACTGCCGCTTCCCATTCCGCGCCTTTGGGCGCGAAGGTTCGGCCGGTTAGGTAGTCAAAGGTAGTTTGATCCGGTGCAATCATCCCGCCTCTGGCACCCATTTCTATGCTCATATTGCAAATGGTCATGCGCCCTTCCATACTAAGATTACGGATTGCTTCTCCGGCATATTCCACGAAGTAGCCCGTGCCGCCGCCGGTGCCTAGCTGCGAGATGACGTAGAGAATAATATCTTTGGCTGTAACGCCCGCTTGTAATTGGCCATCCACGGTGATACGCATCTTTTTGGGCTTCGTGAGCAGTAGGCATTGGGTGGCCATTACTTGCTCTACTTGGCTGGTGCCAATCCCGAAGGCGATGCAGCCAAAAGCCCCATGGGTGCTGGTATGACTATCGCCGCAAACCATTGTAATGCCAGGCCGTGTGATGCCTAGCTCTGGGCCGATTACATGTACAATACCTTGGTAGGGGTGGCCTAGACCATAAAGTTCGACGCCAAATTCCTCGCAGTTTTGCGTAAGCATTTCCACTTGCTTGCGGCTCAGGGCCTCCCGGATGGGTTTGTCTTGGTCTTTGGTAGGCACATTGTGGTCAGCGGTGGCCACAATCTGTTGGGGGCGCGCCAAGCCAATACCTCGCTTCCGTAAACCAGCGAAGGCTTGGGGGCTAGTCACTTCATGAATGAGGTGCTGGTCGATGTAGAAAATTTGCTGTTCACCAGCTACGGTTTCTACGACGTGGGCATCCCATATTTTATCAAATAATGTTTGGGGCATATTATTTTTGATTGATTGCGCTGCAAACGGTTGCGAACATTGGGGCAACTAGATTTTGCTAAACGCCGTTCGGGGCACTAAAAGCCGCATCGGCCTTTTGGTTAAGCAAAAGAAGAAACGATCTGTTGTAGATCGGCATCCACCACTTCTTTTTTGCCATCGGCAACGGTTAAGAAGTGGCTATAAGCTTCGTCGAGCTGAATCTTCGTGAGGTCGTGGCCGATATTTTTGAGCCGGTAGGCCAGGGCAGCTCGGCCACTACGAGCCGTTAGCACAATTTTAGAGGAGTCAACGCCTACATCTGCCGGATCGATAATTTCGTAGGTATCTCTTCTTTTGATTACACCGTCTTGGTGGATGCCGCTGGAGTGGGCAAAGGCGTTGGCACCCACAATGGCTTTGTTCGGTTGTACGGGCATAGCCATACTTTCGCTTACCAGTCGGCTGGTTTCGGCTAAAAGGCGGGTATTGATGCCCGTATCCATCCCTAAGCTAGGGTGCTGCCGCATAATCATCACTACTTCTTCCAAGGCGGTATTGCCCGCTCTTTCGCCGATACCGTTGATGGTGCATTCGATTTGGCGGGCGCCGTTTCGGATGCCGGCGATACTATTGGCCGTTGCGAGCCCTAGATCGTTATGGCAGTGTGTGCTCAAGATACAGCGCTCAATCCCAACTACATTATCCCGTAAATAAGCGATTTTAGCACCGTATTCTTCTGGTAGGCAATAGCCAGTGGTATCGGGGATGTTAAGTACGGTGGCACCCGCATTTACGACGGCTTGAATAACACGAGCTAGAAACTCATTATCTGTTCGGCCAGCATCTTCAGCGTAAAATTCCACATCTTCTACATACGATTTGGCGTGTTTGACAGCGGCTACGGCTCGCTCGATAATTTCTTCTCGGGTGCTGCGTAATTTGTGCTGTATGTGAGAATCAGAGGTGCCGATACCCGTATGGATACGAGGTCTTTTGGCATATTGAAGCGCTTCGGCGGCTACGTCGATGTCTCTCATCACCGCTCGGGTGAGGCCACAAATAATGGGGCGACTAACGGCTCTACTGATCTCTACTACCGAATTGAAATCGCCAGGACTAGAGATCGGAAAACCAGCTTCGATGATATCCACCCCCAGAAGTTCTAGTTGTTTGGCAATAACAACTTTGCTAGCTGTATCTAGTTTACAGCCTGGTACCTGCTCGCCATCGCGCAGGGTGGTATCGAAAATATGAATCTGCTTACTACTCATGAAAAGACATATTAACAACTGCTTAGGCAATTGAGCGTACTCAGCCTAAGGAGTTGGGATGGTTAGGGGGCGTAAAAGTACGACTTTTTGTAAAAAAGAACAGTGGGAAGTTGGCCAAAAAAAGCCAAAACAAGCCTAGGTTAAAAACAATAAAATCTGGTTAATTGTTTGGCTTTCAGATTATTACTTTGGGCGGTATTACAATGGCTTATCTATGCTTTGGTTTTGCTTACTTCTTTTAATTGTTTGATCTTTATTCCGAAAGCAGCAAACAAGAGGGTCATGAAGGGGCTCAAGTAGTTAAATATGGCATAGAAGAAGTATTCACCTACCCCTACACCTAATACACCCGACTGATAGGCACCGCAAGTATTCCAAGGGATGAGTACGGAGGTTACGGTGCCTGCGTCTTCTAACGTTCGGCTTAAGTTTTCAGGTGCCAAGCCTCGATCTTCGTAAGCTTTCGCAAACATCTTGCCAGGTACCACGATCGCTAAATACTGATCGGAGGCTGTTACATTGAGCGCTAGGCAGCTAGCCACAGTGCTAGCAAATAGGCTAAACGTAGAGGTTGCTAGCTTTAATAACGATTGGCTGATACGCTCTAGTGCTCCGATGGCTTCCATGACGCCCCCAAAAACCATGGCGCAGATAATCAACCAGATCGTACCCAACATACCCGCCATACCGCCGGAGGAAAAGAGGTCGTTTAAGTCGGCATTACTCGTGGCAATGGCCACCTCCACCGTGATGGCTTGCATGATGCCTTGGTAAGCTTGACGGAAGGATAGCGCTCCTGCCTCTACGAGCTCTTCCCCTAAGTAGGAAGCCAGCACAGGCTGTTGGAAGAAGAGGGCGAAAAGCCCACCTAGTAGTGTGCCTGCCAATAGAGCAATTACCGGCGGCGTTTTACGCACAATTAAAAAAATAACCGCTAAGGGCACCAGAAAAAGCACAGGGCCAATGTAAAAGGTTTGGCTGATGGCTGTCAATATCTCCGTCGTGTCGGTAGCCGCCTCCGGCCTAAACGATAAGCTAAGGCCAATAAAGACGAGTAGCGTCAGCACAATAGAAGGCACGGTGGTGTAGGCCATGTATCGGATATGGTCAAACAATTCAGCCCCTGCCATCGCAGGGGCGAGGTTGGTCGTATCGGAGAGCGGCGACATCTTATCGCCAAAGTAAGCTCCGGATAAGACTGCGCCTGCAACCATACCAGGTGCCATGCCAATAGTTTCTCCGATTCCAATCAGGGCAATGCCTACGGTGGCAGAGGTAGTCCAAGAACTGCCAGTGGCTACCGATATGACAGAACAAATTATCACGGTGGCAGGCAGAAAAATACTCGGATGTAAAATTTTAAGCCCGTAGTAGATCATGGAAGGAATAATCCCGCTCACAAGCCAAGTACCAGCTAGTGCTCCTACCAGTAGCAAAATCAGGATTGCACCAGCCGTAGATTTTAGGTTACTTCCTACGGCGCTTAACATCTGTTCGTAGGTAGTTTTGTTACGGAAGCCTACAAAAGCGGCCACCGCGCCACCCAGTAAGAGAATGAATTGGTTGGAACCACTTAGGGCATCGTCGCCAAAGACATATACATTGTAGGCCAGCATAACTACCAGCACAAATACAGGGAGCAAAGCTTCCCAAATAGATAAAGCCTTATTGGCAACGATGGAGCGTTCTTCTGTCATCGGTAGATGGTTTGTGTGGGTGGTAAAAAATGAGCAGGGGCTTAGTAATGCCACGAATATAGGGAGCAATTTTATTTTGGCGGTACGCAGGGGCAAAAAAATAGCATTGCGCAAGGGTTTTTAAAGGTGTTTCGGCTAAAAGAGGCTCAATTTTATCACACAGCGCGATCAACTATGCTGGGTAATTTGGCGTTTAGAAGATTGGTGCTTGCGCTACAAGCTCGCCCTTGCCCCCGCGTTAGCCAACACGAGTAGCTAACAAAGCGGCAGCACAACGCACTACTTTCGCATCAGCTAATTTCCTATCAACAACTTTTGTACCTGCCGATTTTATGCTAGCTATTCAGGTCTTAGCTGTACGGGCGGTAATTTCATTTTCAACTATTGAATATTATGCTAAGTGTTTTTCCACTTTCCCAAGAAAATATGCTGGGTTTCACCATTGATGGCGAGATTGACGCAACAGGTATGCGCCGCTTTCTAACGGCCGTAGAGGCCAAGGTGCTTGCTCACGATAAGATTCGGCTGCTGGGTAATATCAAGAATATTGGCGGTTTCGACAACCTGCAAACCTTTTGGGATTCGCTTAAAGCAAAGCGAGAGCTGTGGGATAAAATCGAAAAATACGCCATTCTTACCGATAGCAAGCTATTAGAAACCACTGCTAATTCCCTTGATTGGGTAGCACCGCACATATTGATTAAAACCTTCAAAATTAGCGAAGGGGAAGTAGCACACCAATGGCTCGGAGAGCCTTTGCCTGTGAAGGAGGAGAGCGTAGGTTTTCGCCTGATCGATATGGGGCATCCTCATCTACTCGGCCTCGCTATTGTAGGTAGGTTAGAAGTGGCGGATTATGAAAAAATCAGCTATCATATCCAAGACGTCGCGGAGCAGCATACGAAAGTCCGCGTTTTTCTAGAGATTGTGCAGCTGAAAGCTCCTTCCTTTAGAGCTTTATGGGAAGACATTAAGACCTCCGTTAAACATTATAACGATATTGAGCGAGTGGCCATCGTGGGCGATCAGGCTTGGTTAAAGGCGAGTGTGAAAGTAGGCGATCTACTCACACCGGGTCTAGATATGGCTGCTTTTGCAGCTAGTGATCGGCAGCGAGCGATGAATTGGCTGCTTTAGTATGCAGGCAGCAGATTTAGCGTTCGATCGGCAGCACCTATGGCATCCTTACACTTCTTTGTCGGATCCGCTACCGGTCTATCCGGTGGTGGCGGCCCAAGGGGTATATTTAGAGTTGGCCGATGGGCGCCGTTTAGTGGACGGGATGTCGAGTTGGTGGACGGCCATTCATGGTTATCGCGTTGCTGAGCTGGATGAAGCGGCTCAGGCGCAGCTAGCTAAGATGAGCCACGTGATGTTCGGAGGTATTACGCACCCTGCGGCGGTGGCATTGGGTAAAGCATTACTACCACTACTTCCTCAGGGCTTAGACCGTATATTCTTGGCTGATACGGGATCGGTAGCCGTTGAAGTAGCTATGAAAATAGCCATCCAGTACCAACATGCCTTAGGCTATCGGCAGCGAAACAAGTTTATGACGATTCGAGGCGGTTACCACGGCGATACTAGCGGCGCTATGGCTGTTTGCGATCCAGCGGGCGGTATGCACCGTTTGTTTGCCGATTTCCTGCCCCAGCACTTTTTTGCTCCTCGGCCCGAGCGGGGCTTCCAGGAGGCCTTCGATGCGACGGATGAAGCGGCCTTAGCTAATTTTGTAGCACAATATGCCGAGCATTGCGCGGCCTTCATCTTGGAGCCTATTGTACAAGGTGCTGGGGGTATGTATTTTTATTCGCCAGCTGTACTGCGGTTGCTTCGTCGTCTTTGCGATCAACATGGATTGCTGCTGATTTGCGACGAAATTGCCACGGGATTTGGTCGTACAGGAAAGCTTTTTGCCGTGGAGCACGCCGAAATTACACCGGATGTGCTCTGTATCGGGAAGGCACTCACCGGAGGATATTTGACGCTGGCCGCTACCATTTGCACGCCGGCGGTGGCGAGCGTATTAGGGCGTAGTGAAGCAGGGGTATTGATGCATGGGCCTACTTTTATGGGGAATCCATTGGCTTGCGCAGTAGCACTGCGTAGCATTGAACTACTCATGGCTTCCCCTTGGCAAGAGCGGGTGCAGCGGATTGAACAAGAACTAGTAGAAAGTTTATACCCCTTGCAGCAGCTCCCAAGCGTAAAAACGGTGAGAGTCTTGGGGGCTATTGGGGTAGTAGAGACCCATGAAGCGGTAGATGTGGTAGCTGCACAAGCTTACTTTGTAGCCAAAGGAGCCTGGATTCGTCCCTTTCGTAATTTGATCTACCTCATGCCGCCTTACATCATCGAAACGGCTCAATTACGCTGCCTTACAGACGCGATCAAGGGCTACCTTCACGGAAAAGGGTAGGAGGTAAGCTCGGTACCTTTCACAAAGTGGATGCAGCGCAAATAAGAAAATTAGTAGTAAGCCACAGCCATATTGTACCTTTGCTGGGAAATATAGTTGTTATGCCGATTGTAAAGAAAACCTATTCCCAGAGCCGAGCCCAAGAAAGCCGAGCTGCTATCCAGCGCCTTTATATTGCCATGCGGCACTTACTCATTCGTGGAAGCTATAAGCCGGGCGGCGTTTCAGGGAAAGCACTAATCGATAATTTAATGATTTTAGAGCCAGAAATTTATGGCTCAATCAATGAGGAAGAAAAGGTAGAACTCGATGGTCTCCACTACATCTTTCATCGCTTGCCGAAGGGTATTGAAGAGTGCCAGTATATTAAGCTAATTACAAGAGAAGGCTTTGAGCATAGTGATTTCGTGCCCATTATTCCCCCTAAGCGCCGTCGTTCGGCTTATCGGATTGACGAAGACGAGATGTATATCGAAATGACGCGCGGCAGGAGTGACATCTACGACATTCTCACCCATCTTACCTTTATGTATTCGGAGGGGAGTAAGATTTATCGCAACAGCCTCGATCGAAAAGGAACCCGAAAAAGAGAGTGGGTTGAATTGAAGGCTATTGTAGAAAAGGAAAGCAGGGGCGAAGAGTTTTCACTTGGCCCTGCCTATACGTTCCTTAGTACCCTATTAGGGCGCACTTACGAAGAAGTAGTGCATGCCTGTAAACTTTTCAATCACGACCCTGATCTGAATAGCCTTTTTTGGATCACCTACCACTTAGGGCGTTTAGCGGAATTAGACTTTACGAATAAAAATGGAGAGCGCGAGATCAGCTTTTCTGCTTCCTTGCGCGAGAAGACGGGGCATCACCACTATGGCGAGCACTGGGCGAAAAATATTAAAGCGGTTTTATTTGAAAAAGGGTTGATTCACCGGCCGCTTCACATTATCAGTGCTAATTTGCATAGTGTAATGAACAGCCTCTTTGCCCAAGCAGCCCTAGGAAAAAAGATGAAAGGTAGTGATATTACTGATTATGCCCGGCAGCTTTCGATGCCTGAAAATAGAGCTTTCCGCCGAGTGGTTACTGATTTTGCGCTACAGCAAGGAATGATCGAGATACCCGACCAATCGGGTACGAATATAGGCGTCCAAATTTTTGATACCGCCCAATTCAATGCTGCGATGCTACCTGCCGAGTTAGGTTTTGTTCCCACCGAATCGCCCGATCAAGCTCCTGTAATCTTGGTAATGGATTATGCCTTCGGCGAGCAGGCCTATGAAAGTATGGATGAGCTTTTACGACCTTTCTACGACCGTGGCCGAAAAGAAGGGATCGACTTACAAGTTCAGAGTATCAATATCATGGGCAAAGCAGGTATTTTGGAAGGCGTAAAAAGCGATTTGATGATTCCAGATGCCCATGTGTTTGAGGGAACAGCGGATAATTACCCCTTTCAGAACGATTTTAGCTGTGAAGATTTTAAAGATAGTGGCTTGGCTGTATTTGGGGGGCCTATGATTACTGTTTTAGGTACTAGTTTACAAAATCGTGAAATCTTGCAGTATTTCCTGGAAAGCAGTTGGAAGGCAGTTGGACTAGAAATGGAAGGTGCTCACTACCAAAAAGCCATTCAAGCTGCCGCTTATATTCGCAAAAGTATCAACGCCAATTTTAAGCTGCGCTATGCCTATTACGCAAGTGATAACCCACTCGTTACAGGCCATACGCTTGCCAGCGGAAGCCTTGGGGTGGATGGGGTGAAGCCTACCTACCTGATTACAATTAAAATGTTACAACGTATTGTAGGGTAGCGGCCTAAGCAGCTAGTTTGAGAGGAGTAGAAAATTTTAGCGGCTTTTTTTGTCGAAAGCTTGCCGAAAAGAAAAAACGCCTGTATCTTTGTCCCGCTTTTGAAATAGAGCACAAAACTGGGGAACTTTTTTCAGGGATCTTGTGTTTTTCAGTTGGTAAAAATGGTGGTTGTAGCTCAGTAGGTTAGAGCGCCGGATTGTGGTTCCGGAGGTCGCCGGTTCGAGACCGGTCTTCCACCCATCGAAAAGCCGTTGCATGTATTTGCAGCGGCTTTTTTCGTTTTTCATTGCTGCCTACTGGCACTTAGTGGCTTTTGGTCGTTCATTTCACGGCTCGGTTTATTGCCGCGCTTGTAAACCGAGGCGAAGACTGATGATGTGGCTAAAGGTAGCTCGGTCGTCGCCCAGATCAGTATAGGCGTAGTCGATGAATAGCTGACCCATTTTGATGCCTAAGCCAAGGCTCGGCCGGCTATTGATGGCGTTGGTTCCATCGAAATCAGGGATTTGCTGGAACTGGCTCATGCCTGCCCGCAGGAAAGCAAACTGATCGTAGTCGAGCTCTAAGCCGAAGGCTGGATCGATACTAAAGGGATCGCCACTGATAAGGGTATTGCGCTGCCCATCGGTAGTAACGACCAAATCTAATTCGATTTGTAGGCCAATTTGTTGGGTAATATCGAATTGCCTAGCCGCTCCTAACCACAGTTGAGGACGGGTGGTTTCTACACTATTGATAGGAACGCTGTTGTTGTTGAGTTGCAAAATATCCTGTTCTTCCGTTGTAAAAGAAAAAGACCAGGCATTGAAAGTGGTGGTGATATCGCGACCTAGCAGGCCAAAAGTCCAATTACCTCGTTCCATTTGGGCACCTAGATCGAGGCCGAAACCCCAACTATTGGCAAATGGGCCAATACGGCGGTGGATCACTTTTACATTAGCACCGATGCGCAGCGCACCTTTGGCCTTCTGATATTCGCGGGCGTAGGTCGTCAGAAAAGCATAGTCGGCTGCCGAGAAGGCTACCACGTTATCAAAATTGATGGTGCCATCGCTTTCGTATAGGGATAGCGTGTTGGGTATTTGATCTACACCAAAGCGAATGAGCGAAAGACCTAACCGTTGGTTCTTATTGGCCAAGGGTAGGGTGAAGCCCAAATAATCGTAGTTGCCCACACCACCGAACCACTCGGCATGCATGGCTCCGATTTCTAAGCCGCGTTCACTGTCGAGCCCCGCTAGACCAGCCGGGTTCCAGGCCGAGGAGAAAACATCTTGGCCACTAGCTACTACGGCAGTGCCCATTCCCTGCGCACGAGCTCCCGGACCAATGCTGAGAAATTCATTACTGTATTTTTGCGCCTGAAGACAACTAGCTCCTAGCAGCAAACTGAAAAAGAATAGACGAGTGGTGAAATTGGACATTCGTTCGAAGATAAAAAAACAGTTACCTTAATTCGCTTTTAGTTTAACAGCTACAGCGGATGAAAGGCACTATAGGCCGCTAAGATCGGAAATACTAGCCACTTAACGTATTTTTTTGCACTAAGCTGTCAGGAATCTTACTTTTTAACGTACTTTGCTTATCAAAAAGCAAATTTATCATTATGTCATCACTTGTTATAGAACTTTTACAGGCGGATATTCAGCAAGGTGGTCGGGTAGTTTTAGCCGATGTGAGCCTTCGTATGGCTGCTGGTGAGTTTGCTTACCTCGTTGGCCGAACGGGCAGCGGTAAATCCAGCTTACTCAAAACGCTCTACGCCGCTTTACCGCTCGAAAGAGGCTCGGGTAGGGTAGCTGGCTTCGATCTGAAGAAACTAAACAGGAAAACGATTCCATTATTGCGGCGTCAATTGGGCATTGTCTTTCAAGATTATAATCTACTCACCGACCGCAATGTGGCTGCTAATCTTCTCTTCGCCCTAGGGGCAACGGGATGGCAAGATAAACAGCAGATGCAACAGCGGATAGAGGAAGTGCTGGCCGCCGTAGGTTTAAGCGATAAAATACAAACCATGCCCTACCTCCTCAGCGGCGGGGAACAGCAGCGCCTCGCCTTCGCAAGAGCCATCCTCAATAAGCCCCAGCTCTTAATCGCCGACGAGCCCACGGGCAACCTCGATCCCGAAACTAGTGACGAGCTGCTCCTACTCATGCGCCAATTAGCACAGGATGAAAACTGCGCCGTCTTATTTGCTACCCACGATTATCGCATCTTGGAAAATTTCCAAGCTCGTATCATCCGCTGCCACGATGGGCGGGTCTTTAATCAAGACGAAATGCAGTTCTAACGAAAAGCCGTTCTAACGAAAAGCCGTTCTAACGAAAAGCCGTTCTAACGAAAAGCAGCGGCGTCATTTACTTCAATCCAGTAACCATCGGGGTCTTGAAAATAGATTTGCGCAACGCCGTCGGGCCGTAGGTTGGTGCTGTCGGCCACGCCTTGCCAGTTTTCAAAATACTGTTCGCTGCGGTGCATTTTTTTCATGAAACTGTCTAAATCGGCCACGGTGAGTGCAAGGTGTACCGATTTATGCCGGCTTAAAGTAGCTGCATCGGTGGATTCAATAAGGTGTAAGCTCCGCTCGCCGCCCAGACTGAACCAACGGATATGTTTTTGTTGGGTCGCATTCTCGATTTCCCGCAAGCCAATCACTTCTTGGTAAAAAGTAGCAGCTCGGCCTAGGTCGCTTACGAGTAGCGCAAAATGATCGAAGGCAATAGCTTCTATAGCGGAGGGCGTATCGGGCATGGTAGTAGTTGTTGGGGTGCTAGCCTCCGAGCCGCAGCTCACAAGGCCAGCACAGTAGATGAGTAGTGTCCAGTATTTCATATATGGTGTAATGGATGGTGGTTTGTGTGTAGCAAAAGCCAATACAAGCTATACTTGAACCGAGGTGGTTTACCTTCGGTGATCGTTTCTCGCAGACTTGTGAAAATTATCGCGCCCTTACCCGCGTCTTTGGCAAGTCAAAAAACGCAGGTACCCGTACGGATGGCGAGGCTTTTTGGTGCCGCCAAAGGCGTGGAGAACAAGTGAGAAATTCTCAAACCACATCGATTCAAGTATAAGCATACAAAACGTGAAAGTATAGCTTATTTTTGATATTCAAGCAGTAGCAGTAGAATATTTGGTAATTTGCGCCTTGAAATGATTCTTTAAGCTTGTATGACCCCTCACTTGCGCTACAAAAAGACCCTTGCCCCTGCCTTTGGCCAAAATAAGGGAAAATGGAGAAGGGAACAGAGAAATAAGCACTACTTTTGCCATGAAATAAGGCCTATGGAACCGATGAAAAAGGAGGAATATGTACCATTGGCTTTTGTTTGATGCGGATAATACGCTTTTTGATTTTAATGCGGCGGAAGCTCATAGTTTGCGTAGTACGCTAGCGCTAACGGATATTAGCTGGGACGAGGAAGTGCTGGCGATTTACCGCGCTATCAACCATAGCGTTTGGAGCGATTACGAAAGGGGGCTATTGGATAAAGAAGCGATTCGTCACCTTCGATTTGAGTTGCTATTGGAGCGTTTTCGTTCAGTTCACGATGCGCAGCTATTGAGCGAGCATTACCGAGCGGGACTGGCTGCTAGCACCCATTTGATGGCAAAAACGCATGAGGTCTTGCGCCATCTGCAACCGCATTACCGGCTAGGCTTAATCACGAATGGGCTGGTGGAGGTGCAGTATCCGCGTTTGAAGAACACGGGCTTGGATCGCTACTTTCAGGTAACGGTTGTTTCCGACGAAATTGGGGTCGCAAAGCCTCATGCTGCCTTTTTCGACCATAGCTTCCAGTTGATGGGGCAGCCGAGGCCTGAAGAAGTACTCGTCATAGGAGATAACCCGATTGCAGATATTGGCGGTGCTTTAGCCTACGGCTGCCATGCCTGCTGGTTTAAACAGCCTGGCGAATACAGGGAGCCGCCGGCAAAGCCGCAGCACGAGATTGCCCACTTAGATCAATTATTGGCGCTGTTACTAGCCCCGTCAAAAAGCTAGCGCGCCGGCTGTGGTTGGTCTTCTAATCGATTTTCAAAACGGCCAAGAAGGCAGACTGTGGTACTTCGACTTTGCCGAACTGCCGCATTTTACGTTTACCGGCTTTTTGTTTCTCGAGCAGTTTTCGCTTCCGGCTAATATCTCCACCGTAGCACTTAGCCGTTACATCTTTGCGCATGGCGGAGATCGTCTCACGGGCAATGATCTTAGCACCCACGGCTGCTTGAATGGCGATGACGAACTGCTGACGCGGTAGTAGTTCTTTCAGTTTTTTGCAAATTTGCCGTCCGAAGGCCTCGCCTTTTGTCCGGTGCACTAGGGCACTGAGCGCATCTACGTTTTCGCTATTGAGTTTAATATCGAGCCGAACCAAAGAGGTTTCTCGGTACTCAATTGGGTGGTAGTCGAAGCTAGCAAAACCTCGACTCAGGGACTTAAGGCGGTCGTAGAAATCGAAAACAATTTCGGCCAAAGGCAACTCAAAATGCAACTCTACGCGAGTGGGGCTCAGGTAGGTTTGCTTTACGAGGTTGCCGCGTTTGTCGATACATAGGTTCATCACCACGCCGATATAGTCGGTGCTGGTAATGATCTGGGCAGCGATGAAGGGCTCTTTGACCCAGCGCAGGTGGTTTTGCTCCGGCAAATCGGCTGGGTTACGGACGGTCAGGTGCTCGCCACGGGTAGTTTCAACGAGGTAGGATACGTTGGGTACAGTGGTGATCACGTCCATATTATACTCACGGAAAAGGCGCTCTTGGATGATTTCCAAATGCAACATTCCCAAGAAGCCACAGCGGAAGCCGAAGCCTAGAGCCGCAGAGGTTTCCGGCTCAAATACCAAGCTGGCATCGTTGAGCTGTAGTTTTTCTAAGCTATCGCGCAGGTCTTCAAAGTCGTCATTGTCTAAGGGGAAGATGCCCGCAAATACCATCGGTTTTACTTCCTCAAAGCCCTCGAGGGCGGGTGCTGGGTTTTCTACCAGCGTGATGGTGTCGCCTACTTTGATTTCGCTACTTATCTTTACACCAGTAATGATGTAGCCTACGTTGCCAGCACTGAGACTTTCCCGTGGCTCATCCACGATTTTGAGCACACCGATCTCGTCGGCATGAAACTCTCCTCCAGCATTGACGAAACGGATTTTTTGGCCTTTTCGTAAGGTGCCGTTGAGAAAGCGAACGTAGGAAATAATACCCCGGAAAGGGTTGAAAACACTATCAAAGATCATGGCCTGCAGCGGAGCCTCGGGGTCGCCTTTGGGGGGCGGAATCCTTTCAACCACGGCAGCTAGTATTGCAGGGACACCGATGCCGGTTTTTCCACTCGCGCAAATGATGTCCTCTAACTTACAACCCAGCAGCTCGATAATTTGGTCAGAGATGGTTTCCACATCTGCCGTTTCCATATCTACCTTATTCAAAACAGGAATGATTTCCAGGTCGTTTTCCAAGGCTAGGAAAAGGTTGGAGATCGTTTGTGCTTGAATACCTTGGGTCGCGTCCACGAGTAGTAAAGCACCTTCGCAAGCAGCAATAGAGCGGCTGACCTCGTAGCTAAAGTCAACGTGGCCAGGCGTATCAATGAGGTTAAATACGTATTCCTGCCCGTCCGTATGCGGATAATTCATCTGCACGGCATGGCTTTTGATGGTGATACCTCGCTCGCGCTCAAGATCCATATCGTCTAGCAACTGGTCTTTCTTTTGCCGTTCCGTAACGGACTGCGTGAAATCTAGCAACCGATCGGATAAAGTTGACTTGCCGTGGTCGATGTGGGCAATAACACAAAAATTACGAATATGCTTCATAGCTCGCAAAGATACCGCTTTTACCGCTTATATCACAAGAAAAACAGCTAGGGTGGAAAGTTGTTTATAATAGTTCTGCGCAAGGGTGGGGTGGGAAGGGCTGAAAACCATTTCCATCTCATAAAAAGATTTGAATCCGGCGATTTTGAGATAAGTAATCATCTTATTAAAACAACTAATGATTGTCAAGATACTGTTTTGCAACCATTCGATGAAAAATGACTAGCCTCCTTTAATATACACGTCTAATTAGTGGTACAGCGTGCAGGGATTATTGGCACAGCGTGCAGGGGCAAGGGGCATCTTGTAGCGCAAGACGCACGCAGAAGACCTCCTAGGGCCTAATGCTTTCTATTTTTCTTCAAAAGCACTACCTTTGCTGCCCAATCGCCGTTCTTACTATGCCTCTTGGCTGTGTAAGACCAAGCCTGTAACTTGAAAAGCGAATTTAAGTATGCCAAAAAAACAATTAAGAAACCTCCTGAGTAGGGAGGAATTAGCGGTTCGCCTAGCTGCCGACCCGCGCCCGCGCACGACCCTTTCTTTCTATCAGTATGCCAAGATTGAGCTGCCCAATGCTTTTCGCGACCAACTCTATGAGTCCTGGTCGGCATTGGGTGTATTAGGGCGGGTTTATGTGGCCAAAGAAGGTATCAATGGGCAAATAAGCGTGCCGAGTGAAAACTTGGAAGCTTTCCGAGAAGTGCTATATGCCGTACCTTTCTTAAATGGTATCCGATTAAACATTGCTATTGAAGCGCAGGCGCAGTCGTTCCTGAAACTCAAAATAAAGGTAAGGCACAAAATCGTAGCCGATGGCCTCGATGATAGCAGCTTCGATGTAACTAAGCGCGGTAAGCACTTAAGCGCTGAACAAGTGAATGCCCTGCTGGAAAAAGACGAAACCTTAATCGTAGATATGCGCAACCACTACGAAAGTGAAGTGGGCTATTTCGAAGGAGCCATCTGCCCTACCGTGGATACCTTCCGAGAAGCACTACCCATCGTGGAAGAGATGCTGGCCACCGAGAAGGACAAAGATATTATCATGTATTGCACTGGCGGCATCCGCTGCGAAAAGGCAAGTGCCTATTATCTGCATAAAGGCTTTGAAAAAGTTTATATGATTGACGGCGGCATCATTGAGTACGCCCGGCAGTGCGAGCAAAAGGGATTAGAAAATAAGTTTAAGGGTAAAAACTTTGTCTTCGATGAACGTATGGCCGAGCAAATCAGCGAGGAAGTGGTGTCCAAGTGTCATCAGTGTGGGGCTACGGCAGATACGCATAATAACTGCGCTAACGATGCTTGCCACGTTCTCTTCATCCAATGCGAAGCCTGTGCGGCCCAATACGAGAAGTGCTGTTCCAAAACATGCCAAGACTTTAATCAGCTGCCCGAGGAAGAACGCCGTCGGCTTCGACCGCAAATGACCTTCAATGGGAGCAGCTTTAGTAAGTCGAGAAAGTATGCTCGGCTTGGAAAGTTGCGTTTAGAGTAAAGCCTTGCTCAAACTTGTGCAGCCTTTACGCTCTATACAAAGTATATACAAATCTTTTTTCTAACGAATGGCTACGCTGTTAAGTGTAGCAACTTTCGCCTAGGTGCTTTTGGCATTTAGCGCGGGTTTTATTGTATTTAGCAGGCTAAATTTCGGCATTCAATCTCGTTCGCAAATTTTTATTGGGCTTTGTATAGTTTTTGTAAGGACTGTAAAAGCTATGCCTCCACTTATCTTTAGGCACCTTTCCAGAGGCTTGATTATTCTTAGATCGTGCAAAATTTTAGAGAATGTGGAGTTTTGTAGCTATGCTACTCTTCGGTGTCGTTCTGTTGATGCTACTTTGGCTACCTGCCTACGCTTGGTATTTACAAACTAAAATCAAGCGGCTAGAGGCAGAGAAAACTAAGTTGTTGACGCGATTAGACTATGAACGATCACAGCCCCTTCCCCCTACTCCAAGACCTCCAACTACCATGTCCTATGTAGTAGCCTCTAATAAAGAGAGGTTACAGAAGGAAAAAATAGAAGTAGCCATTGGTAGCAAGCTAGGGGCCTCCGCTTGGGAAATCCTCCAGATTCTAGCAGACAACCCAACGATGGGCAATCAGGAAATCGCTGAACAGATATTCCTCAGCGTCGAAGGTGTTAGTTCTTCTTTGCGGAGAATGTACACTACTTTTGGGGTTCGATCGACTAGGAATAAACGAATCGCCCTCGTGATCGAAGCTATTCGGCTTTCAGAGGAACCTGTGCACAAAGAACAAAGAAGCTCGCTTGAGAATCTAAGGGATAAAACTTGACCGATTAACCGTGCAAATTAAGTGGTTGCCTTGTTTTACTCAGGTGAAAACTACGTTTTGTGCCTTACGTTCACTAGATTTGTAGGTCTAAAACTAATATCTGTGTATTTGATCCCGATCAAATATATCTTTTGCAAGAGGCCGTATTGTAAAATTTTTACGTTTTTTGAATGTATAGCTTAAAATTATCATTGCTTTTTAGGTGTTGCTTCCTGCTAATCGCTTTGGGATTATTGCCCCTTTCTTTAACAGCGCAGTACACTACAACGGTGTGCCAAGTTACTTCGGATGCTACGATTGGCCCCGATAGGAATGCCTTCGTATATAGCGCTGGCCTTAACGTAAACGAAAGTTATAGACATAACTTTCCTCCTCCTATATTACCCTGCCCAATTAGTAATCCTAGTATTATATCTCTGATAGTTTCGATTCAGAGAAACTCTATTACCGTTGATCCCAGCAGTCCAAACTGCATAGGAATGCCAATTTTTGGAAATGTATTGCGTAACTGCGGAATCGGAAACATCTGTACCATCACACAAGAGGTACTAACCCCTGGTTGTAATAACTTCGGTACGGGCGATCCCAATACAGGTACAACTACCCTCGATATTCGCACTTGCGGCCCAATTGCCGCCACGGATGTGATCGGTGTGGATATCGTTCCTTCTTCCCCTTTTGGCAGCTGCCCCGCTAATACCATGTCTATTTCAGATGGAACTATTGCGGTAGATTATGAAATTTGTCTTACTTATACCTACAATCAAGCTGTACCAACGTCTTGTTCCTCCAACATAATCAATCGGCCTTGTGATGATAGTGATCCGTGCACCATCAACGATATGGAAACGGTGGATGCCTGCGATAATTCACAAATTTGCGTTCCTTGCGCTGGCACAGCGGTTGCTAGCTGCGCCACTACTATCTCACTACCTTGCAACGACGGCGATCCTTGCACGATCAATGACGTTGAAATCGTAGAAAGTTGCGATAACGCTATTGTCTGCGTTCCTTGTATAGGTGTTGCTGTAACAAATTGTGGCTTTACCATACCGCTACCCTGCGATGATGGCGATCCTTGCACGAATAATGACGTGGTGTTGGTAGAGAGTTGTGATAATACGATCGTTTGCGTTCCTTGCGCGGGTGTAGCAGCTCCTTGTAGTAGCACGCTTACCTTACCCTGCGATGATGGCGATCCTTGTACCATCAATGACGAAGAGATATTGGATGCCTGCGATAACACGATCGTTTGTGTTCCTTGCGCGGGTGTAGCAGCTCCTTGTAGTAACACGCTTACCTTACCCTGCGATGATGGCGATCCTTGTACCATCAATGACGAGGAGATCTTGGATGCCTGCGATAATACGATCGTTTGCGTTCCTTGCGCTGGCGTAGCGATTGACTGCGCGACGGGCTCTACTTCGGTCGTAGCCTGCGACGATGGCAACCCTAGCACCATCAATGATGTGCAAACGGTCTTAGACTGCG
>DAINNZ010000062.1:0-19986 GCA_036735605.1 Lewinella sp. | reverse complement strand
TAGCCAAAGCGGCTCAGCAGTTGTTAGATGAAGCTGGCCTGCAAAGTGTGCCCATTGTGGCGAGTAATGATTTAGATGAATATAGCATCCAAGCCTTAAAAGACCAAGGTGCTCCTATTAGTGTTTGGGGTGTGGGCACCCGCTTGGTAACAGCCTTTGATCAGGCAGCCCTCGGCGGTGTTTATAAACTAGCAGCTATTCAGGATGAGGCCGGCCAATGGCAGCCTAAAATTAAAGGCTCTGAGCAAGCTACTAAGAGCAGCCTCCCAGGAAAGCTACAAATCCGCCGCTACTACGACCTACAAGGCCAGGCTATCGCCAGCCAGCTTTACGACGAGTGGCAAGGTGCGCCTCCTCCCATTTTGGCCACACCGAGCGGGCTAGCCGTTCCTATCGAAGCAGCGGCCCGCCATCAAGACCTCTTGCAACCCGTCTTCCTACAAGGCGAGCTAGTGGCCAGCTTGCCTACGCTAAGGGAAAGTCGTAGCTTTGCCCTTACTAATTACGCCCACTATCACAACCACAATTGGTCAGGCTGCTACGCGAATAGCCCTGCTTTGGAAGAACAAAAACAAAAGCTTCTTCGTTCCTTTAAGGGCACGGGGGCCTAGCAGCTTCTAGGAGCTTTCCAACAGTCTTGCGCTATTCAGTAAGCTTTGCCCCCGCGAGCGGAGCGGTAGCCAGCAATACCCAGCCTGTGTGCTAGTTGGCAATTCACTTCGTAGCGGTGAAGCGATCCCACTTCGTTTTGAGCAAAGACGAGAAAAAGTCTGCCGCTTTTCAACACCCAAACGATGTTTTATGTACACTTATGAATATCCCCGACCTTCTGTAACAGTAGATGTGGTGGTTTTTGGCTACACCGAAATGGCCAAGCTACAGGTGCTGCTCATTCAGCGCGGTGGGGCACCCTTTCAAGGGCAGTGGGCGCTGCCTGGCGGCTTTGTAGAAATGGAGGAAGACCTAGCCGACAGTGCCTTGCGCGAACTAGAAGAAGAAACTGGGGTGAAGGATATTTTCATCGAGCAGCTCTACACTTTTGGGCAGCCGGATCGCGACCCCCGTGGCCGCGTAATCAGCGTCGCCTACTATGCCTTAGTGAACCTCCAGCAGCACCCCCCTAAAGCTTCTTCGGATGCTACGGCTGCCCAGTGGTTTAGCTTAGAAGAGCTACCCGAACTAGCCTTCGACCATGCCAATATACTAGCCTTAGCGCAGGAGCGGCTGCGCAACAAAGTCCGCTACCAGCCTATCGGCTTCGAGCTATTACCTGCTGCTTTTACGCTGGCAGAATTACAGTCGCTCTACGAAACCATTCTAGGCGTAACGGAGCTCAACAAGCGCAATTTCCGTACTCGCATCATGGATATGGGCATTTTAGAGGAAGCCGGCAAGCAAATCGGTGTGCCCCACCGGCCGGCCATCCTCTACCGCTTCAATGCCGAGAAATATGAAGCCCTCAGCAACCGACAACAAGGACTGCGCAAAAGTGGCCTTGATTTTGAGCTATAAATATGCAAAAATATTTCCTTCCTATCCTACTCTTATTAATTGCCTGCTCGGCTAATGAGGCTCCTATTGATTATGCTGCTGAGCATACGCCCCCCTCTTTAGCACAGGACTACGAAAAGGCCGACTATCTCTGGGGTTTTGCCGACACAAAAGGGCGGCTTCTCCTTGCGGCTAGCTACGACGAAGTGCGCAATTTCGGCCCCGAGGGGAAAGCCTTAGTGCGTAAAGACGGGCAGTGGTATTTTCTCAGTTTACCTATCTCGGCGCAGCAAAATTTGGATACTTTAGACCTGGCTCGCCTATTAATAGCTAGTCCTGCTACTGCTGCTATGACGGTCGTTAAGACGGGCAAAAATGCAGGGGCAAGGGTCGTTTCATTGCGCAAGGCTTACCCCTTAGCATGGCCGTATGCCGCAGGGCTGGCGCGGGTGCAGGGCCCCAATGATAGCATTGGTTTTATCAACACTCAAGAGGAGTGGCAAATACCCCCTCGCTACAATGAGGCCAGCGACTTCGAAAACGGCTACGCTTGGGTGCGCATCGGCGAACAATATGGGCTCATCGACACTTCGGGGCAGCTACAAACACCATTGATCTATGAAAAACTAAGCGGGGGGCAAGGCGGAGAATACCTCTTCCGGCAGAATAATCGATATGGCATCCTGAGTGTGAGCGGAAAAACCATACTACCCGCCCAGTACGATAAGCTAAAAGCCTTCAGTCCCGAAGGCTTAGCCGCTGCAAAAAAGGATAAGCAATGGGGCTACCTCAACCGAGCAGGCAAATGGATAATACCGCCTACTTTCCTAGAAGCGGCTAGCTTTCAGGAAGGCAGTGCGGTGGTTCGGCATCCCGACGGACAAGCAGCCCTCATCGACCCGAATGGTCGTGCGCTAGTAGCGGCCGGCCAATATAGCCAGCTATGGTATGCCCAAGAAGGTCGTTGGATTGTGGAAAAAGGCGGAAAATACGGTGCGGTAGCGGCTGATGGCAGCTTAGTTATTCCGCTGCTATACGACGAGCTACAAACAGCCAGTGAAGGCTTTATGGCCTACCGCCAAGGTGAAAAATGGGGTCATCTTGCTAGTAAAGACGGTGCCATTCTCACCCCTGCTGCCTACGTTTTAGTATGGCCTTTCCGCAATGGGCTCGCTCGGGTGGCGGGTAATAATGGTTATACTTTACTGGACAGTAGCGGTCGGCAAGTTTTCCGCAACACCCAATTCATTGATATGCGCGACGGTAGCTATGGGCTGCTACCCGTGCAGTTATACGAGCCTTAAAATGTATATACTCTACCTAGCCGCTTGGTTTCCTAGTCGGGTGTACCCCCATCACGGTAATTTTGTGTTCAAGCATATCCGCTTAGTAGCGGCAGCGTATGAGCATTGGGTACTCACCATCCAGGATGATCCTAGGATGGCTGCCGGCACCTACGAGCTGCTACCTCAAACAGTAGAAGGTCTTCGCATCGTGCAAGTGCTGTATGGCCAGCCCGCCGGCTTAGCTGCTTGGCGCAAAATCGGCAGCCGCTTACAAGCCTACCGCAAAGGACTGCGCTACATCCAGCAAGCCCAGCAGGGCAAAAAACCCGACCTCATCCATGCCCATATCCTGCTAGATGCCGGTATGCTAGGTGCCCTACTTGCTTGCTTTTGGCGTATCCCCCTACTTGTTTCAGCGCATTGCTCTGTGTATCATCAAAACAATGCGCTACCTGGCCTAAGAGGCCTATTGGGTCGCTGGGCGGTGCGCCAAGCTCATGTAGTGCTACCCGTCTCGGCTGATTTAGGGCGCGTGATGCAGGGAAAAAACGGCCTAAAGGGGCACTATCAAGTGCTGAGCAACACCGTGGATGAAACCCTATTCCACTACAAGGCACCGCCCACGGGAGAAGTAGTTCGACTATTGCATGTCTCCAACTTTCATGAGCCTGCAAAGAACGTGCGGGGCTTAATCCGCGCCTATCTTGCTGCGGCGAAGCAAAGTAAACGCCCCTGGCATCTGCACCTAGCCGGCGATGGCGACTTGGCGGCAATGGCTGCTTATTTACAGCAAATAGGCGTAGGCGAAGACCAGATTAGCCTCTCAGGGCCTCATGAAGAGGCGGGCATTGCGCGCTTGCTGCAGCAGCATCATCTATTTTTGTTGTTTAGTAATTATGAAAACCAGCCTGTCGTATTACTCGAAGCCCAGTGCTGCGGCAGGCCCTGTCTGGCTACCCGCGTGGGGGGCATCGAAGACATTATTCCCTCCCCCGCCTACGGCCGCCTAGTAGAGGCGGGGAATGAAGCCGCTTTTACCCAAGCCTTGTTAGACCTCGAGGAGGCATTGCCACAGATAGACACCCAGCATATTAGCCAGCGAGCGCATAAATTATACGGTAGCCAATCTGTAAAAAAAGCCTTACAAACTTACTACGAACAAGCCCTAGCAGCTCGAAGATGAAAGCAGTAACAGCCACCTGCGCAGCAGCCACTTGGGAGGGACTTTTCTCCGTGATTCTACCTACGCATGGGCGCCACCATTTCCTAGAAACTGCCATCCGAAGCGTCCAGGCTCAAAGCTACGCCCGTTGGGAGCTCTGGATCGTATTAGACGGGCCCGATGCTGCTAGCCGTGCTCTTTGCCAAAGCTTTCTAGCAGATGAGCGGATCCAGCTCTTAGAACAAGCCCAAGCGGGGCCTGGTGCTGCCCGAAAAAAAGCAAGTGACTTAGCGCAGGGTGACTTTCTTTGCTACCTCGACGACGACGACTATTGGCTACCCAATCATTTAGCTGAACTAGCCACAGGCATTCGGGCGCAGAAAAACCTAGCCTGCTTGTACCGAACAGGAATGCTAGCCCAATCACCCACGGGGGAACAGACAAGGCTCCCGCTGTTTAAAAACGAAGAAGATGCCTTAAGTACTTACTGGCAAGTGCCGGTTAATTTACTGGCTTATGCTATTCCTCGTGGTGCCGTGTTGAGCTGCCCAATTGATGTTAGCAAGCGAATTATTGAAGACTTTGAGTGGCTCACGCGGCTGTTGTTACACTACCCTGCCTATCAGTTAGCAGCCTATACCTGCGTTAATGTGCAGCATCAGCACAATCGCACCAATCTATTGAAAGATCCATCGTATTTGGCGGAGCGGCTGGCCATTGTGCGCGGACTGTATGCTGATCCTCGGATACAAAAACGGCTTCAGCCAAGGATTTACCGCCGCTTACTAGCTCACCACAGCTTCCATTTTGCGCGGCAGTCGTGGCTAGCGAGGGCTTATGGCTTCTTTTGGTCGGCTCTTTGGCAGGGGCTTCGGGAGGGGCAACTGGTGGCCGTGGGTGAATTTCTTTACACCCTAGGCTTTGCGGTTAAACGCTCCCTGAGCAAGCTAAAAAATTCAGCTACTAGCCGTGTTTGATTAAAATGCTGCTTGGCCCAATTTTTCCCCGCTAGGCGCTTGGCTTGTCGATTTTCAGGGCTATCTGTGATGCAGGCCTTCAAGGCCTTGGCAATGGCTGCGGCACTGCACGCGCTGGCTAAATAGCCGTTGCGGCCCTGATCTAAGACCTCTGGAATACCCCCTACCCGCGTACTAACAACGGTAGTGCCTAGTGCTAAGGCTTCCATGCTGGCAATACCCGATGCTTCCCGCCTGCTAGGGGTGCAAAAAATATGATGCTGGCGGATTTGCTCAAAAACAATTGGCTGGGCGGTTGGCCCCAGATAGCGAACTTGCAAGTGTGGTGGCACGCTAAGCCCTAGCAACTGAATAGGGTCTTGAAAAGGGCCTATGATAGTCAGTTCAAAATAGTAAGCCGTCAATTGGCTCAATGCCGCCACCAGCTCCTGCAGCCCGCCTCTGATGGGGTCGCTTTTGGTGAAAACTATCCGAATTGGATGAGTTGCTGCAACGGAGCGCGGAAAAGAATCAGTCGCCGCAATTTCCTCCTCAATAATTTGCTCTTGCACGCCTTGGTAAGATAGCAATACTTTAGCAGCTGGTAAACCATATACCTTTTCAAGCAGCTGCTTAATATAAATGGAATCGGCAAATACGATATCGGCTTTTTGGCAGGCCAATTGCTCTAGGTAAAAATGATAGTAGAACACTCTAAATTGCCGTGTTTTCCACCATCCCTTCCGGTGGGAACTAGCATAATCATCGTCATTCACCATCAGAACGATTTTACTATCCCCCACACCTCGCAGACTGGAATAAAGGCCGCTGCAGCCGTCGTTAAAAATAACAAAATCGGGTTGCCATTGGGGCTTTTCCGCTAGGAATTGTTGAATAGTATGATGATGATGAAAAGAGAATTTCAGCTTTCCGAGTGGTAGTCTTAGCCTAGTTCGCCAGGAGGCAGCGGCTACCTGCTGTACCTTGGGTAGCGGGGTGAGTAATGGCGATTCTGTTAGAATTTGGAGGTCAATGTCTGCTGCATTTTGCGATGCTCTATATAAAGCATTTGCGAATTTTGCGGGCCCATTAGTGATCTGGGCGAAGGTATTGGCATACAAGAGTATCTTCATAGGAAAGATGATTTTCGGCTAAGGATTTTTAGTTGGCAAACACTTGCGCCTTGAAGTTTGTCTTGCCCCTGCATCCCTGCCCACACTTATTTATCCTAAAAGTCTGATCCGTATTTGGTGTAAGACCGGGTAGTTCAGCAACAGCAGCATAGCTAAGCTTGGATGTAAGAGGGCTGGCAGCTTGGCTCACTAGATTTTAATACATTGCTTAAACTGCCTTGGAAAAAGCTTTGCATACGCTAGTACATAGGCCAGTAGATAGACCAAGCCGCCCACTAACAAGCGCCAAAGATAGTGGCTTTGGTTAAAAAAAGTGAGATGATACAGTAGCCAAGCGAGCCCTGCCGCTACCGTAGCGGGTAAAAGCGACTGAATGAACCGAGAGGCCGTGACACCCAACCAACGGCACATCTGATAGGTAATCACGATCCGATACAAGCCATTTCCTAGAGCAAAACCAAGGGCCACCCCGAAGCTATCTCTGGCATAAAAAGCCGCTATTAGGATGGTCGCTAAGGTAAAAAGCTTCCCTGGCACAGCATAGACCAACTGCTCTTTTGTTTTACCTAATGCCTGAAAAACAGTGCCTTCCAGCACCGCAATACACTGTAAAATACCCAGTAGAGCGAACAATTGCACCAAAGGGCCTAGGGAAGACCAATCGGACGGAAAAAGCCAATCGATCAGTGCACTACCGTTCAGGGCGATAAAAAGCAAGGGAGGAAACAAAATGCTACTAATGAGTCCTAGCACAGCGGTGAAATAGCGGCCTTGTTCCGCTTTTGTTTTACTAGCCGCTAGTAGCGGCAAATACACCCTACCGATAGCAATGCTAACGGTTAACAGGGGTAACAAGAGCAGCAAATAAGCTCGGCTATAGACGCCTAGTGCGGCTTCGCCGAAAAGCCTACCAACCACTGCATCGTCGATGTGGCGAATAGCGAAGGAGAGGTTACCATCTAAGAAAAAAGGCCAGCAAAAAGGGAAGTATTTCAACGCTAGGTCGGAGGATATCCATTTTGGTCGCAAAATCCAGGGCAGGTAACGCGACAAGTAAGCGATGAGCAGCAGCGGCCCGATGAGCAAACGCAGCAGTAAGGCCGCGAGTGGATAGCCTGCTAAAGCTAGGCCAATGGCGATGGCTGCGGCTAGTACTTGGCCCACAATTTCTAAGCGGCCCACCAAGGGAAAATCGCCTTGTGCATCTAAGGCGGATTGTGGGATGTGCAAGAAAGACTCTTGTAAGATCAGCGCAGCAAAGGCATAGAAGATACTGGGCGGCAGCTCCACTTTAAAATACGCAGCCACCCAAGGTTGGCTCACTAGGAGTAGCAGCGCGACTACGATACCCAACAAGATAGATAGGCCGTGCAGTTGCTGCCATTCGGCAGCTGCTTTAACTTGGTGGTGAATAGCCGCAGGCCCTAACCCCCAATTGCGGAGCATTGTTAAAAATGCCACGGCTACGGCCGCCATACCTACTAGGCCGAACAAGCTAGGAGCTACCCAATACATCAGCACAATTCCCGTACCTAAGCGAAGGAAGGTGACTACAAGTCGGCTAAAAACCGACCAACTGAGCTGTGCTCGAAGGGTAGCGGCCATGGCGATTAGCTAGCGGAGTAGCACCATTTTGCCCATATTGTTGGTAAAAAAAGCGTCGAGGCTCGTGGTTCTTTCCTTAATGCTATCTCCGTTGGCATCCTTCGTTACGAAGCGGTAGAGATAGACGCCGTTAGCCAAGCGATCCCCGAAGCGGTCGGTACCATCCCAACCTCCTTCGGTTTGATGCCGCCCTACTTGCAAGGCACCTAAGTCTTCGGGGCCTAAAATCCTGACTACTTCGCCTTTGATGGTCATAATTTCTAGGCGATAGTCCACCAATGATTCACTCCCTGTTAGCTCATATACGAAGTAAGTGAAAGTGCTGAAGGGGTTTGGATAGTTGACGACACGGCTAATTTGCTGTTCGGTTACTACCTCGAAGCTCACTTCGTAGTTGAGTGTTCCACTCCTATTATTGCTACGGTCTTGGCCGTTGATGCGTAGTTCATAGCGGCCATCTTCCTCTAATTCGGGCGTGAGTTCGTAGCGGGCAATATTTTCGCTGCTACTACTAGCAGGTATGAATTGCAAGGCGGGGTCTGTGCTGCTATAGGTTCGTTCTTCGCCGGAGGGGGAACGAAGTAGGATACTAACACTTTCTGGGTTGTTGAGCAATAGGTAAGGGTTTTCATCCCGCAGCTCAATTTGGATGATTGGCTTAGCTGCTATCAGTTCGCCATCGCGAATGCGGCGGCCATCGAAAGTAACAGCGAGCAAGGGATCCACCACATCTCGGCGAAGGTTAAAAAAGCGCTGTAACTCGTTGTTGGTGTAGTCATACTCTTGTAGTTGGCGATCGGGGTTAATGGAGAGCTGGAGGCTATTTAGGTTGTTATAATCTGCTGTAGGCAGGCTAATAAAAAGGCGGCTGGTATCGCCTGCTTCGAGGGCAGGAATAGGTTGGCTACTGCTCCCCAGTAGGTTGTTATTGCTATCGAAGTAGCGCAGTAGTAGGCGGCTGGTATCGGCGGCGATGGAAGTTGGGTTGGCCACCGCGATCCCCATCTGGATTGTTTCCCCTCGGTTGAGGGAATCGGATTCGAGCAAAACAAAACTGTTCGCATCGAAGGTTAAATCAGGCAAAAGACGACCTGTGAGGTGGCAAAACTGAAGCTGGCCGGGGGTTCGTTTGAGCGAGTCCATCACGACCCATTTGAATTGTAAATACGGATAGATAGCCGCATCGATATTCAGGGCTTGGGTGCCTTGTTCGCTCACCGTTTCCAAGTAGGTCATATTTTGCGGGCTAGAACCGCCGTACAGCTCCATGAAAGTTTGGTCGGCTTCGTTTTCCAGTTCGCTCACTTGCCAGCCAATAGTTTCCCAGCTAGCAGCGGGGCCCATCACTTTGCTCGTTAGGCTACCGAGCGGATCACGACTGGGCAGAAAGTATTGGGTGGTGATGACGTCTGGCTTAGCATCGGCTATCACCTCATCGATTACCCCTACGCCTTTTCGGTACACGAAAATATAGGGAAGGCTTTCGGTTGTATCTAATTGACGCACCAACTGCGCGCCTTGTGCTTCCAAGACGCTGAATAGGTTTTTGCCTAGGCTGAGGCTATCTTGCGCCCATTGTTCGCCGCTCACGTTGTTGTTCAAGCCTCGAATAACGGTAAAAAAGTACACTACGCTTTCATCGGGTATGATATCTTCTAAGAAAGTAATAAGATTGGCGCGCAGAGTGGCATCATTGGTTCGCCATACGAAATGCAAATCGGCCGAGCCGTTTGGGATGCCCCACTCCCCTAGCCCAACGCGGGTGCCATTATTGACCCAAGGCGTGCCACTGTA
Source organism: Lewinella sp. (assembly GCA_036735605.1). Classification (GTDB taxonomy): domain Bacteria; phylum Bacteroidota; class Bacteroidia; order Chitinophagales; family Saprospiraceae; genus Neolewinella. Next base: position 10,559 of record DAINNZ010000062.1, on the reverse strand, counting down.
GCCTTCAAATACAACCACCGCTACGCCAGCGCTTACGTAGTTCCAAGGTCGAATTTCATAAGATTCAATATTGGCACTGAAATATAGGCCCGGCCGAGTACCGGGTGTGGTGCGTACTTTATTGATCATTCTTAGATCAGTGGTATCGGCCGTGGGCACAAAGCGACCATCGGGCAGCAGTAATAGTTGCGTGAGTTTGCCCTCAGCAAATTGACCATTATCACCTTGGCCAAATCCATCTTGCCCCGCTTGTAGGTAGGTAAATGAGCTGCGCTGCCAAACGAAGCCAGCGCCATTCGTGCTGCTACTATCGGGGCTAACGCGCCAATAATAGACGGTGCTATCTTGCCACGCGACGGTAGGTTGCCATTTGATAAGACCACCAATTTGGTCGGCCGTACTATTGGCTACTAGCGTACTAAAATCTTCTTGTGTACTTAATTCCAATAGGTAGCGGCGTTCGGCAGCCAAAGGATTGGAGCTAGCGGCTACTAATACGATTGGCTCGCTATCGGTTGGTTTTACTAAGGCAAATTCGTAAGGGAATAAGGGTTTGGCGGTGTTGGCTACCACGAAGAAGGGCTGCCCTGGGCGGCCATCGTTGCCGAGCAAAAGGTTGTTAACCTCTGCCGTGGGGTTCGGTAGCTCGGCAATCGCATTGTCAGGGTCGAGGCGGATGATGATCCGATTTAAGCCGACAGAAGCCACGCCTTGGTTGGGTAGTTGATGCTGAACGGGGGTTACATAACCACCCAAAGCCGCCGTAAAGCGCCCATGCGTAAAGACCTCTCCATTCGGCAGCAATTGCTCGATGCGGTAAGTGATGCTATCTTGGCTAGGCTTAGTGCCTAAATTGTAGATACTGAAACGCAGCTCGAATCGCTCACTTTGCAGAGAAACAGCCCCCCCTTCTAACTGAACAGAAGCAGGATCTACCACCAAATCGGGGCCAGGTCGCCCCATTGGGCGATAAGCCGGATCGCCTTGTAAGGTAAACTGCTCGGCTAGTGTGCGGCCCGACAAAGAAAAATCGTTCTCGTAAGTAGCATAGGTAGCGCGAAGCACCTCTCCAACACTTTGACCGTATGCGTCTTCTCCCATCAGGTCGTACATCCGCTCGCCGAAGATACCTAAAGCAGAGATGAAGCCTTGCCCCCTCGTAGCCGCAAAAGTAATAGCACCATAATCGGGTAACAACAAGAAACGCTCCCCTACCCCATGGGTTCGAGTGTAGGCATTGCCTGAATAGCAACCTAGAGAAAATAACGAAGGTAAACGGCCGCTATTGCGATAATTTTCAGGGGTATCGATATTAAAATCGAAAACATCGGGGCTAGAGTGGCCAGAGAAGGAAATAACAGCTAAACCTTTATTAATCCGCTCGAAGATTTCGCCCAGTCCGGCCGTTTCGGTAGGATCGGAGCTAGATTTATAGTAGGCCGTGGTATTGCCTACGAAATTAGAGGTGGCGGCTATTCCTGCCATGTTTTCCAAATTTCGCCGAATACTTTGCCGCTCGGCGGCGGTGGTGCCTCCGCCAAGGTGAAGGATTTGCTTCGTCCAGTCTCTATCGGCCACGGTTTGCGGCAGCGATTGCAAAGTCGCTTCCATGGTTTGCAACTTATCCAAGTAAATGTCTAGCTCCTCCCCATTGAAGATTGCTAAGCGCCCTACGGCTAATTGGCTAGCCACCGAACCTGGGCTAGTGCTATACAAATGATCGGTACCGGGGTAGCCAAAGGGAGGAATAAAATCAGTGCCTACTGCTGCCGCCCGCTGGGCAGGCGTCCGTACGTCTCGGTATTCGCGGCCTTTACCCGCCAGGAGCATGAAATTGAGGGAAGGGGCAAAACTTTGGTGGTGAGCGATCAAATTCTTCAATGCCAGTGGGCTATTCGTTAGCCCGTAGCCATAACGATCGTAAACGTCTTCGATCATTACCACTTTCACCCGATACGCGCCCCCTGCTGCGGAGGCTCGGTAAGCTGCATAACGATCTACCGCACCGCTAACATTGATCGGATGGCTAGAAACGATCAAGTAGTCGTAGTCATCTTCCTGGACGTTAGAAAATATTTTTTGTTGCAAATTTGCAGGGGCAAGGGCTGCACCTAAAGGGCGCAAGACGAGTTGGCGCTCCTGGCTGGCCGGTGGCAAGGCGAAACTGAGTCGGTTTTCTGCATCAGGAGCTGCCATGAGCCAATAATCATTAGCTAGGTCAAAAAGTCCTGCGGGCCCACCGTTATAGTCGCTTATTACCAAGGCCTGCGATTGGCTACTGGCGGGTAAGCGCGCTTCCCAATTAGAGGAGTTGAGAGCGCTAAGCGTGGCTGGGTAAATGGCCTGAATGTAGGCCAAGGAGGCCTTATCCCGTAAGCCCGCCAATCCTTCTAAGCGAAAAGCTAGCTCACCGGCTGCCAAATTGAGGGTCGTATCATATTGAACCACTTGCCAAGGAGGAGTCGTGAAAGTTTTGATAGGCTGGTTATTAACACTCAATTGCTGTTGATGCGCGTCAAATGCCACACCAAAACGGAGGGAAAATTGGAGCAAGCCTCCCGTAAAACCCGGTAGGGTCACATTAGCCGTGCTGAGGGTAGTACCGTTCTCACTCAGCAAATCATTTTCAGCTCGGCTGCCGTAGCCTTCGCAGCGATCGTAGCGGGAATAGTAGATGGAGGATCGATTGACCCGTTCGAGGTATTTTAAAGAGCCGGCTCCGAATACAAGCTGCTGTTCGCGCGTAGCGTTCAGCACCGTTTCCAGCCCCGCTAGCGAGCCATTGGGCTCATTTCGCAAGTGACGTAAGCCTTGCCCCTGCGCCAGCCGCAAAAAATAAACAGCTGTATCATTGAAGGTGCTATAAGCCGGATTGAGTTGATCTCGATCTGGAAAAGCATAAAGGGAGCTGCCCATCGTTCTTGCGGGCGTAGAAATAAATACCGTCTTCGCCTACGTAAATAGGTTGCGCTTGGCCTTGGTGATATAACTCCCAGCGATTGCTATTGCTAGCATTTAGAGGCAAGCCAGCTACGGCTATATCTTGCGCGCTAAGTTTATACCAGCCATCCTCAGCAATCCCTACTTTGAGATAGGGCTGCCCTTCCTGCACCCATTCATGGCCAAAGAGGCTAGCCCCATTAGGCTGGGGCATCTGCGCGCGAAGCCCTGATAAAAAACAGCAGCAACAAACTGCGGCTAGCTGGCTGGAACGCAATAAAGTACTCCACATAATAGTCGCTTTTGGGGTATGGATGAATATTTCCAGAATGACCCCCACAAATATAGTACTTTCAGCGAAAAAAGGGAAAAAAGAAGGGCTTTTGTCGTAGATCGACTCTTAGCAACAGGGCAGGCCACATCCAAAAGCCTCAAAAAAGAAGACGCCCGTCAACCAAAGGCTGCGGACGTCGTCGTTTGCATATGAGAAAACTACACATTACAAAGATACAGTCATCTACTCCAAACAAAATAGTCGTTTAAGACTAGGTGGTTTTGTAGCGGCTGGCGGTTGTTTTGGCTTAGATTGTGGTAGTTTTTTTTACAACTTTTCTTTTAAAAAAGAACCCGTATAGCTTGCTGCCACCGCTGCTAGTTCTTCCGGCCGGCCTGCGAAAACGACTTCGCCGCCATGCTGCCCGCCCTCGGGGCCTAAATCGATCACATAATCGGCCGATTTGATCAGGTCGATATTGTGCTCCACCACCAAGACCGTATGCCCCTGTTCTACCAGCGCATTCAGTGCTTTAAGCAAGGTGGCGACATCGTGAAAATGCAGCCCTGTGGTAGGCTCATCGAAGATAAAAAAGAGCCGATCGCGGCCACTCGTATTGGTTAAGAAGCTAGCCAACTTGACGCGTTGGGCTTCGCCGCCACTCAGCGTACTACTAGACTGCCCCAGGGTAATATAGCCCAAGCCGACCTCCTGAAGAGGTTGTAATTTTTTGACAATATCGGGTATGCCTGCGAAAAAACCAAGTGCTTCATCTACGCTAAGATCTAGGATTTCTGCGATATTTTTGCCTTCATAGGATACATCGAGCACTTCTTTTTTGAAGCGTTTCCCATTACATTCTTCGCACACTAGCGCAACATCGGCGAGGAACTGCATTTCCACCACCTGTTCGCCATCCCCATCGCAGCTATCACAGCGGCCGCCGGCAATATTGAAGGAAAAAGTGCCCGCTGTGTAGCCTCTTATTTTGGCCAGTTGCTGTTTAGCCATCAAATTGCGGATGGCATCATAAGCCTTAACGTAGGTAACTGGATTAGAGCGACTACTCCGGCCGATGGGGCTCTGATTAATCATCTCTACACCTGTAAGCCGTTTTAAATCGCCGCTTAAGCCCGAGTGCGCACCGGGTGCTACGGCGGTTCCTTGCCCAAGTGCCTGGAGCAAGGCAGGATGTAAAATACCCTTTACAAGGCTTGTTTTACCGGATCCTGAGACGCCTGAGATAACGGTGAGCGTATTGAGGGGGATGCTTACATCGATTTTTTTCAGGTTGTGCATCCGAGCGTTGCTGATTTTTATCCAGTTGGTGAGTCTTCTGCGCTGTTGCGGCACGGCCACTTCCATTCGGCCACTCATATATTTAGTAGTGAGGCTTTCGGTGGCTTCGGTATGGATGGCATCATAAGGCCCTGCGAAAACTACTTCCCCGCCCAATACGCCGGCCTTAGGGCCTATATCGATGAGGTAGTCGGCAGCGGCGATGATGCCTTCTTCATGTTCTACGACCACAACGGTATTGCCTAAATCGCGCAGCCGCTGTAGTACGCGAACCAGTCGGGCTGTATCCCTAGGGTGTAAACCCACACTAGGCTCGTCGAGGATATACATACTAGCGGTTAGGTTGCTGCCGAGCGTGCGGGTAAGGTTAATGCGCTGGCTTTCCCCTCCACTGAGGCCTGCACTGAGGCGGTTCAATGTCAGGTAGCCTAGGCCTAAATCACACATACTCTGCAAACGGTTGCGAATTTCGAGCAAGAGGCGGCGGCCTATTTTCTCTTCCTGCTCCGTTAACTGTACCGTTTGAAAATAAGTAAGCAACTCATCGGTGGGCAAATCCACCAGATCGGTGATGGCGCGGCCATCAATTTTCACATAGTTAGCTTCTTTGCGTAGCCTTCCGCCTTTGCAGGTATGGCAGACTGCTCGGCCGCGATAGCGGGCTAACATAACACGGTTCTGAATTTTATAGAGTTTTTGCTCCAGCTCTTGGAAAAAAGCATAGATACCGCCTACTTGGGCGTTACCTTCCCAAAGTAGAGCTTGTTGTTCTTTGGTAAGTGCTTCGTAGGGGGTGTGTACGGGAAAATTGGCGTGGTGAGCCTGGCGCAAGAAATCCTTTTGCCATTCGCCGTAACTTTCACCACTCCAAGCCGCAACGGCACCATCATAGACCGAGCGACTAGTATCCGGTATGACCTTGTCTGGGTCGATGCCTACTGTTCGGCCAAAGCCCTCGCAACTTGGGCAGGCACCATAGGGATTATTAAAATTAAAAAGCAAGGGGCTAGGTTCCAGAAACCGCATTCCGTCTAGTTCGAAGCGATTATTGAAAGCAGCCCAAGTGGGCAATTCTCTTTGCTCTTCGGGCAACGGCATTACAATTGCTTCGCCTCCGCACTCGGCAAAGGCAGTGCTCACCGAGTCGGCGATACGTCGGTTATTGTCTTCATCGCCGGGTTCCACCACGAAGCGGTCGATCAGTAGCAGCACCTCTTCTTCCGTATCCAAGCTTTCGAGCGTTTTACTGAGTTGCTGGCGCAGCGCGGGCTCCGTGTCCTTCGTGGCCGCTAGTAGTAGCTCGTCGATCTGGCGCAGCTGATTTTGTATCAAGACCCTGGAATAGCCTTTTTGCTGCTGCACTTCTAGCTCGGCGGCTAGCGTTCGTTGCGGATAGAGCAATGGCAGGGGGCCAAACAATTGTACCCGTGCACCGATTGGCAGGGCGAGAACATAATCCACCACATCCGCCACCGTATGCCTTTTCACTTCTTGTCCACTAATGGGGCTATAGGTTTTCCCGACCCGCGCGAAGAAAAGCCGCAGGTAATCATAAATCTCTGTTAGCGTGCCTACCGTGGAGCGCGCATTTGAGGTAGTGGTCTTTTGTTCGATAGCAATGGCTGGGCAGATGCCCCGTATGTAGTCCACATCGGGTTTTTTCATCCGCATCAAGAACTGCCTGGCGTAGCTACTTAAACTTTCGACATAACGGCGCTGCCCTTCTGCGAAGAGCGTATCCATAGTGACACTCGACTTGCCGGAGCCACTTACGCCCGTGACCACCACTAGTTTGTTTTTGGGGATCGTCAGGTCAATATTTTTCAGGTTATTAGCACGGGCTCCCTTGATCTCGATGCCTGTGCGCAGGGCTAGTGCTGTGGGATCAAGGCTTGTATTGGTTTCAGACATATTGTACGAGTGAAATTAATAATTCAAAGGGAAGATCAACCATTTACACTTGCGCCCTGAAGCAACACTTGCCCCTGCGTAAGCCAGCATAAATTAATTAAAAAACGAATCAAGCTGCAAGTGCTAGGCGGAAAGACCGTTGCAAAAAACAGGCCATAATTTCCAACAAAAAAGGAGCTATTTTGTTGGCTCGTTGTATCGTTTAAATACTAGCCTTGTTCAACGACGGTATGGCTATCGCGGGGGCAAGGGTTTTCCTTGTAGCGCAAGACAAGAAGGACAAAAAAACAGAACATGACCATTTTTTGGCATCGCAGAGACCTGAGAATACACGACAATGCTGGTTTATATCGGGCGCTAGGCGACGGACGGGACATTTTACCTATTTTCATTTTCGATCGCCACATTTTAGATAAGCTGGAAAACAAAGCAGATGCTAGGGTAAATTTTATCCACCAAGCAGTGGTAGAATTACAGGCGGCTTATCGGGCGGCGGGGAGTGATTTACGTGTTTTTTACGGTTTCCCTGAAGTCATCTGGCCGCAGTTGTTGGCCAGCTATCCGCAGCTACAGGCCGTTTACAGCAACCGCGATTACGAGCCGTATGCCAAGGAAAGAGATCAAAAAGTGCGTGATCTACTAGCGGCTCGGGGCATTCCTTTACACAGTTCCAAAGACCACGTCATCTTCGAAGGCAACGAAGTGTTGAAGGGGGATGGCAGCCCTTACACGGTCTTTTCGCCCTATGGTCGCCGTTGGCGTGCGAAACTGGCCGAGCGGATGACGACCTATACGGCAGCCGACGGAAGAGCGCAAACGATCAGCTACTACCTCCAACCCTACCCTAGCGAAGACAAGTTGGCTGCGCTGCTGCCGGCAGCGAATGAATCCCCAATTCCTAGCTTAGCGGAGATGGGTTTCCGCCCTTCGTCGATTGCAATACCCCCTAGGGAAGTGAGCCGAAAGCTGATCAGCCACTACGATAAAACACGCGATTTTCCGGCCATTGAGGGCACTAGCCGCTTAGGAATCCACTTTCGTCATGGCACTATCAGCATTCGAGAAAAGGCATTGCGCGCTAAAGACCTCAACGACACTTACTTCAATGAACTAATTTGGCGCGATTTTTACAGCCAGATTTTGCAGCACTTCCCGCACGTAGCTACGGCTTGTTTTCGGCCGGAATATGCGGGTATCCCTTGGGAAGACAATGCCGAGCACTACGAAGCTTGGTGTGCGGGCCGCACGGGTGTTCCCTTGGTGGATGCAGGCATGCGCGAGCTAAACGAAACGGGTTTCATGCACAATCGTATCCGTATGCTAGTGGCCAGTTACCTGACCAAGCACCTACTCATTCATTGGCAATGGGGCGAGGCTTACTTTGCGAAACAGTTGCTCGATTTCGATCTCGCTAGCAACAATGGCGGCTGGCAGTGGGCAGCGGGATGCGGAACGGATGCCCAGCCCTATTTCCGCATCTTCAATGCTGAAAGCCAGCAGCAAAAGTTTGATCCGCAGGAAAAGTACATCCGCCGCTGGATACCTGAATACGGTACGGCAGCATACCCAGCAGTGCCATTGGTGGAGCATAAATTTGGTAGGGAGCGAGCCATCAGCGTTTATAAAGCAGCCTTAGCTGCGGCGAAAGGATCGTAAAAAGATTTCTTCACTACCTACCTTTGTGGCATATAATTTTGTGGTATGCAATACGACTATCTGATCGTGGGCCAGGGTCTAGCTGGCACTTTGATGGCGCATCGGCTCCTAGAAGCGGGGCAGACCGTGATGGTTATAGATGCTCCTGAACAAACTAAGGCCACGGCCGTAGCGGCGGGTGTGATCAACCCGATCACGGGGAGATATTTCGTCAAAAGCTGGCTCATTGACGAGTTGTTGCCGGAGGCACGAGCCTGCTACACGGCCCTAGAAGATTTGCTAGGCATAGCACTGTGGCATGCGCTTCCCCTTGTCCGCAGCCTTGCCCATCAAGGCGACCTCAACCAATGGGAGATGCGATCGGCCGAGGCGGGTTATACCGAATATATGGAAGAGCAAGCCCATTTAGGCGGTTTCGAGCAAATTGTTCGGCCGGCCTTTGGGTATGGTGGCATTCGGCAATCGGCTCGGGTAGATATTGGTCTGCTAATGAGCAGCTACCGGCGTTATTTGGAAGCCAAAGGCTGCTTCTTAGCGGAGGTTTTCGATTATCAGCAACTAGGCATCGAGACCGATCATTTTCGCTACGGCCACCTACAAGCCAAGCGGCTACTTTTTTGCGAAGGCTGGCGTGCCAAGCAAAATCCGTGGTTTGGTTACCTGCCCTTACAAGGGATGAAGGGCGAAATTTTGCGCCTACAAGTAGAGGGGCCGCCGGTAGCGGCTATGCTCAAGCAGCAGCTTTTTCTAGTGCCGATGCAAGACGGCACCTACTGGGTGGGGGCTACCAATGCCAATCAGTTTGCAGATGAAGCCCCTAGTGCTAGCCAAAAAAACTACTTGGTGGAAAAAATTTCAGCACAAATGCGTGTGCCCTACCGAATACAAGATCACCAAGCGGCCGTACGCCCCACCGTCAAAGATAGGCGACCCCTATTGGGCGTGCATACGCAACATAAAAACATGTTCATTTTCAATGGTTTAGGCACAAAGGGAACCTCCTTAGGCCCCCTTTGTAGCCGGTGGATGCTCCGGTACTTATTAGGCCAAGATGCACTACCCGAAGGGGTAGATATTCGTCGATTCAGTTAGATGAAAAAGTGTTAAAGTTTCGATTTTTTGCGTAGTATGTAAAATGTTTATATCTTCACGCCGTCCGAGAGTGATTTTCACCCCCTGAAAATCAGTTAGATCGGTTCGAAAAAGAGCTTTGTAAGGATCCTTTTGATCCGCTAAACATCAAGAATTAGAACGTGGATTTACCCCATTTCGTAAGACAGCTGCGCCCTCGCAAGAAGGCCATTAGTATGCAGCTTAGCTTTGTCATTGCCGTATGCAGCCTATTATTGGGTAGTGGTTTATACGGATTCATCAACATCGGCAATAGCACGCTCCCGCCTGAATTATCTAAGGAGGCCTTCCCTTTGGTGGAGCCCAAAGTCCGTTTCGGCTTGGCACTAGACACGGTGGCCTTGCATACTGATACGATTCTTAATGGCCAAACCCTCAGTGATTTATTAGCAGCTGTTGGTTTAAGTGCCGATAAGATTTATCCGCTTAGCCAGGCAGCGGATAGCTTGATGAACCTAAAAGCGCTACGCGCTGGCAAGGTGTATCACATCATCAACGACCCCGATACCGAAGCCGCTGACTTTTTTGTCTATCAGCCCTCAGTTTATGAGTACGTCCGCCTCGATCTGCAAGGCAAGGGGCGCAGCGAAAAAGTCCAGCTACCTATAACGACTCAAACAGCCTTCGCTGGTGGTGTGATTGAATCCAGCCTCTGGAATGCGATGGTTGGCAACGGCTATAGCTACGATCTAACTAGCAAGATGGAAGCTGCCTTGCAGTGGAGCATCGACTTTTACCACGTGCAGCCCGACGACGCCTTCAAGCTGGTGTATGAGAAAGAATTTGTAGCGGGCGAAGAAGCCGCCCTTGGCCCTGTGCAGGCCGCTTACTATAAAACGAGCAGTAAGGAATTTTACGCCTATTATTACAGCTCAGAAGACGGTAGCCTCAAAGGATATTTTGACAAAGAAGGCAGGCCCATGAAATCGGGTTTCTTGAAATCCCCTCTACAGTATGGCCGCATCAGTAGTGCTTACAATCTGAAGCGTTTTCATCCGGTCTTAAAACACACACGCCCACACTATGGCACGGACTATGCAGCACCTCATGGCACGCCTATTCTTGCAGTAGGCGATGGAGTGGTAGTAGAAGCCACCCGCCGAGGCGGCAACGGCAATTTCGTCAAGATCAAGCACAGTAAAGAACTACAAACGCAATATCTGCACATGCAAGGCTTTGCGGAAGGTATCCGCCCGGGTGCCCACGTCAGCCAAGGAGATGTGATTGGCTATGTAGGTTCTACGGGTTTAGCTACGGGGCCACACGTTTGCTTCCGCTTTTGGAAAGATGGCGAGCAAATAGACCATACCAAGCTGGAGTTCCCACCCGCTGCTCCCCTACCCGATAG
>DAINNZ010000061.1:8597-19997 GCA_036735605.1 Lewinella sp. | reverse complement strand
CCCACAAAACCCTTGAAAAACTGACCAGCCAGTTGTAACTCAAATCAAAAATGCGACAAATGGCGTAAAGGGACAACCGTTCCTTCAATGCCCGGGATACCCGCTCCTTCAGACTCTCCGTTTTGATATGTTTGCTCCCGTTCACGAACTGGCGTCCGCAATCATTGCACTTGTGGTTCTGTTTGCCATAATGCGTTCTTCCGTTTTTGATTACCTTTGTTCCGTGGCAGCGTGGGCAATGTTCCTTCATCATTCATAGTTTTGTTCACTACAAAGATGGGGATTTTGTTTGCGTTGCCATTTCTCTCACCCTTACATTTGATGCACCGCCAAAATTACCTGTATCTTTGTGGTCTAAATCTATGAGATATGCCGTTTTTATTTTTTGCTGCGAAGGTTTTTTTGATTACTTGCTGCCTATTTGGGCTAACCGCTTGTGGGGCGGACACCTCCTCCTCCCCCACGGCGGCGGCAGCAGAGATATCCACCGAAGCGGCGGCTAATCCGGCGGCGGCGGGTTTTAATTTTCAGGCTTCCGATAGTCTAGCGATACTGCTAGCGGATCGGGTGGTGGCGGCGCATGGCGGCCGCAAAGCTTATGAGCAGAACCGCTATTTTACTTGGAATTTCTTTGGGCTGCGCTCCTTGGTTTGGGATAAGCAAGCGGCGAGGGTGCGCATCGATTTCCCGAGCAAACAGGCGATCTATTTGCTGCATTACGAGACGATGGAGGGCCAGGTGCAGCTACAAGGTGAAGCGGTTACGCAGCCCGATAGCTTGGCGAAGTATTTGAAGGAAGCGCATAGCATCTGGATCAACGACAGCTACTGGCTCGTGCATCAATTTAAGCTCAAAGACAGCGGTGTGACCCTCAAGATGGCCGAGGATAGCCCGGCCGATCCTTCGCTTCAGCGGCCTTCTTACGTCCTGGACCAAACTTTCGAAGAGGTGGGCGATACGCCGCAAAATCGCTATCGGCTTTTTATTGATCGGGAGAACTACCGCATTAATACTTGGCAATTTTTTCGGCAAGCGAGCGATGGCGAACCTAGTCTTTCCACGCCTTGGTCGGCTTATGCGGACTATAATGGTCTGCTACTTTCCACCGATCGGGGAGGCCGATTTCAGTTGCAAAACCTTAGCACGCCTAGCGAGGTAGCCGAGACCGTTTTCACTCAATTCTAACAGATGCAAACCCAGCGGAGAGCATTTAACTTAGGGGCACAACCCATCGTTTTGGATACCATTTTACAGACCGAGGAGCTGCTCGATGCCCTTATCGCGCAAGGAAGCGAGCACCCCGACTACCAAGACGAGGTAATCCCCTACTGGGCAGATCTTTGGCCGAGTGCCTTAGGTCTTAGCCAATATTTAGCGGAGCAACTACCCGAGCAACTACTGGATGCCAAGGTACTGGAATTAGGCTGCGGCCTAGGCCTTCCAGGCATCATGGCCAGCCAACTGGGTGCAGCCGTTACCTTCAGCGATTATGTGGCGGCTGCCCTCGATTTTGCGCGGCATAATTGGTTGCTCAATCCTAAAAGCCGGCATACCGCTCAATTTTGGCAGCTCGATTGGCGGCAAGTGGCCGCCGACCCAACCTACGACCTTATCTTAGCAGCCGATGTAGCCTACGAAGCACGCTTTTTTCAGCCGCTGTATGAGAGTATTCGAAAGTTGCTCAAACCCGGAGGCAATTGCTGGCTCAGCGAGCCCGGAAGAGCGATTGCAAAAAACTTTATTCATGGTTTTGCCGAAGCAGGCTTCACCATTGAAACAGCCTGCCACTATCCGGTCGTAAGGGTAGATGGGCTGGCGCAAGCTGTAACGGTTTATAAAATTTATCGATCTAATGGATAAAATACATCGTCGCCAATTCCTAGGGCATAGCAGTAAGGCTGCTGCGGCACTTTGCCTACCGAGCTGGCTGGGCTGCCAGCCGAAGCAGCCAGCAACTGCCGAGCAAAAAAACAGCGGCAGCACTAGTAACGGCAAGCAGCGTAAAATAGGCGTTGCCCTCCTAGGGCTAGGCTATTACAGTAGCGAGCTGCTGGCACCAGCTTTACAATGGACGAAGCACTGCGAACTAAGGGGCATCATCACAGGCAGCCCAGAAAAAATAGCCCCCTGGCAAGCGCGTTACGGCATTGCGGATCGGCATGTCTATAGCTACGAAACACTACACGAGATTGCTAATGACGAGGCCATTGATGTGGTATATGTGGTTACCCCTACGGCCACCCACGCCCGTTTCGCTATCGCAGCAGCCCAAGCCGGTAAGCACGTCTGGTGCGAAAAGCCCATGGCGATGTCGGTAGATGAATGCCAAGCTATAATAGCCGCTTGCAAGAGCAATCGGGTGCAGCTAGCCATCGGCTATCGGATGCAACACGAGCCCAATACCCAAACCGTCATCGGCTACGCTACAACGCAGCCTTTTGGCACGCTGCAAGCCGCTCGGGCCGAAGCCGGCTTCGCAGGCGGCATTCCTACAACCGGCTGGCGCGCTATGCCTGAAATGGGCGGTGGAGCCCTCTACGACATGGGGGTTTACACCATCAATGCACTGCGCTACGCCACGGGGATGGAGCCACTTCAGGTGCTGCAAGCTAGCAGTCATTTTCCCTCCACCGTGGACGTTACCACCACTTACCAACTTGCGTTTCCCAACGGTCTCATCGCCCAAGGAAAAACGAGTATCGTGGAAAGTTGCAACCTCCTGCGCCTAGAAGCCACCCATGGCTGGTATGAACTCAGCCCCATGCAAGCCTATACGGGCGTAGAGGGACGAACGAGCAGCGGAGAAGCACTCAACATCCCAATCCACAACCAGCAAGCCCAACAAATGGACGATGATGCCCTCGCCATCCTACAAAACACGGCTGTTTTAGTACCTGGCGAAAACGCGATGGCCGATATCCATATCGTACAAGCTATTCAACAAGCCGCTCAGCTAGGAAAGGCGGTAGATTTGTAGGAATCGAATCCTTCCACTATGCACTTTTTCCAATTTCTACGGCAGCTCTTGGGTGCCCTGTTTCATAATGGCTCGCAGCCTATGCTGCGCTCCTACGCAATCTGGAGCCAGCATCTCAAACGGATGGTTCATCTGGAGGTGTATCGGCCACCAGTTTTCCCTTTTCAGCGGATGTACCTCTGCCTTTTCAACGACGGCCAAGACCTTCGGCAAATGAACATAGCCGCTCAGTTGGGTCAATTATATGCTACCAAACAACTGCCTCCAACGCTGCTAGTAGGCTTGGTAGCCGCCGATCGAATGCGCGAGTATGGTACGAGCGAACACCTCGACTACCAGGGCCGAGGCGATTTGGCCGCTGCCCAAGAACTATTCGTTACCCGCGAGCTGCTGCCCTACTTGGAGCGCCGCTACAGCCTTTGGGCCAGCCCAAATTGCCGCGCTTTTGCGGGGTTCAGCCTCGGCGGCCTTAATGCCTTCGATCTGGTATGGCGCAATCCCGCCCATTTTAGCACAACCGGTGTTTTTAGCGGTGCCTTGTGGTGGCGATCGAAAGCCTTCCGACCCGAGGAGCCCGATGCAGACCGAATTGTGCACGATTATGTGGCTGCCAGCCCCGCTGCACCAACTGCTTTTCGCGCTTGGTTCATGGCTGGCACCAAGGATGAAACCGACGACCGCAACCAGAACGGTATCATCGATGCCATCGACGATACCCTCCAACTCATGGCCTTACTAGAAGAAAAAGGACTGCAAAAAGGACAACAACTACGCTACGTGGAAGTAGCCGGCGGAGAACACCACCCAGACACTTGGAAAACCGTTATAGCCGATTTCTTGCGCTGGTTTACTAGCCGAAAAGCCTGATGCCCATCCACTTAAAACGTATTAAACCAGCCTCGCCACCACCGTTTGATTGCCTTTCACGGCCTCCCCAATGCCTACCTCTATCTGGCTACCGAGGGGCAGGTAAAGATCCACGCGGCTACCAAATTTGATAAAACCAATTTCGCCGCCCTGCTCCACTTGGTCGCCTGTTTTGAGGTAATTAACGATGCGCTTAGCCAAGGCTCCCGCTATTTGACGCAGCAAAATTTCCTGCCCGCCAGCCGTGGCAATCACGGTCGTAGTTCGCTCGTTTTCTGTACTCGACTTAGGGTGCCAAGCCACCAGATATTTCCCCGGATGATAACGGAAATATTTCACCACCCCTCGCACAGGACTACGGTTTACATGCACATTGATCGGACTCATAAAAATACTCAACTGCAGCCGCTCGTCTCGGAAATATTCCGGCTCTTGGGTGCGCTCAATCACCACCACTTTACCATCGGCAGGAGCATAAACCAAACCCTCCTCCAAACGCGGAATATGGCGAACAGGATTGCGAAAAAATTGTAAAATCAAGAGAAAAAAGACGGCCGCCACCAAGCCTACGCCCAACAGCCCCACCGGCCACCATAAATAAACAGCCGCCGTCACCGCCGCTAAGCTGAACAGCAAAACCAACAACAAACCCCTCCCCTCTTTATGAATACGAATCATGAATATCAATCAGAATAAAATTAGTAAATTAGTTCAAAAATTCCGCCCCTACGGCTAGTCTTTACCCTGTTTTTTGGCCAGAGGCAGGGGCAAGTGTAGCCTTGTAGCGCAACAGCCTTAGGCATTTCTCCTAGTAGCCTTGTAGCGCAACAGCCTTAGGCATTTCTCCTAGTACTAGGCATTTCTCCTAGTACTAGGCATTTCTCCTAGTACTAGGCATTTCTCCTAGTACGTATCTTTCGCAAGCGAAGCAGACGAAAGTTCGTCCTAGGTGTAAATGCATTAAAAGCGTACTACCAAGGGCAACCTAGCTTGCACCCCTTGGGCTTGCGTCATATCTCGCACGAGGCGGTAATGCTCGAAAGCTTCTTCTCCTAATTCTTGGCGCAAGATACGATCGGAGAGGCGAACTTCATCCTCACTGATCCCTAGTAGGTCTTCGATCAGCCGCTCTAGGGCAGGTTTTACCGCAGGGTAATGTTTCATTTGGTAATCGTCGCCGAGGCCGGCTAGATCGGCCGCAGCAAGCACTGCTTCTTCCAAACCACCTAGTTGGTCAATCAAGCCATTTTCGAGGGCATCGTTACCGGAATAAACGCGGCCGCCGGCTAGTTCCTCTACGCGCTTGATGGGCATTTTACGGCCATCGGCCACCCGTTGCATAAACTGCTGATAGATGTAGCCGGAACGGCTCGTCAGCACCTGCCGCTGCTCGGGCGTTATATCCTGAAAAGGACTCAATGCAGCAGAGTTTCTAGCCGTGCTAACGGTATCAAAATTAATACCAATCTTATCGTTCATTAGCTCCTTCAAAATCGGGAAGGTGGTAAAAACCCCAATAGAACCCGTAATGGTGGTAGGCTCCGCAAAGATTTTATCTGCGCCAGCAGCGATGTAATAGCCTCCGCTGGCAGCATAGTCGCCCATGCTCACCACCACCGGCTTACCGGCTGCTTTTAGCTGCTCCATAGCATACCAGATATTTTCAGAGCTACTGGCACTACCGCCGCCACTATTGACGCGCAACACCACCGCTTTGACGTCGTCATCTTTTGTTAAGCGCTCAATTTCTTTCACGTACTTTTTATCCCCAATAGCACCGGCTTCTCCTTTTCCATCCACGATGCTACCTTCTGCAATCAGCACAGCCACCTCCTGCTTTCCGCCCTTGAGCGAGCTGAGATTGGCTCGGAAGTAATCATCTACACTAAGCGTATTGAGGTCTTTTTCGTAGTCTAAACCTACTCTATCGTGTAGCAAGCGGTCTATTTCCGTTTGGGTTAGGATACCATCCACGAGGCCATCGGTGAGGGCCGCTTCATCTTTCCACCCCGCCATTTCATCGGCAGCCAGGCGGAGCTTCTCCGGACTGATCTTGCGGTCGGCACTGATCTCTAGCAACATCGTGCCAAAGAGGTCTTCTAAGAAGATTTTGGTCTGTTCGCGGTTTTCATCGCTCATAGAGGAGCGCAAGAAAGGCTCTACAGCACTTTTATAGTCGCCCACCTTGAACACTTCTACCTTAATACCGGCTTTATCAAGGGCATTCTTGAAGTAAGGCACCTCCGCGCCGAGACCTCTGAAATCAACTAAGCCAAGGGGCCCCAAGTAAATTTCGTCGGCTGTACTCGCTAGGTAATAGCCCGACTGCTCAAAATAAGGGGCATAAGCGAGCACAAATTTGCCACTTTCCTTGAATTTCAACACCGCTTGACGCAGTTCTCTCACACTACTTAGAGCCGCCGGCACCGTCATATTCCGCAGGTAGAGCCCTTTAATTTTATCATCACTAGCTGCCTTCTCCAAAGCTCTAGCTAAGTCGTGGATACCGATGGCTTCTTTGTTCTCAAAATCGAAAGAAGTGGCACCTATGTTGCCCGTTAGCTCCGGTAAACCCCGCCCCATATCGAAATATAGGATAGTGTTTTCCGTCACACTTGGTTTGTTTTCACTGATGCTACTCGCCTTGGAGGCGAAGAAGGAAATCAATATAATCGGGATCAGCACCAGCGCAATTAAGCTACCCAAACACGACCCTAACACATTTTTCAAAAAAGTACTCATACCAGCTTATTAACGATTGATGATTATCGATTGCCATAGCCCCTTCTCTATTGTAATGGGGAACAGCATTTGCAAAGAAACCGATAAAGCCAACGCTAAGTTGGCCTTTTTCGATCAAATGGGTTAAATATAGCCCAAAGGTCTAAAAAAAACGACGATAAAGCTTCTTTTTTCACAGAAGCTTGTATATTGTGCTAAATTTAAGGCCTTCTTGGAGGTGTTTCCTGCTTTTGCAGCTCTTCCTGTTGGCTTAGCATCCATTGGTTTTCCCCTTGTAGCCGCTAGGATGCTCTTTCTGCTCCGCAACTACTCTTTTCACTCTTGCGATTTTAACGACGACCTATTCCTCCTTGGATGGTGAGGCATTTTTTGCCCTACCCTTTTTGTTCATGTCGAATTACCGCAAAGCATTATGATTAAGAGAATAGAGCTTACTACTTACCTGTTTTTGGCCTTGGTGGCTTACCTCCCCGCGCAGATCATGGAGGTAATTAATGAAGACCCCTACACCCCTCAACAACTGATTGAGAATGTATTTTTAGGGGAAGGCATCCAAATCCTTAGCGTCCAATACGACGGCGACGCCCGCTCAGCGGCCTATTTCAAAGGCGGCCAGCAGGCCGTAGGCATCGAGCGTGGTATTGTAATGACCACGGGCGTGACGGTAACCGATGGCACCATCTACGGCGTGGCAGAGCCCGGTAGCCGCCAATCCAGCCGCGATGTAGATAGCCCACTGACCAATGACCCCGATCTGCGCAACATCGTAGGCCCCAACGTAGCCTTGAACGATATTACCCGCTATACTATCACTTTCCGGCCGCTCTCCGACACCGTGAGTTTCCGCTACGTCTTTGCCTCGGAGGAATACCCCGAGTATGTATGCTCGCAATTCAATGATGTATTCGGTTTCTTCATGAGCGGCCCAGGCATCAACGGCACCATCAATTTAGCCCAAATCCCCGATGCAAATTTACCCGTACGCATCAATACGATCAACTCCGGTATGCCCGGTAGCACGGCCAATGGGGGCAACTGCGATGGCCCTCAGGAATCCTTAGCGTTTAGCCAGTTTTATCGCAATAATAACGGTAGCAACACCCAGCCTGTTTACGATGGCCTCTCCACCGTTTTTACCGCCACTACCCCCGTACAAGCTTGTGAAACTTATACGATTAAACTGGTCATTGCCGACGTAGGCGATAGCGCCTTCGACTCTGGCGTATTCCTAGAGGCTCGTAGCTTCGGCGGCACAGCTTCTAATCTCGAAATTGTGAACCTAGCCATCGATGGCACCCTACGCGAAGGCTGCCAAGGCGCCGAACTTCACTTCTATACCCTACAAGCCGTTGACCAAGACCTCCCCCTTGAGGTAAGCATCGGTGGCAATGCAACACCAGGACTTGACTACACCACCCTACCCACCGAATACATCATACCTGCCGGCGATAGCTTGCTCATTGTGCCTATACGCGCCTTCGAAGATAATGTAAACGACGACGGGGAAATCATACAAATCTCACTGCGACGCAGCCCCTGCTTGGTAGAAACCTACGATATCCGCATCGAGCAAAGCCGACTAGGGCTTTCGACCTTAATAGATGAGGTTACCCGCTGCGGCGATCAAACGGTACAGCTCAACGCCACCTTGACCAATAGCGAACCCGAGCGTTTCACCTTCTCGCGCAGCGAAAACGTGACTTTTGGCCGGCTTTTCACACCGCCTAGCTTCAACTCTACCATCAATATCAACGGTTTTGTACCCACTACGCTTACCCCCAACATCATCCAATCCGTTTGTATCAATAACCTAGAGAACAATCGCGTTCGGCAAATATCTGCCTTCCTCATTGCCCCCAATGGGGCGCAATTGGAGCTAACGAGCCGAAACGGTGGCACCATCAACAACGCTTCCTTCTCCGGCTACCAAAATACTTGTTTCAGCCCTTCAGCCACCAACCGAATTGCCCTGCCCGGCCAAGAGGCACCCGCCACCCTACTGCCTTTTAGTGGCAATTGGCTACCCGAAGGCAATTTCAACGAACTGTACTTCAACAACCCTAGAACCAATGGTGCCTGGCAACTACTACTCATCGACAACTCCCCTCTCACCGACCGCACAACCTTCGGCGATTGGTCTATCACCCTTGAGAGACCCTATGAAGTAACCTATCAATGGGACGAAGAAGCACTGCTTTCCTGCTACGACTGCCCCAACCCCGTTCTCACTACCGAGCAACCGGGCTTCGTTTACCTCACCGCCACCGATAGCTATGGCTGTGAACTGCGCGATAGCGTAGAGGTCATCTTCCCGCCCGATAGCTTTCTGGAAGGGCTTAGTTGCGGTACCGCTACGGATTCTACCCTCTCCATCACTTGGCTGCCACAAGCCGCTGCGCTGCGCTACGAAGTAAGCGGATCGGATCGAACTTGGCTATCCGTGGGCAATGCGACCAACTATACTTTTGAAAATTTACAGTTTGATAGCACCTACACCTTCTTTGTGCGCGGTATTTTCCCCGACTGCATCGGTCCGGCGCAAAGCATCCGTTGCACCACCCTCCCTTGCCAAACACCTCCCCTCCTCACTGCTACTACCACCAATATCAGCTGCGCCGGACAGCAAGACGGTAGCCTCCTCCTAACGGCCTCTGGCTCCTCGGCTCCTTTCCGCTTCCTAGTGAACGGCCAAAGTCTAAATGGCAATAGCCTCACTAACCTCAACGCAGGAGCCTACCAAGCGATCGCTTTCAACGCCCGCGGTTGCTCCGATACGCTTTCGCTACAAATCAACGAACCCGACTCCCTGCTGACTACCATCTCACAAAGTGGCGCTATCAACTGCGGCAGCACCGCTAGCCTCACAGCAATCGTACGCGGCGGCACAGGCCCCTTCTCCTTCCGCTGGAACAATGACGCGGGTGAAGCTACCCTCAGCAATATTAACCAAGCAGGCACCTACACCCTCCTTCTAACCGATGCCAACGGCTGCACTTTTTCCAATACCTATACCCTCAGCGCACCGCCGCCCCTATTCGCCGATCTGAGTAGCAACCCAGAAACTTGTAGCGGCGCCAACGATGGTAGCATACTGATCGGAACAATAGGTGGCACCCCTCCTTATAGCTACGATTGGAGCGAACCCAGTATCGGCAATTCCGCTAGCGCACAGGGGCTCAGCGCCGGCAATTATGCCGTAACGGTTACCGATATCGCCGGTTGTGAATTCCCCCTTAGTATCACCTTAAGCCGCGGGCCGGATATTTTAATGCAGGTGGCTAACGCAGGGGCAAGTTGTGCGGGTAGTAACGATGCTACTATTCAACTCAATATTACGCAAGCCTCCGATCCCTTGCTTTTTAGTTGGACAGGCACTTCCAGCACCACCACCTCCGCTAGCAACCTCGGTGCAGGCACCTATTCCGTTACCGTCACCGATGCTAGAGGCTGCCAAACAGATAGCACCTTCTTGGTATCAGAACCCCTGCCTCTCATCGGTACAGGCCAAACAAGGGCCGTCGGTTGCTTTGGTCAAAGCAATGGCCGTATCGAATGGGTCGTAACGGGTGGCACCCAGCCTTATTCTTATAACTGGAGCAACGGAGCCACACAAGCCGACCCCGGTATGCTTCCCGCAGGGCCGTATCAACTCAGCCTCACAGACGCAAATGGCTGCCTCTACTTAGAAGAATTCCTAATCACCCAAACCGAAGCCCTTCGTGCCAATTTTGAAGTGCAAGATGCCGCTTGCCCAGGAGAAGCCAATGGTAGCCTACGCGTGATCCCTAGCAATGGTAACCCTCCCTACCAATATACTTGGCTAGACCAGCCAACCAACAATAGCCCTGCACGCAGCAACCTAAGTGCTGGCACTTACGACCTCCAACTCACCGACGCCAATGGCTGTATGCAACCCTTGAGTATTCGCGTCGGGGAGCCCCCAGCCATACTAGCCGAAGCCGTTATAGAAGATATCCGCTGCCACGGCGAAAGCTCCGGCTTAATCGAAGTGACCGTAGAAGGCGGCACCCCTGGCTACGAATTTCAGCTCAACAACGGCAACTGGAGCAACAGCAGTGTATTCCTAGGCTTGCGCCAAGGCACCTATTCCGCTCAGATAAGAGATGCCCTCGGCTGCTTGGCCTCTCTGGATAGCCTCGTAGTAGTAGAACCTGCCTCACTCAGCGTTTCTCTCGGTGATCGCGTCAGTATTCGTTGGGGAGATAGCCTTTTGCTCACGCCTACCATCACTGGTGGCAGCTTACCGATTCTTCGATACACTTGGTTGTCCTACGATAGTTTGTTGTTTTCTTGCCAAGCTTGCCCCACGCCCTGGTTCAAACCCGAGACACAAAGCAGCATCCGCCTAGAGGTACTCGACCAAGCAGGTTGTATCGCAACCGGGCAATTGATGGTGTTGGTGGAAAAAGACTTCCCAGTGCTAGTTCCCACCGGCTTCACGCCGAATGGAGACGGCAATAATGATCGCCTACTCGTCCACGGCCTACCCGGCATCCTAGTTGAGTCTTTTCAGCTCATCGACCGTTGGGGGGAACTCCTCTACGAAGCTACCGACTTCCTAGTGAACGACACAGCCACCGGCTGGGATGGCACCTATAAAGGAGCAGAAATGCAAGCAGGCGTCTATCTATGGCAAGCGAAGGTGCGCTATCCCGACGGCAACACACAGCGAATGGCTGGCCAAACCACCCTGATTAGATAGCTCTCGTAAAGATTTGAGTTGTTCGGTAGGGCGAACTTCGGTAGGGCGAACTTCGGTAGGGCGAACTTCGGTAGGGCGAACTTCGGTAGGG
>DAINNZ010000061.1:0-8497 GCA_036735605.1 Lewinella sp. | reverse complement strand
CGAACTAGTCAACAAGCTGCTTCGCCCTATTCCTTGGCCTAAAAACGGCGGGAAATTAACTGATCATCAATACCGTAGCGCGTTTTGTTTTGTTGGGTGATCTCCTCCAATCGCTGGCGGCACTTGTCGCAGCTACCAAGATGCGTAACTACGCGGCGATAGGTGTTTTCGTCATTCTTTTGCAGCCGGCCATTCCAAAAATCGAGCAAAACAGCTTCCTCAACGTGCCGGTAGGTAGCCAATATTTGCCGACCGATCCAGTAGATCACGAAAAGTAGTACAGCAGCAGCCAAGGAAAGTACATATAACTTCATAGCAACAATAACAAAGCAGCTATGCGCTTAGTTCAGCTAAGGAACGTCGATCCAACAACTGTCGGTTTACCACGGCTCTTTTGCTCCCCAACGTCCTTACTTACAACCTTGCTTAGGCTAGGCGCGGCTTTAAGCACCTAGCTGGAAACCAAAATAGCCCGTGCTAAATTCAGCCACTTAATTAGAGTTGTTCCTAAGCCGGGCGGCCAAGTTTAAGGCCACTCTTCCCGCTTAGTAAAGACTGCCTACTGATCCATTCCTTTCCTCCGATTCTTCCACCAGAAAAAAGCGATGGTTCCGATCACGATGTACGGCATCCCAAGCATGTAGAGAATAGCGTTATTTAAGCCACGACCCTCCGTGCCGCCATTGGCAAGATTGGTCTCGGCCGTAGCCCTACACATCGGGCACTGTGCTAGCACATCTGGCAGTAAAAGCATACAAGCCAACAAGAGAGAAAAAGAAAGCAATTTGTTCATAACCAAAGCATCTTAGTAACAACCGGCCTTTTGCAACACCTCAATTTGTATAGGCGACCATTTCAACTGAAAAAGGCCGCCAAGCTGCTACTAGAACAAGCTATCGAGAAAAAGGTTAAGCCAGCTATACAGCATTGCACCTCCGACCTTAGTCGGCACCATCGTTTCGTGCTATATTGACAGTGTATCCAGCAACCGCTATTCCTTGAGCAGTGCCAACACTTGCATCAAAAGTCCAATGTATTCCACCATACACCCTTGAGATAGCGGCCTCTTCTGCCCAGGCTCTAACCACTGTTGCTTCTTGCGGAAAAATATAGGCTAGCACTTCGGCGCCTGCAGCTGAAAAAACGCTATGCCCTGAAGTATAGGCTGGGAAATTGGGGGTTCCGGCAATAGTTTTGAATCCTTCGATCATTTGAATTGGTCGAGGATAGTGATAGTAGTACTTTGCATCCCAACAGCTGATACCACCGTCCATCATCGCCATATTTAGATAGGCAAACGTGCGTGCTGATCGTAGAGGATTAAGCCGATATTTGACCATGAACTCCTTTGCAAACTGATTCCAATGTCCAGGCGGCGTATAAGTGCCTAGGCCATCTTGCCAGAAGTTGGCAATTCTTCTTCGCTCCACTGTTACATTATCGGCATAGTCTTTAAGGATTGCTACGTCTGCTTCATATTCTGCCGAACCAACTGCGGGGGGAGCAATAGGCCGAGTCTCTTCTACATTCGCAACACCCCACATTCTCACCTTACCAAAAAGTGGGGTCAAGCCTACTGGCCGTTGAGGAATCTCTTGATTGATCCATTGCCATCCGAAGCGATTTTGTGCAGCGGTTGCTAAAGAGTCTGATACGGCTCTCGGTGCTTGGGCATTTCGCATACCATCACTAGCGGCTCTGGCTAAAGCAATGGAAGATATCTCATCACCGATCATCCTGCCTGCATCAATATCACTTTGTACATTTGCCCCCGATAGTAAGAGACAGCGCATATGCTCCGCTTCTTTTTCTGCGAGATACTCGGCTTCTAAAGGAAACATTTGGATAAGAATTTGCTTAGACACGCTAGCGATCACTGCCCCGTCAGACGGATAGGAGGGAATAACATTATCGATATAAGCAGGCCGAATGTTCTCATCTTGAATAAAGGGAGCGGAACGGCCGAAAGTAAATTTATGATGCCAAGCCGATACCAATCCGTCAAATTGAGCTACCGACAAATAAGCGAGAGCACGCACGGCATAGGGTGGATGTGCAAATGGAAAAGCAGGAGGCCCTTCGGGGCTTGACGGGTTAGGAAGTGTATAAGTACCATCTGAATTCGGCCCGGGAATAAGATTATACTTTGCAATAAGTTCCAAGCCTATTTCATTCCACCGGATGATGGGATTTTGCGTCCAATAAGTTACAGCTTTTACATCTGCACTAGACATTTGAGCTATTTCTGCTTTTACCTCTTCTATCCAAGATGGGATTAGAGAGCTATTTAGTCTAATTGTTTTCTGGCCAGAATGCTTCTGCCGAGGGTGATCCCATCAGCATACTCTAACTCGCCGCCGAAACTGACCCCCCTAGCGATGCTACTCACTTGCACCTCGCAATTGTCTAGTTGTTTGTGTAAGTAATAGATAGTAGTATCGCCTTCAATCGTAGGGCTAATGGCCATAATGATCTCCTTCACCTCTTGTTGCTGGGCGCGGCCAACGAGATCGGCGATGTTCAGATCACCAGGCCCAATGCCTTCGATGGGTGAAATAACGCCGCCTAGGATGTGGTATAAACCGCGATACTGCTGCGTATCTTCGATGGCCATAAGATCGCGAATGGACTCCACCACGCAAATGGTGCTTCGATCGCGGCGCTCATCCGTACAGATACCGCAAATATCGAAGTCGCTGAGATTATGACACCGCTGGCAGCTTTTTATTCCACTCCGGAAGCCAGCTAATGCCTTGGTGAACTGTTCGGTATAATCGCCGGGCTGTTGTAGTAAATGGAGCGTAAGGCGAAGCGCCGTCTTGCGCCCAATGCCCGGCAGGCTAGCAAAAGCCTCCACGGCATCGGCGATAAGCTGAGAACTAAATTGCATAATATAAGGTAAGCGGCTGCAAAAATAGGTCAAATTTCTCATACTTTCTGAGTGCTTCATTCAACAATACGGCTGTTGGCTAGTTTTATTCTCTGACAAGGGCTGCTCAAAATTTTGTTAAGAAGTTTTTTGGCATCAAATTTGCAGCGCTTTTCAACCACGGCTTGATAGCTGTGGTAAAGCGAACTTTAAGTACACCGTTAAAAGAATCAAAGAGATATGGCAGAGGTAATCCGCATGCCCCGCATGAGCGACACCATGGAAGAAGGTAACATTGTTGCCTGGTTGAAAAAGGAAGGTGATACCGTAGAAGCTGGCGAAACCCTCGCCGAGGTAGAAACAGATAAGGCAACTATGGAGTTAGACTCCTACTTCGATGGTGTTTTGCTCCATATTGCTATCCAAGAAGGCGTAGTGCCCATTGATGGCGTTATTGCTGTTATTGGCGAAGCTGGTGAAGACTGGAAGGCTGCCATTGCAGGGGAGGCTGCTCCGGCCACTGCGACTCAAGCTGAAACGGCCGCTACCGAAACGGCCGAAGCTAGCCCCGCAACCGCTACTGCCACAACCGCTAGTACGGCTGCCGAAAGTGGCGATCGGCTTAAGGCTAGCCCACTTGCTAAAAACATGGCTCGTGAAGCAGGCGTTGATTTGGCTACCCTACAGGGCAGTGGCGAAAACGGCCGCATCGTTAAGCGAGATGTAGCGGCTGCTCTTGGCTCCACCGCTGCGCCAGTTGCTAGTGCTCCGGCCGCTGTGGCTGAAGCAGCACCTGCTCCTACCCACACCCCTGCCCCTGCACTTGTGCCAGAAAAAGAAACCGCCAAGACTGTACCTAGCTTCTCCTTTGGCGGTGAAAGCCGCTACGAGGAGGTGGCCGTGAGCCAAATGCGCAAAGTGATTGCCCGCCGCCTAGGAGAGTCGAAATTCTCAGCCCCCCATTTCTATGTGACGGTAGCAATCAATATGGGCAAAGTGAGTGAACTGCGCAACCGCCTCAATGAAGTGGCACCGGTTAAAATCAGCTTTAACGACTTGGTCGTGAAAGCTTGCGCCCTCAACCTGCGTAAACATCCCACCATCAATAGCTCTTGGCTAGGCGATAAAATCCGCATCAATCACGATGTTAACATTGGCGTAGCCGTGGCTATCCCGGATGGCCTCCTAGTGCCCGTGGTGCGCCATGCCGATATGAAGTCGCTTTCACAGATCAATGTAGAAGTGAAAGAGTTGGCCGGCCGCGCCAAAGGCAAAAAACTAGCACCAGAGGAAATGTCGGGCAATACCTTCACCATCTCCAACTTGGGAATGTTCGGCATTGAGGAGTTCACCGCTATCATCAACCCACCCGACGCTTGTATCCTAGCCGTTGGGGGCATTAATGATAAAGCAATCGTGCAGAACGGACAAGTAGTGGCCGGTAAAATCATGAAAGTAACGCTCAGCTCTGACCATCGCGTGGTGGATGGCGCAAGTGCCGCTGCCTTCCTCAACGACCTCAAAGCTACGCTGGAAGACCCCATTCGTTTGTTGGTCTAAGCAAAAAAAAAGCCGTACCGCGAGGGCTTGTACGATTCTCGTACAAGCCCTCGTTCCTTATACTTGTTAGGCCGGTCATCAAATGGCTGCAAGCGGCGGACCAGTCTATTTCTATCCCATGTTACATACAAACAATCCCCAAGGCCATACCCTCGTGCTAGGCGCCACCACCAACCCTAGCCGCTACGCGCACCTCGCCACGCGGCGCTTGCTAGCGCAGGGGCATACCGTGGTCTTGCTAGGCATCCGCGAAGGAGACATTGAAGGGATACCCATTCAAGTGGGCCAACCCGACCTAGCCCAAAAAATTGATACAGTCACGCTCTATGTAGGCCCTCAACACCAAGCTGTTTACTATGATTTTCTACTAGGCTTGCAGCCGCGCCGTATTATTTTTAATCCGGGTACAGAAAATGCCGACTTAATGCGCTTGGCAGAGGAAAAGGGGATCGCTACCGAGATGGCCTGCACCTTGGTTTTATTATCCACCGGTGCTTATTGATGATGCGGCAACCGAAGCGAATCTATCGTTTGCTCCTAGTAGCGGTTGCTTGCCTGCTGTTAGGTTACTTGCTACGGCTATGGCTCTTCGACCCGCCTTTTCGCAGCCTGTTATGGGATGAAAGCCTGCTGCGCCTACGACTAGAAGCTGGAGGAATTGTCTGGTCAGATTGGGTAGCTGCTTCCGGCGGCGGTAATCGATGGAGCGACTACCTCAGCGGCTTTGTCGGGCTGCTCTTAGCCGGTGGTTTGCTGGCCTTAATTCCACAAAAAAAACAGCGCAGCCAAACGCTGGGGCTTTTTGGAGCGGCCTTCGCGATTCTATTCTTAGTACTACTCCAAACCAAGGAAAATTTTTGGCGTTGGGGCTATTTCATAGAACATGCCTTACAAATTGGGGCACCGATCGTTTTTTGGTGCTTCCTCCGGCAGGCGTGTAGTCGCCACCTGCATCGAATAATACGCTGGCTCACCGCCCTCACTTTCATCGGCCATGGATTATACGCGGTGGGTTACTACCCCGTGCCGCAGCATTTTCTGTGGATGTTTATCGAGGGTTTGGCGCACGCAGGGGCAAGTGTTTCGGAAAGCGCAGGGCGAGTCGCGCTCAAAATAGTGGGTAGTCTTGATTTCCTGGCCGCGCTGCTGTTGTTGCTCCCACAGCAGCGCCTGCAAAAGATCGGATTGCTCTGGATTCTTCCCTGGGCATTACTCACCACCCTAGCGCGCTGGTGGTCTTATGCCGGCACCGCCAGTCTTGAACAACTACTACTCTTTTGGACACCGGAGGTACTGCTGCGGCTGCCGCATCTGTTGTTGCCACTTTGCTTATGGTGGTGGGAGGACGCAGTACTTGAGAAAAGTCTTCCTATGGACATGCGCTAGACTACAACCTAATACGCCGCTTAAATTTTTCCACAATCTCGTCGCCTTTATTTCCCATAACGAGATTCCCTAGAAGTAAAAAATGAAAGAGTGGTACATAGTTTTACTTTTCTAGTTCTTCGATAAGGCGCTTGAATTCTGGGAAGTCGTTCATTAATCGTCTAGTAGCTTTGAAAAAAGCTTGTTGAAACCTTGGCGCAGAGAAGCTATTGTCTCACTGCTTTCCCCCTCGACAAAGAGGGCTTTACTGCTATTCCTATTCACAATCACCACCTTTTACCTCCTAGATCACCCGATACCCACATTTTACCGGGTAGATATTCTTCATACTGGTCCTTAAAATCGTTTTGGGAAAAGCTATTAACAATGGTGGTATTATCGTCATCTTTTTCGAATACCCGAATTTGCGTAACTTCATTGGGCCGTAGTTGGAAAGCATCTTTGCATCTATCGTAAATTCTAGCCCGATGGTATTCGTAAACGTTTGCTCTCCTAGGGATTTGCAGTAAATGTTATCGAATCCTCTTCGGTAGTAAATTGGGAGAATATAGAAAAGCCTATAGCAAAAACGGGTTGATTCAGGTTTCACCCGAATCAACCCGTTTAGCAACCTATAAGTTGACTACTTAGCGTTGGATTAACAAAGGACTAGAAGTCATTCCCTCGTTGGAACGCAAGGTCACGTAATATAGCCCGGCGGCTAATTTCTGGTCGGCTAAATTCAAAGTAAGTGTCATCTGACCGCGATCGAGTTGGCGATGTAAGACTGCTCGGCCTTGGGCATCATAGACACTTAGCAGTGTAGGAGCAGTAAGTGCTGCAAACTGTAGGTTAAGGGTTTCCTTAGCGGGGTTAGGCATCAACTGTAGGCCAAAATCGGAAGCCGCTAGCTCCTCCGTAGAAGAAGGCTCCGGACAAGCGAAATCATACATATTCAAAGGCGGGTTCTCCACTACCCGAATACTATTAGGCGTATCGTTTAGCGTATTATTCATGAAATCACGCAGTGCTGGCCGCTCTAAACCCGTACAGGGATCAACGAGATAAGCCAGTTGATCGGAGCGCCACAATCCGTTACGAAAGCCCCATAAGGTTACCCCAATGATTGCAGGATGATCCCAGAATAAGCCAAGGATGCGTTCGTACTCCCTTTTTTGGAATTCATCGCGCACGGCTACATCGTCGGTTACATTATAGTTTTCATCGGTATTTCCGTCGATATCCATTTCCGTAACCATAAGCGGAAGACCGGTAGCGGCTAGGCGATCAATGTTCCCACGCAGGAAGGCTGTATGATCTTCGAAGCTTTGGTCTGCACCATATTTACGCGTAGAGAAAGCGTGCCCCTGAAAGCCTAGTACATCGACAAGCTCATCTGCCATAAGTAGTTCTACTACTTCTAGATATTGATCGGTGACCCCTTGGAAATTGGTTAAAACGTTGTATTCGTTAACCATCAATTTCGTTTCCTCGCAAGGGAAATATTGCCGCGCTAGTTTGAAAGCGTTCACAATCCAGTCATATTGCCCCGCTTCCGTGCCCAATTCCTCATTGAGCGATTTGAGCGCATCCACGTAATCGCCACTATTAGGATCGTTGGTATTATCGCCGAAAGGCGGATTATTAAGGTTATTGGGGGGGTCGTTAACAAACTCATTGACGACCTCCAAATACTCCAACGTAGCTCGGGCTGGGGAAGAATTATCATAATGATCGGCTACTGCCTGGAACCAAGCACGGATTTTCTCCACCTTTTGCTCATCGCTCATGGGTTTAAGCCAAGTAGGCTGCTGAGAGCCCCATAGTAGGACGTGAAAACGGAAAGGAAAACCATTGTTAGCGGCAAAAGCGCGCGCTTCATCTAGTTCCGTGAAGTTATACACACCTTCTTCTCTTTCAACACTCCCCCATTTACCTGCATTTTCAGGCGTTACTTGGTTGAAATAGTACTGAAAATCTTGCCTTTGAGATGAGCTATAAACGCTGCCTAGGAATTTATTCTTACCCAAAGCAATTGGCAACTGATCGGTAGGCACTTCATATTCCACTGAACAAGGGTT
Source organism: Lewinella sp. (assembly GCA_036735605.1). Lineage (GTDB taxonomy): Bacteria > Bacteroidota > Bacteroidia > Chitinophagales > Saprospiraceae > Neolewinella. The sequence goes on along the minus strand of DAINNZ010000061.1, from coordinate 622 downwards.
GCTGGGAGCAAACATCTCTGCATCATCTAGGAAGATCACTACATCCGTTTGACCAAGGTCTAAGACCATACGGGTCATCTCCTCGTTGGCGGTGAAAGTCCAAGAAAGCTTCGTCCAAGTGTCGGTGGGTACATTGATGTTGGGGCCATATAAAGCATTCGGCTGTGTAGAAAAACGGATGTTTGCCCCCTCAGAAGCCGCTTTGGCCCAAATAGAGAAAGTGTAGCTGCTACCTACCACCGTAGGAACAGCACCGTTGATCAATTGCACCCGCCACTGCTCGCCTGGAAAGCCGGTGCCTGCGGAACGCAAGGCACGATTACCCGTACGCACTTCATCGGGTGCTGTAGTAGCGGTCATGAACTCGGCACCGTTCACTTTTTCCCAACTGGTGAACTCGTCGCCCTCGCCTTCCTCGAAGCTAGGGTTGAGAAGGATGTTTTCTTGCACTACCGGTGCAGCCATCTCGGCATCGTCTAGGAAAATAACGACGTCTGTTTGACCAAGATCTAATACAATACTAGTGGCCGCTTCGTTGGCCGTGAACGTCCAAGATAATTGCGTCCAAGTGTCGGCAGGCACCTCCGTATCAGGGCCATACAGTGCATTCGGTTGGGTAGAA
>DAINNZ010000060.1:15952-20554 GCA_036735605.1 Lewinella sp. | reverse complement strand
GAATACCTAACCATCTTTCCAAATTTCAAAAGGGGAGAAATCGCAACTGCGCCCTCGGTCGCTTCTTTTTCCCTGGCTTATCAGAACGCCAGCGCCATCACGAATGATGCGGTGGACGTTCAGAATGCCAATTCTTTTTACGCCGCCGTGCTATCTTACACCTGGAGCTTGCCAGAACAAAATTGGACGTTCACGGCTTCTTGCCTGACGAATATCACGCAAATAGCGATCGGAAATACGACGATCATCAGCCCTTCTATTAGTATTCAAAAATCGTTGCTAGACGAGCGCCTACGCCTAGATGGAGGCTTGGGTTATTCACATGTCCAAACGCGCAACAACCAAATTAGCCGCATCCTAGAGGGGCGTATGGGGCTGCAGTGGAAAGTATCCGATAAGCATAGCTTACGGACACAGTTTAGCTACGTAGAGAATAGCTCTAATGCTACCGACCTAGGTTTTATGCCCTTCAGCGATTTCAACGGGCAATTGGGGTATAATTTTACTTTTTGATAGTACTAGGAGACATAAAAAGCATGAGTCAACCAGCATTTTCGGGGATTATTGCATATTCCGCCCCCTTTGCACCCGTTCCGGATGTTTGCCCCCCGCTGGGGGAAGCGGGCCTTTGTGCCAAGATGTCTCGAAGACACAGCCGTATTTTGTGCTCCCTAACTTTCGCCTATCGTTTCATAACTAAACGCAGGTGGGGATTTTTAGCCCTGAACTCCATAAAAGTACTGAACTTAGATTTAGCACTTCACTTTCATAGAAGCACTGAACCCCACACTTACGTATAGATGCTCTTAGCTGTTCGGGTTTTTATTTATTTCATTTAAATATTCGTCTGTAAAATGTCTTTTTTGTTTTGGCTTGGAAAATTTCTCTTCATTATACGTTTTGGAATTACCTTTTGGTATCGATAAAGAAGTCCAATTGTTTTCAGCCAACATTTTTCCTAAAAATACAATCTGTCCGATATGATAAGGATAATGTGCAAGTTGTCGGTTTATAGCCTCGATTACAGTATGTCCTTCATTTCGTATGTAAATAATTTTGTTAAGGTCATCCGTTGTCAAAGAGTCAATTGCGTTGAAAAGGCACGTCCAACCTTCGTTCCACTTGTCTAGCAGTTCTTCTTTACTATTTATGTCGTTTTCAAATTCAGCGTCTCTTTTACGAAATTCTTTTTCTCCGTCAGAAGTCAGAAAGTCGGTCCAACGTGAAAGCATATTTCCCCAGAGGTGTTTAATGATTGTCGCAATGCTGTTGCTGTCTTCATTGTATTGCCAAAACAACTTATTGTCCTGCACTTGAGAAAAGGTTTTGTCACCAAGCATTTTGTAATACTCAAACTGCTTTTTAACGCTTTCTAAATAATCATTTGCCATAAATCTTTTTTATACGGTGTGTCGTCTAACCTGACCGCTATCAGGTCGATGCAGATAGCTTGCAGCATGAGGCGGTCTGGATGATGCCAGCTAAGGTAAGTAGGCAAAAAAATCCCGCTCACGAAAAACGCGAGCGGGATTTTTTTGCTTAGAAAAATAATTAGATTAATTTGGCAGGTCATCAACGAACCAACAAATCTATTAGTCTTAGAAGGTATAGCGTACACCCAACTGTCCTCTCCAGCGCGAGAAAAAGTCATTTTCCACCCATGCTTCCGTACCTCTCACATTGCCTTTGTACACAGCTCTGTCGGATGGGGTGGCCACCTCAGTGCCGTTAATGGTTCTTGGTTCATTGATACCGCTGGATCTTCCGAACTGCGCCACCGTTAATATTTGGGTGTTGCTCGGGTTATAGGATCTTCCCCATTCAGGATTCAACAAGTTACCGAAATTGAATACATCGAAAGTAACTTCAATTCTACCAGCACCTTTTACACCTACCTCTTGGGCAATACGGAGATCAAAGCGGTTTTCAAAAGGCGTTCTGGCACCGTTCCGCTCCGCATATTGTCCTCTTCTAGTACTTAGGTAAGGATCATTTTCGATGAATTCATTGAGGCTCTCCCATTGCTGATCAGCCGTTTGGGTCACTACCCAAGCACCATTTTGGAAGGTGTGGTTGTCGTAGATAGTAACTTGGTCTCTGCTTGCGGGAACAAACAGCAAGTCATTACCGAATACCCTATCGCGGTTAGCATCTCCGTCATAGGTAAAGGAAATAGGCACACCAGATTGGCCGTTGTAGAATAGACCAATGGAAGTCTTGATCTCTGGCGTCCAATTGTGGCTGTACATCAGCGTCGCAATCAAACGGTGAGGAACCATGAAGTTGGAGAAGGATAATTCTGGATTATTGGGGTTGCCTGCATGAGGAACGCCCCGCCAGTTAGAAATAGCTTGGCTAGAGGTGCCTGCATTGATGTCCTTAGCATAACCATAGGTGTAGCCAATGGATGTAAAGAGGCCAGAGCCGAACTGCTTAGAGAGCTGGCCAGTAAGGTTATAACTAGAACCTTCGTTAGTATTTGTTAAGTAAATAACGTCAGTAAATGAAGATTCTATGAAAGAACCACCAAATCTGGGACGATCATCAACACCAGCACTAGGTACGGCTGTTCCATCATTGAGGCCTGCAACATTCAGGTTTTGGTAAAGGATGTTGTTTATATTTTTAGTGTAGATACCATCAAAAGTAGCTACGATGCCGTTATTAAACCTATAATCGATACCCAAGCTTGTTCTCCATACTTGTGCAAACCGGAAGTTTGGATCAATAACATTAATCTCGGAGGTATTAGCAGGCTTTCCTAAATCTTCGGAAGTGTACTGCCCATTAGGGTTGGTCTCGAACGTAAAGTCTTCTGGGAGTTCCCCTCTCGATGATTGTCCTTGAACTCTCGCAATCTGAATACCTGTATTGGAATATTGGTTTGATAACCATACAAACGGGATACGTCCTGTAAATATGCCAGTACCACCTCTGAACTGAAGTTTCCGATCGCCAGTAGGGTCGAAATTGAAACCTACCCGAGGCGACCACATCAAATTACCAGAAGCAACATTGTCTGTTTTGACATCATTGTTGGTGGCAATCTCTGTGTTGTTAAAGGCAGGGTTGGCAGTAGGTATAGTAGAGAAAATAGGCACATCAAGCCGAAGGCCAGCGGTCAACTTGAGTTTGTCGTTCACTCTGTACTCATCCTGTAGGTAGAGACCTAATTGTGCCGCATTGAATTCAGCACCCCACTGTGGTTCGTTGGGTACTAAAGAGTAGGAGTAATCATAAGAAACCGGTAGCGTTTCGTTGGCAGTACCTACCGTTAACCAGTCATTAAGTGAGTAGCGGTAGGAGCCAAAATTCTGGCGAATAAACAAGTTGAAAATGGAGTAAAATTCGTTATGCGTACCGAATGTAAGCGTATGGTTTCCTTTAAACAAAGTTACATTGTCCGTGATGGTAAAAATATCTTGGTCTAATTGGTTCGCGGTACTGAATTGCTCGGAACCTAACTGGATATTCCGCCCACCAGAAAGATCTACCCTTACGTATGGGAAAGGGGTACCATTAAATGTTCTGTTATCTCGTACGCTTGTGAAACCTACCCTCAGCTCGTTGGAAACGGTATTAGAGAATTTCGAGTTGAGCTCGGCAACCGTTGTATTGGTGGTACTAGGAAACAGGATTGCACCACTTTGTAAGACATAAGTGTTCGGGTTACGGAAAACACTCAGGTTTTCAGAGGAAACGTAGTTGTGCCGAATGGAAAAAGTATGCTTAGAACTGATGTTCCAGTCGATTCTTCCAAATATTTTTGTGGTATTATTTGTCTCTTCGAAAGGATCTGTATTCCCAACATCTGCCCCAGGGGCAACCCGATTAACCACCTCAAGGACTTGGTTAACTTCCTCAGCCGTAATATTTGATCCCTGCCCTAAACCATTTATTTTGGGTTGGGTTCTGGCTGTCAGCTCAGCATTAACGAAATAGAATAATTTATTCTTCACAAGAGGGCCACCAAGTCGGAAACCATACTGCTCGTCCTTGTAATTATCCAATTTAGCTCTGTTGCCATCAGAATCCTCGAAGGGAGACCGCCCTGTGAGGTTCTGGTTATTAACAAAGTAATAAGCAGACCCCTCTGTTTTATTAGTTCCTGAGCGGGTAACAGCATTAATCCCCCCACCAGTAAATCCACCCATTTTCACATCATAGGGTGCTAATTCAACACTGATTTGGCTGATGGCATCCAATGAAATAGGCTGTGTACCAGTTTGGCCACCATTGGTGCCTGATGCCGCTAAACCAAACACATCGTTATTGACCGTGCCATCAATGGAGAATTGATTGTAACGGTTGTTGGTTCCTGCAAAGGAAATACCATTTCCTCTTGTGCTTGCCTGGGGTGTTAGTCTTGCAAAATCATTAATCGACCTTGATATCGTGGGCAGTGCATTGATGGTTGACTCGCTAACATTGGTATTGGCTCCGGTACGGCGGCTGCTAAATTGCAAGTCTTTTTGCCCTATGACGACCACCTCCGACATCTCAATGCCCTCCTCTCTTAATTCGAAATTGACTTCCGAGGCTGAACCAAGCTGAAGAAATACATTCTCTTGCTGTGTGGCTGAATAACCTATATAAGAAACG
>DAINNZ010000060.1:10233-15942 GCA_036735605.1 Lewinella sp. | reverse complement strand
GTGTAAGGACCACCAATTCTCATATTAATGATCTGGTAAACACCATTTAGATTGGTTGTAGCACCATATTCTGTGCCAGAAGGCGTATGCGTAGCGATAACGGTTGCACCAATCAAGGTTTCCCCCGTACTATCCACCACTTTTCCGAGTAGGCTCGAGGTAGTGACCTGAGCATTAAGCGCCACCCCCATAAACAGGAGCAAGCATAAACTAAATAAACGTGACTTCATAATGTAAAAGATTGGTTAAAAAAGAATGCCTTCTCGCAAGAAGAAATACATCCATTTTGGTTTCAAAAACTGCTGCAAAGGTAGTGCTTTATAGCAGCAACAAGGTAAATTATACTTTAAATATTAGTCGGCTAATAAGCTATCTTTCAAGTGGTTGAAACCGCACAAGATTTCGCCCTACTAGCTAAATCGAAATATAATTTCACAACTAAACACTTCTTTCCTTTTTACCTTTTGTGGCGAACGCAGGGGCAAGTGTATTGCTACCAGCAAATGCTCCCAAAACTTAACCTTCGCTTAACATTGAAGCGACTGCTTGCTAGTGCCCCGCACTTTATTCAAGCTTACTTTTGCGCTACAAAACGGCCCTTGCCCCTGCCCTACGGGCAAAAAAAAGAAATATAAGCCTCCTCAAAAAATATACGCTCATTGCTCGAAATAGGCAAGACTTTATTGTAAGTTTATGCTTGCATAGCTTTAAGCGGTGCTTAATATTCCCTTTCTATGATGTTTCGCTATCTATCCGACTTATCCCTAGCCTGCCTAATCTGTTTGTTTGCCTGCTGCTTTCCTTGGCGGCTAGTGGCACAAGATAATTTACCGATCTTCCAAACGCTAGTGGACTTACCCCAGCAGCCCGTGGGGCGGCATTATTTTTGGCTGTCGTTGGGGGAGGGAGCCTATGGCCAGCCTATTGCTGTGCCTGTTATCTGGGTGCAAGGCGCGAAGGAGGGGCCTAGTTTGGGCTTCACCGCAGCCATTCATGGTAATGAATTGAATGGGATCCCGATTATTCATCAACTAGTGGAGCAAATTGACCCGCAGCAACTCAGTGGCCAGATTATAGCCATTCCTGGGCTCAATGCCTTATCCTTGCAAACCGATGAAAGGCGCTTTTGGGACGAGGAAGACCTTAATCGACTTTTCCCCGGTAAAGCCAACGGCAATAGAAGTCAGCAGTATGTCCATAAAATCACTACACGATTGCTGCCGGCTTTTGATTTTCTGATTGATATGCACACCGCCAGCTTTGGCCGAACCAATACTTTATACGCAAGGGCTGATCTTGACAACGACACACTAGCCATGCTAGCAAGATTACAGCAAGCCGACATTATCTTGAATAACAGCGGTGTGCCCAGCGCAGGCAAGGCTGCTACTTCCCTGAGAACCCTACGAGCAGAAGCTGTTCTGCAAGGCATCCCTTGCATCACCGTAGAATACGGTAATCCACAGGTCTTTCAAGCCGAAATGACAGCGCGAGGCCTAGCCGCAGCACGGCGCACCCTAGCGTGGCTGGGCATGTATGCCTACGAAGCAACTAGCCCTGATCTAGCCCAAACTACGGTAATTTGTGAGCGATCCTATTGGTTATTTACCGATACTGGCGGCTTTTTGGAAGTACCGGTGGCCTTAGGCCAAAAGCTAGAAAAGGGAGAAGTGGTAGGTATATTACGCAATGCTTTTGGGGAAATTATCCGCACCTACCAAAGCCCTGAAGCTGGTATTGTAATAGGCAAAAGCGCCAACCCAAGCAATATGAGCGGCGGGCGCATTCTTCACTTGGGAATTATCAACGATTAGGCCTCTACCCCAGCCTCTTCGCAAGCTTCCTGCGCAATTTCCCACTGCTGGATAGCTAGTTGGAGGGCTTCTTCGGCGCGGCCGTGAGCAGCTAGCGTTTGTGCTGCGTCGGCTTGCTCATAAAAACCATCGGCCGCCATCTTTTTGAGAAGCAAGGCGATTTCGGCTTCTATTTTTTCCACTTGCTTCTCAGCGTGATGAAGGTTACGCAGTAGCAATTTGCGTGCTTCGCTATTAACTGGGAACGACTCGTTTGTTTTGCTGGCTGCGCTGGCTTTGGGCGTGGAAAGCTCTACGCTCCGCATATCATCCATAGCTCGCTTGGCGAGGAATTCGTTTACGTCGCCGATATGATCGTAGAGTAGATGATCGCGGAATTCGATGGTTCGGGTCGTTAGTCCTGCCAGAAATTCGCGGTCGTGGCTCACCACCAGCAAGGTGCCGTCGTAGTCCATTAAGGCTTGCTTAAGCATGTCTTTACTCGCCATATCCAAGTGGTTCGTTGGCTCATCGAGTACGAGCAGGTTAAAAGGCCGAAGCAACATACAAGCCAAGGCTAAACGGGCGCGCTCCCCTCCGGAGAGTACGGAGACTTTTTTTTCCACATCCTCCCCACTAAACAAAAAAGCACCTAGGATAGCGCGAAGACGGGTGCGCATTTCCGGAGGAGAAATATCTTCGAGCGTTTCTAAGAGCGTTAGTTTGCCATTCAGGGCATCACTCTGGTTTTGAGCGTAATAACCCACAGAAACGTTGTGCCCCAGCTCAATCTCACCGTCGGTGGCAGGAATGTTACCAATCAGGATCTTAGCCAAGGTGGTCTTCCCTTGTCCATTTTGCCCTACAAAAGCCACGCGATCCCCTTTATCCACTTTTAAATCAACTCCTTTGAGCACTTCCAGCTGACCATACGTTTTCACGATTTTTTTGGCATCGAGCACGATTTGTCCGGATCTAGGCGCAGGTGGGAAACGGAGCCGCATCACCGCATCGTTGGTTTGGTCTAGCTCAATGCGCTCCACCTTATCGAGCTGTTTTTGCATCGACTGGGCCATCTTTGTTTTTGTGGCCTTTGCCATGAAGCGATTGATGGTGCGTTCCTTTTCAGCGATCACTTTTTGTTGATTGAGGAAGGCACTCTCCTGTTTTTCACGGCGTTCTGCCTGTAGTTCTACGAATTTGGAGTAATTGGCTTTGTAATCATAGACCTTGCCTAGTTCAATTTCTAGGGTACGGCTGGTTACATTATCCAAGAACTGCTTATCGTGACTAATGGTAATGACCGCCCCAGGGTAGCTTTGTAGCCATTTTTCTAACCAAATGATCGATTCAATATCCAAATGGTTCGTAGGCTCATCGAGCATTAGGTAGTCGGGGCGTTGGAGCAGCATTTTAGCTAGCTCGATCCGCATTTGCCAACCGCCGGAAAACTCGGTCGTCTGGCGATCAAAATCACCATCTTTGAAGCCAAGGCCCTTAAGCACTTTTTCCGCCTCTGCCTCCATCGTTACGCCACCGAAGAGAGCAAAACGATCATTGAGCAGCGCAAATTCCTCCAGCATGTCAGCATAGCTATCGCTTTCATAGTCGCTACGCCTAGTCATTTCCTCGTTGATCGCAGCAATACGGTTTTCGATGCGTAGCATTTCAGCAAAAGCCGTTAGGGTTTCATCCATCACGGTTCTGCCCGTGGGCATTTCCATCTCTTGGTGCAAGAAACCAATCGTAGCGCCCACAGGCCGTACAATATGCCCTTCTTGCGGCTGAATATAGTTGGCAATCAGCTTTAGTAAAGTAGATTTCCCCGCCCCATTGCGCCCCACCAAACCCAGCTTATCCCTCGTTCCGATGGTGAAGCTAATGTGGTTCATCAAGATACGATCGCCGTACTGAATGTAGATGTCGGAAGCAGTAATCATGGTCTGTTGGCCGTTTGAAGCCGCAAAGGTACAACTTACCATCAAATTAAAGATACTTTGCATGCACAACAAAAGTGGCCGCTCGCCTTTATAGGATAATCGCTGGCTTAACACAAGCTTAATATGCTGTATAGCCCGCATGTTGGGCTTTCAAAGTACTTTTACAGCTACGTACTGAAAAGTCTTAACTCAAAAAAGAACGCATGCGATTTTTAAAGCTCCTTTTTTCTGGCCTCCCCATTCTGCTTTTCTCCGCAATAGTTCAGGCACAGTCCCCACCGCGCCTCGTCATCGGCATCACCGTTGACCAGATGCGCTACGACTACCTCTACCGCTATTGGAACGATTACGGAGAGGGTGGCTTCAAACGCCTATTGCAGCAAGGCCACGTTGCTCACGATGCGCACTATCAATTTGCCCCAACTTTCACCGGGCCAGGGCACGCCTCGATATTCACAGGTACAGGGCCTGCCCACCATGGCATCGTGGGTAATGATTGGTATTCTCGGGCAGAAAAACGGTCGGTCTATTGCGCCGAAGACCCCTCCGCCAAAACGGTTGGCTCAGAAAGCGTGGACGGAATGATGTCGCCTCGGCGCCTCACCGCTACCACCCTAGCCGACCAGCTTGAACTGGCCACCAATCGCCGATCTAAAACCATCGGTATAGCCCTTAAAGATCGCGGCGCTGTGTTGCCCGTAGGAACGCTCGCCGACGGAGCCTACTGGTACGACAAAAACAATGGCCTCTTCATCACCAGCGATTTTTACCGAAAGGAATTGCCCGCTTGGGTACGGGCATTTAACCAAAAACAATGGCCCGACCAACTGCTTGAGAAAGGCTGGCAACTCCTGCTTCCCGAGGAGCGCTACGACGAAAGCCTACCCGACGACAAGCCCTTCGAGCGCCCCTTTCTAAATACCGAAAAAGCCGTATTCCCCTACGACCTAAACGCCATTAGCAAAACCAAACGCTTCGGCATGGGCGAATCAAAATATGGCCTCCTGGCCGGCACACCTCATGGAAATACCCTCACCCTGGCCTTTGCTAAAGCAGCCATCGAAGGCGAAGAAATGGGCCAAGACGACATCACCGATCTACTAGCACTCAGCTTCTCCAGCACCGACTACGCAGGCCACCAGTTCGGCCCGCACTCCATGGAGATTCAAGACGTTTATCTCCGCCTCGACCAAGAACTAGCCGAATTCCTGCAATACCTCGACGAAAAGTTCGGCATGCAAAACGTGCTCATCTTCCTAACCGCCGACCACGGCGCTGCCGATGTGCCAGGCTACCTCCTGCCAACCGAAGCAGACTCCGCCAAAATCACGATCGTGAACACCCTCCAACCACCAGCAGGCTACTACTCATCGAAAGACTTTGAATCCCAGCTCCGACAGCAACTCCTAGATACTTTTGGACTCGACCCCATCGAGTTTTTTATCAATGAGCAAGTTTACCTCACGAAGAATCATGGATTAAACGAGCACCAACTCGAAGCTGTGATGCGGGAACTAGCCTTCGGATTCCCCGGCGTACTAGGGCTAGTTAATCTACGTAATTTTGCCGCCTGCCAAGCCGAACCCAGCGTATGCGAAACACTACGAAAAGGCTATATGCCAAGCCGCAGCGGCGATTTCTACATCCAACTGATGCCCGGCTGGATTAGCCAATACTACGAAAAGGGCGGCACTACTCACGGCAGCCCTTACACCTATGATACGCAGGTGCCCATTATTTTCTTCGGAGCCAACATCCCAGCACGCAACAACTACCGTCGGGTATGGGTGGAAGACATCGCCCCAACTGTGTGTAGCCTACTCAAAATCGCACGACCTTCAGCCTGTACCGGCAGACCCATCCAAGAAGTATTTGGCAACTAAATTTTACCTAGGAAAAAGCCGTTTCCCCTTGGTTCCCAATACCCCTTTTGCGCAAGGTAGCAGCCCTTGCCCCCGCACTTTGTGCCCATCAAA
>DAINNZ010000060.1:1901-10223 GCA_036735605.1 Lewinella sp. | reverse complement strand
ACTAAAATCAAATTCAATACTAAAATCAAATTCAATACTAAAATCAAATTGAGTAATAAAAGGCGTGCCGCACACAACTCCTTTGAGCTCAATACTGTTTTTTAGCTAGCACCAAGTGCAGGGGCAAGACATACTTGATAGCGCAAGTGACCAGTAAAGTTCCAGCGACCCTCCCCCTCATCTTAAGCAACTAGGCCATTTTTTGCACCAAAAGTAGCTTAGACTTCGCCCCTATCTAAATATCTCCTATCTTTGTAACCATGCTTAAAACGAAGCTTCTGCGCTTCGCGGCCGCCTTGCGATGAGCCAAGTATATCAAAAAAGCTAGGTATTGCTAGCCATCTATATTAGAGTTGTGATTTGGCTATAAAAACGAACCTATATGACACAAGAACGCTATCAGGAAGCCATAAAATTTGCGGGAGAAAAGCACAAGAATCAAACCGTCCCAGGCAGTGAAGCAAACTATCTGTTACACATTTCAAATGTAGCAATGGAGGTCATTTTAGCTCACAAAGAAAATGATGATTTTGATTTAGATTATGCGGTACAACTGGCTTTACTTCACGACACCCTAGAAGATACCGAAACAAGCTTCCTTGAATTACAAGAACGATTTGGGGAAAAAATAGCTAGAGGAGTCCAAGCATTGACCAAAAATGAACATTTAACTTCAAAAGAAGAAAAAATGAACGATTCCTTAAGCCGTATCAATGAAGTGGAAAAAGAAGTAGGGCTAGTCAAATTAGCCGACAGAATTACGAATCTTCAAAAACCGCCAATACATTGGGGCAAAGATAAGATCCAGTATTATTTAAATGAAGCAAGCTGGATTAGCCAAATGCTAAAAGATAAGAATCAATATCTGCATCAAAGATTAGAAGCAAAAATAACTGCATACAAAAAGTACGCTGAATAAGCCCTCCCCCCCCCTATCACCACTCGCTAGTCATGTGAAAGCGTACTTTCGGGTGGTTTTCTTGCGCCATTTGTAGCATCCAGGCACTATCGGCTAGGAAGACGAGACGGCCTTCTTTATCTTTGGCGATATTGGATTTGCGGCGATCAATAAAGGCTTTGAGTTCTTTAGGGTCTTCACTGGTGACCCAGCAGGCTTTGTGCAGCGAAGTGGGTTCATAGATGACGGTAGCTCCATATTCATGTTCTAGGCGATATTGGATTACATCAAACTGTAGAGCGCCTACGGTGCCGATGATCTGGGCATTATCGGCCTCGCGGGTAAAGAGCTGTGCGACGCCTTCGTCCATTAGTTGGTCGAGGCCTTTGGCTAGTTGTTTGCTCTTGAGCGGATCTCCGTTCATCACACGCCGAAACTGCTCGGGGCTGAAGCTGGGGATACCTTTGAAGTGCAGCTCCTCCCCTTCTGTGAGGGTGTCGCCAATTTTGAAGTTGCCGCTATCGTAGAGGCCCACTACATCGCCGGCAAAGGCTTCGTCCACCACTTCTTTCTTAGCAGCCATAAAGCTAGTGGGGTTAGCGAATTTCATCTTTTTACCTTGGCGAACGTGTAGGTAGTTGGTGTTCCGTTCAAAAGTGCCTGAACAGATGCGAAGGAAAGCAATGCGATCGCGGTGCTTCGGATCCATGTTAGCATGTATCTTGAATACAAAACCGGAAAATTTATCCTCATGCGGGTCGATTAAACGCTCTTCTGTGGAGCGAGGTAGGGGTTCAGGAGCAATTTCTACGAAGCAGTCGAGCAATTCTTTGACCCCGAAATTATTCACGGCCGATCCAAAAAAGACTGGGCTCTGAGCCGCCTGCAAATAAGCTGCTCGATCGAAAGTAGGATAAACTTCTCGGATGAGATGCACCTCACTACGCAGCTCCTCAGCAGCGTCGGCACCTACTATTTTGTCGAGTTCTTCGTCGTCCAGATGATCAAAAGCGATCACTTCCTCTGGGCGTTCCTGCTTATTGCTAGGCCGAAAGAGTACTAAACGCTGCTCGTAGAGGCTATAAACCCCTTGGAAGCGGTCGCCCATACCAATCGGCCAGCTGAGCGGACATACTTTAAGTTGTAGCTTTTGCTCCACTTCATCGAGTAGGTCGAAGGCTTCTTTACCCGGACGGTCTAGCTTGTTAATAAATACAATAATGGGCGTTTTGCGCATCCGGCAGACCTCCACCAGCTTCTCGGTTTGTTCCTCCACGCCTTTAGCTACGTCGATTACCACAATTACGCTATCTACGGCCGTGAGGGTGCGGTAAGTATCCTCAGCAAAATCTTTGTGCCCAGGTGTATCCAAAATATTCACCTTCCGATCGCGATAATCGAAGGCCATTACGGAAGTGGCAACGGAGATGCCCCGCTGCCGTTCGATCTCCATAAAGTCGGAAGTAGCCGTTTTTCTGACCTTGTTATTCTTCACGGCTCCCGCTTCTTGGATGGCACCGCCAAAGAGAAGGAGTTTCTCCGTCAACGTGGTTTTACCCGCATCCGGGTGAGAGACAATACCGAAGGTTCGGCGACGAACAATTTCCTTAGCTTGATTCATAGCAGGCAAATTCGGCTCTCTTGGAGAAATTCCGTTAGAGAGGGCAATCTATTGAGGCCGCAAAAGTAAGGAAATTTAACCACTTATACAATATCACTCAATAGCAACGGCCTTCCTTTTCGGTCTTCTAAGCGATTGAGCAGCTTCAAAAAAAGTACAGCCGTAATGTAGCTATCGCCCAATGCAGTGTGCCGATCGCTTAGGGGAATCTTGAACTGCCGTGCTAGATGATCCAGTGAATAAGCCTCATCAGGCGTATAGTAGGAAGCGGGCTGCAACTGTTTAGCCATAAAAACTGTGTCGGCACCAGCATTACGTAGCTTCCAGCCCCCAAAACGCTTTAGGGCTTCATCGATCACCATCCGGTCAAAACCTAGGTGGTGAGCCACTAGCACCGCCCTTGGAGGCAACCAGTCTAAAAAGGCCATAATAGCCTCCGATTCCGATAGGTAAGTCCGAAACCCTCCGCCTGGTACTAGGCCGTGAATCGGTACCGCCTCGGTTTTTTGCAGGGCTAAATCCGGGTTTAAAAAACAACCAAAAGGCTCGGAGGTTACAATACGGTCTTGCATCACTTGTAGGGCGCCTATACTCACCATTCGATCCTTGCGGGGGTCTAAACCCGTGGTTTCTGTATCATACACCACAAAAGTGATTTCCTGCACGGGCGTTTGTGTATCCACTGATTCGAAGGCTTCGTAGTAGTTGCGGTACCAATCGGGCATTTCGGCCAAGGGAGGGCCTTGGTCTTTACTTATTTTTCCTTGAATCCAATCGAAAATACCTGCCATTATCGAATGAAGTTTAGTTGAAAACGAACCTCCAGTAATTGCTGAATCTCTTGTACAGGCGTAAAGGTATTGCGTAGTAAAACCCGTTGAAAGCGGCTCAATTCACTAGGGTTAAGATAGCGACCATGATCCTCCCGTTTTAAGCCGATGCGCGCACGCATCCTCACGAGTATTTCATAAGCCTCTGCGGCCGCTAGGAAGAGTTCTTCGTTTTGTGGCTCTAGTTCAGCTAGTATTTTAAAGCGTTGAATGGTATTATTGATCCCGCCTTTTTTCGCTTGTAGAATTAAGACCCTAGCAGCGTCGGTGAGTGGCATCATGGCTCGCCCTTTAAGATCGAATTGATCTTTATATTCTCCGGTGCGTTCCACCATGAAATTACGGAAAAAAGTAAGCGGCGCAGGATTTTGCAAGGCTGCCCGAGCGAGAAAAGACTGAAAAATACTAGTTTGCTCTAAGACATTGAAAATATGATCCGTTAGGCCTGCCGTTAAAGTGGCATCCCCATACACACAGCGATAATCAAAAAATACCGATACGTGCAAAATATTTTCCGACTTAGGGTCTTTCATCCAGCGGCTAAATATCTCCTTCCAACCACTCGTGGGCAGGCACCAAAGCGGGTTGGAGGCCATCATATTGCCGCTGCAATAAGCATAACCAACACTAAACAGCTTTTCCGTCACTCGCTTAGCCATTTCCACGAAATAGGTCTTGGCTTTCGTATGGGCAGTTGGTGGCAGATCTTCAAAAACCAGCGCACTATCTTGATCGGTGCGCAGCAATTGTTCCCCTCTACCTTGGCTGCCCAGGCTCATCCAAGCATAGCGGCAAGGTGCTTCACCTTCTCCCTCGGCTAGCATTTCTTCTTGACTCATTCGGATACAACGGCTGATAATCTGATCGTTGATCTCCGTCATAATGGTCATAATATAATTGATACTGACCTCTTGCTCTAGATATTGCCGCAGCAAGTATTCCGCCCGGATGCGCAGCTCGCGAATATAAGCCACCGACTTGGCCCGACCGATTTCACGCACTAAAACGGCTGGATTATTCCCCGAAAGCACTAGCAAATCATGCTCGCTAATCACACCAATGATAGGACTTTGATCGGTGCCATCTTCCGTTACTACCAAATGGTGAATATCATACTTTACCATGGCAATTTGCACCTCCGCTACCACCACCTCCCTAGAAATACAAACTACCGGATGGCTCATCACCTCCACTATGGGCCGGTTGCGACCGTATAGCCCCGTGGCCACATTTCGGCGGATGTCGCGGTCAGTCAAAATACCCATCGGATGCCGCTTATCGTCCACAATAATGATAGAGCCTACGTCTTGTTCGCTCATGATCTCGGCTGCTTGATAAATCGGCAGGGAGGGGCCACAAACAACTGGATCTTTAGCCCGTTGAACCGATTGCAACTCGAGCAAGCCCCCTACAGCATAGGGCATTTGCTGGCTCGCCGCAGCGGCCACAAAAATATTTTGCTCGCGCCGTACATAGCGGCTGCCAGCCATCATCGTGGCTAGCGCAAACATCACTTTAGGATACCTCACCAACGTTTCCTTCAAGCCTTCAATCTGAATGGCATAGATCAAAGACTCTTCCGCTGCTCTAGCCCGAAGTTGGTAATTATCACCTGCTAGTAGGGGCCGAATACCAAACAGCTCCCCTTCCGCGCAGCGCTCAATGAGCACTTCCTCGCCAGTGCTAAGGCCAAGTAAGTCCACAGCACCTTCTCGAACCACGAAAAATCCGTTCTTTGGTGCTTCGCCCACATCAAAAACCAGCTTGCCTGCCGGCAAGTAGATCACCTCTACCCTACTACTCCATTGCAGTAAGTCGGATTGCTCGATCAGATGAAAAGGCGGAATGTCTTTCAGGAAGTCGTAAATCCGCCTTGCGATTGAATTAGTTGCCATGCGCTAAAAGTAGGTACTTTCCAGTAATTAGCATAGTCTTGCGCTAAAAAGAAACACTTGCCCCTGCACCTCGTGCAAAAATCGTGCAAAAAGCACACACTACCAAAGACCCCCTTTTATCTCCTTTCCCGCCTTTATCCAACCAATAAAACTAAAAAACAACTACCTTAGCGGCATAAAAAACGTATTACCCATGCTTCGCATCCTAGTTTTCGGCCTGTTCCTGAACGTGTTTGCTTGTAATGTGCAAAACCAGACGGGAGAAAAAGAACGAGCGGCCAATGCTGCTGAGCCAGAGAGTATTAGCCCGCCTGCCTACGCCATCGCCATCCACGGTGGTGCGGGCACGATCCGGGAAGATCAGATGACGGAAGAGCGAGCCGAGGCAATTCGGGCAGCCATGAACCAAGCGCTGGACGCGGGCCAAGCTATCTTGGCTGCCGGAGGAAGTGCGGCCGATGCAGTAGAACAAACGATTTGGGTGCTAGAGGATAGTCCTTACTTCAATGCGGGAAAAGGGGCGGTCTTCACCCATGCTGGCATTAATGAATTGGACGCTAGTTTCATGACGGGGAAAGACCTGCTGGCAGGTGCCGTGGGCGGCGTTACGAACGTCAAACACCCCATTAGTGCAGCTCGTGCAGTGAAAGAAAAATCGGAGCATGTGCTACTTACAGGTAAAGGAGCCGAACAATTTGCCCAAGAGCAAGGTTTGGAGATGGTGCCCCCTACCTATTTTTACACCGAAGAGCGTTTCCAGAGCCTAGAACGCGTTAAAGCGCGCGAAGCCGTGGAGGCGAACGACCAGCATGGCGCTTTGGGAATTAGCCGCGAGATCGACGAAAAGTTCGGTACGGTAGGCTGTGTGGCCTTGGATCAACAAGGCCATATTGCCGCTGGCACTAGCACGGGCGGGATGACCAACAAGCGCTACAATCGCATCGGCGATAGCCCCATCATTGGTGCTGGCACTTATGCCAATGATGCTAGCTGTGCGGTCTCCTGCACCGGTCATGGTGAGTTTTTTATCCGCCACGCCGTAGCCTTTGATGTGCATGCGCGTATGCTGTATGCGGGCCAAGACTTACAAACGGCTGCCTATGCCGTTATCCATGAGGTGCTAGCACCTATCGGCGGCGAGGGCGGCTTGATAGCCATCGACGCGAAGGGCAACATTGCGATGCCTTTCAATAGCGAAGGAATGTACCGCGCTTACCAAAAAGCAGGTGAAGCGCGGGTGATTCAGTTTTATAAAGATTAATCATTTATGCTGTTTTTCGTTTTACGCGCGCTGCCTCTTTGCTTGCTCTTCGGCCTTTCATCCCTAAGCTTGGGTGCGCAGGTAGTGCTACCGCCCGATTTTTATGATAGCCGCTTGGCGGGTGGTTTCCAGCGGCCGCTAGGGATCGATATTTCTGAAGAAGGGCTACTCTACGTTTTTGAACAAGGCGGCACTGTTTGGGTAGTGGATAGCAGCGGGCAACGCTTGAACAACGGCCCTTTAATCGACTTAAGTGAGGAAGTGAGCCAATGGCACGACCACGGCTTGCTAGGCTTTTGCCTAGACCGAGATTTCACCAGTAATGGCTATTTTTATCTACTTTATGCCGTAGATCGTTATTGGGATGCCTGGCACGATCAGCCTACTTATCAAGCCGATAGCAGCCTGACCTTTGCGGCCACGTGGGGGCGGGTTTGTCGCTATACCGCTGATGCACAGACGAATTTCACTAGCACGCTAGCGGGTTCCCGAACCGTCTTAATGGGTGCCACTGCAGCCGATGGCATTCCGCTCTTTTACAGCTTTCACGGCCTTGGAAAAATCAAGCAAGCACTAGACCGTAGCCTGCTCATCTCGGTAGGCGATGGTGCCCACAATAGTGCCGATATTGGGCAAGAATACAGCGAAAGTTTCATAGCCGAAGCCCTAGCACTCGGCATCCTTAGCCCCGACCAAAACATCGGTAGCTACCGGGCGCAGCACCTAGGTTCTTTACTAGGTAAAATACTGCGCATCGACCCCAACACTGGCGAAGGACTGGCTTCTAATCCTTTTTATCAAAGCAACGATCCGCGCTCGCCCACTTCGCGCATTTGGGCACTCGGGCTGCGCAATCCTTACCGCTTTACCATCGACGATCAAGGGGCTAGCCACGATCCGGCAGCAGGAGAAGTCGGGCGGCTCTACATCGGCGACGTCGGCAACGGTAGCTGGGAAGAACTCAATATCGCCAGCCGAAAAGGCCTTAATTTCGGTTGGCCAATTTATGAAGGGGCCAACCTCAACTGGGCATTCCACTTAGCCGATGATGTGCCCAACCCGCTAGCGCCCAACCCCTTAAGCAATGGCGAAAATTGCCCCCCGTTTCTGGGCTTTAAACAGTCGTATGTTAAAGTAGTGGACGACGGGTTCATACCCACCGATTCTTTGGCTACCGCAGGGGCAAGTGTGTTGGAAAGCGCAAGACTCAAAAACCCTTGCGACACTAGCAGCACCTTCCCTTACTTGGGGCCTACCCTTTTCACCGCCCCCGAACTCGTCTGGTCAAATGCCAACTGGAACCCACCGGCCAGAGCAGGTACGCCTTTTTTCCTCCCCAATAACCTCGTAGATATGGCTGAAATCGGCTCCGAAACCAGCCGAATCAGCGGGGAATCCTTTGCCGGCTATAGTGCTATGGGCGGCTTCCGCCTAGCACTCGACTCCTGGCCCGCCGAGTACCAAAACCAATTCTTCTTCTTCGACTTCAGCGGTTGGATCCGAGTAGCCGAGCTAGACCGGCAAGGGCGGCTAACCGCCGTACGGCCTTTCGCCGAAAATATTCGGCTCCTTTGCCTCGAACAAAACCCACACACCGGCCGCCTCTACTACCTGATGCAAAGCCACGAAATACGGCAAATCAGCTTCGGTGGCAACCCGCCCCCCGTGGCTAAAGGCAGTGCCTTACCCCACTTTGGCGGCAGCAGCCTAAGCGTTCAATTTGATGCCTCCAATAGCCGAGACCCCAACCACCCTACCGATAGCCTTACTTTTCACTGGGATTTTGGCGATGGCCACAGCACTAGCGGCAGCTACGC
>DAINNZ010000060.1:0-1891 GCA_036735605.1 Lewinella sp. | reverse complement strand
CTAATAATAGCCCTACCTCCTTCACCGCATGGCTCACCGTCACCGATCCAGAGGGCGCAAGCGCCCGAGATAGTCTTATTATCTCGCTTAATAATACGCCACCACAAGCCACCATCACTAGCTTCCAAGACGGCGACCGCTACCCTACCGACCGAACCAACCTCCTAGAACTGCGAGCCACCGCCACCGATCGCGAACACCCCGAAAACAGCCTACGCTATGAGTGGCAAACCTATTTGCATCACAACGATCACGACCATCCAGAGGCCCTAATCACCCAAAACAATAGCAGCCTCTTCCTAGAACCACTCGGCTGCGAGGAGGAAACCTATTTCTTCCGCGTTCGACTGCGCGTAACTGATCCCGAAGGATTGTATCACGAACTAGAGCAACGGCTTTTCCCCTATTGCCAAACACCCGATGAACTCAGCCTGTCCGCACAAACCAACAGCGATCATATCCGCTTCCATCGACAAGGATTCGTTCGCCTAGACGATGCCAGCTTAGAACTACAAATTAGTAGTAATCTACGCGATTTTAGGCCCCTCACCTCCCTAGATGCCACTAGTAGCAACTTCTCCGATTTTCAACCAGAAAACGGAACGCGCTACTACCGCCTCAAACGGATTACCGCCAACCGAAAAATAGTCTATTCTAATGTGGTGGCAATCAGTTGGCCCGTGCCCCCAAGGCTTAGCTTGGCACCCAACCCCACTGCAGGCTGGGTGCATTTCCGTTATTTAGATGCCTATTCGGGTGGTCGAATTTTCTTCCAACTCTACGACAGCAACGGCCGCCTGGTGCGTAAAACCGATTGGCTAGCCCTAGCCGATCCGCAAGGCATTCAACGGAGCCTAGCCCTCGCGCCTTTACCAACCGGCACCTATTTCTACCACTTCTGGGATGAAAAGCAGCTTAATTTCAAAGGCAGTATTTTGTTCTTGCAGCCATAAGCTCCTGCCCACTTTAGCGCAGCAGCAGCCAAAATAATTCCTCATCCAACCCCCATAAAACCAATGGATCAGCTCACCCCCGCTACACTTAAAATGCTTAACCTCAAGCTACCTACCGATCCTCGGTGGGTCAATATGGCCGAGATGGATCTAGCCGAAATCCTCACCGATCATGCCTACTGCGAACAAAAAGCAGCCACCTCCTGCATCACCCTTATACAAGCCTACCCCGAACGCAGCGAACTAGTGCGTGAGCTCGCACCCATCGTGACGGAAGAGTGGGGCCACTTCCGCGCTGTCTTAGATGAAATGGATAAAAGAGGCCTCGCACTCGGCCCCCAACGCAAAGACGAATACGTCAATGGCCTACTCAGTTTCCAAGAAAAAGGCGGTAGTAAAGACGATCGCTTGCTTGAAAAATTACTCATCTGTGGCCTCATCGAAGCGAGAAGCTGCGAGCGCTTCCGCTTGCTGAGTTTACATATCAACGACCCTGATTTGCGTACTTTCTACCACAAATTCATGGTCGCAGAAGCAGGGCACTACGTCCTTTTTCTCGATCTTGCCCGCAAGTATTTCCCACGGCAACGCGTGGACGACCGCTGGAAAGCCTACCTAGCCTACGAAGCCGAGTTGCTGGAAAATATGGAAATACGCGGGGATCGTATGCACTAGTACCCACTTGCCTAGCTCTACCGCACGCCTCCTAGTCAGCAATGGCTTTAAAAGGATTGCGCTCCTCCCAAACCGTGGACTTGAACAAAACAGGCGTGAAATATCGTATGGCTAGGCGCGTGAGCTTCGACATGCCGTAGAGACTACAACAATAGGCTCGTGGGCTTGCACCCATTGAGCTCTTGATGGCAAGTGCCGTTCGGCCAAAGTCGAGCGTCTTAAACCTTTCTCGAATACCCTGCTCCACTAGGTCGAAAAGCATA
>DAINNZ010000059.1:0-20621 GCA_036735605.1 Lewinella sp. | reverse complement strand
CTCCGGCACCTAGTGCTCCGGCACCTAGTGCTCCGGCACCTAGTGCCCCAGCCACGGCTGCTAAAGCAGTAGCCGCTTTCAGTCGCACGGAGCGAGTAGAAAAAATGAGCCGGATGCGCCGTACCATAGCTGGCCGACTGGTGAAAGCCAAGAACGAAACGGCTATGCTCACTACTTTCAATGAGGTAGATTTGAGCGCGGTAATGGCACTACGCAACAAAGTACAAGATAAATTTGTGGCTAAAAACGGGGTAAAACTCGGGTTTATGTCGCTATTTGCAAAAGCTTGTGCGAAGGTTCTAATGGAAATGCCGCAGATCAACGCCCAGCTAAGTGAAGATGGCAAGGAAGTCACTTACTTCGATTATGTTGACATTAACTTCGCTATTTCTACACCGACTGGGCTCGTTGTGCCTCCGATTAAAAATGTGGAAAGCATCAGTTTTGCCGACGTAGAATTGAAGCTCAAAGAACTAGCCGCTAAGGCGCGTAACAACAGCCTCAGCATCGAAGAAATGCAAGGCGGTACTTTCACGATCACTAATGGGGGGGTCTTTGGTAGTATGATGAGTACGCCTATCCTCAACGAGCCACAAAGTGCCATTCTGGGTATGCACAACATCATCGAACGCCCCGTAGCAGTGAAGGGTGAAGTGGTCATCCGCCCTATGATGTATATCGCCTTGAGCTACGACCACCGCGTTATTGATGGTAGCTCTTCCGTTACCTTTCTTGTGAAAGTAAAGGAGTTGCTAGAGGAACCTACCTTGCTGCTGATGGATTTATAAGCCACCATCCCACTTCTCTTTTTTAGTTGGTTTACTAGGCCGACAACCAATATGCAGGTGGCTCTATCAGGTGGCTTGGCCTAACCCTCTGTGTAAACAGCCTGGGTAAAATTCTCCTGACTGAAAAGGTGTCACACTGTTTTTTTGGCGCAAGTATTGAGCTAGTCAAAGTGTCCATCTATACGCACACGTACGGACTCGTTGCTCTCGCCCAGGCCAAATACCCAGTACGGGCAGGCGGGCATAAATGCAGGGGCAAGGGTTTTCTCGGTAGCGCAAGACGGTCTAAGTCACTAGCCATAGGCACGCTTTTTTACGCGTAATCGGCCTAGTCGGTATAGGTAAAGATTCCATCTGGCGTATGGATATCAACAGAAGCTACTTCGGCGGCTTCTACGTGGCCCACGATCTGTGCTGCAACGCCAAAGCTTTCGGCGATATGAATCACGGCCTCTGCGTACTGAGCTGGCAGATAAACCTCCAAGCGGTGTCCCATATTGAAGACTTGGTACATCTCTTTCCAACTGCTGCCACTTTCCTGCCGAATGAGCTCAAATAGTGGCGGTGGAGTGAAGAGCTGGTTTTTCACCACTTTTACATTCTCAAGAAACTTCACCACCTTCGTTTGCCCGCCGCCACTGCAATGAATAATGCCATTGATAAAGGGCTGTAACTGATCGAGCAGCACTTTTAAGATAGGCAGATAGGTGCGCGTAGGCGATAAGACGAGCTTTCCGATCGGGATAAGCTTTCCATCAATATCGATGGTTTCGCTTAGAGAGCGGCTACCGGTATAAACTACGCCGCTAGGCAGGGCAGGGTCGAAGCTTTCGGGGTACTTGTCGGCGTAGGCAGCCTTGAAAACATCATGTCGGGCACTAGTAAGCCCGTTGGAGCCCATGCCGCCATTGTATTCGTCTTCGTAAGTAGCTTGGCCAAAGGAGGCTAGGCCTACGATTACATCGCCTGGCTGTATTTTGTTGATGATTAAGCGATCGCGTCGTTGGCGGGCGAAGGTGGTGAAACCTATATCAACTGTTCGGACGATGTCGCCTACATCGGCTGTTTCGCCACCGGTGAGGTGCAAGTTGACGCCATATTGTGCCATCCGGTCGCAGAAGGTTTGCTGGGCTTGGATAATAGCCGTGAGTACTTCGGCTGGAATAAGTTGTTTGTTACGCCCGATGGTAGAAGAAATGAGAATGTTATCTACGATACCTACGCAGCCCATGTCGTCGAGATTCATTACGAGGCTGTCTTGCACTACACCTGGCCAAACACTGAGGTCTTGGGTTTCTTTCCAGTAAATATAGGCTAGGCTCGTTTTGGTGCCAGCGGTATCGGCATGCATAACGTTGCAATAGTCAGGCTGCTGAGCGACTACATCGGGCATGATTTTACAGAAAGCGGTAGGGAAGAGCCCTTTGTCAAGGCCAGCGATGGCTTGGTGTACTTCCGATTTGGTGGCCGATACGCCTCGCTGCTCGTATTTACTGTGTTCCATTCTACAAAGGTATAACAAAAAAAGTCACCCACTAGGAGTGACTTCGAATAAGCAATCTAAAAACAATACCGCTGAACGAGCGGTTGCCCACTAGATACCGGGCAAAACAGAACTGTGCAAGACACAAAGCTCCAAATCGGCTGGGATATCAAAGTGTGTGTAGTAAATCGGTTTGGGATTGGAAAGAAATAATCCTTTAGACATGAGATTATGCTCAGCAGTAAATAGTTGCTATTCCAGCTAAGTCAATTAACGGACTATTTCAATTTTTCTATTCACAACGCCCTCATTGGTCGTTATAGTAAGCAAGTAGATGCCATTTGGCAGTGCACTCAAGTCTAAGACTTGATGATTACTGTATAAATCACTTTGCTGGAGCAACGTCCGACCTGTTATATCTACCAATGAAAGCTCATTGAAAGTACGCTGTCCATTGAGGTGAACGGTAAGGCGGCCAGTAGAAGGGTTGGGGAAAGCTAACAGTTTTTCATTGAGATAGTGCTCAATAGCAGCCCCTTCAATGATTGGGGAAGCAGCCGCACTACGGATCGTTATATCGAGTGGTTGTACGCGCACGGTCTGCATATCACCTGTGTTTCCAAGTGCTGCGGCATCTTGACCGCCGATGGTAGCCGTAATCACTTCGTCGGGGCGGCCTCTGAATCCATAGACGTCTTCAACCCCCACGTAGAGCGTACCAACTTGGCCGTAACCGCTAATGGGTTTACCGCTGGTACGGATGTAAGCGGCTTCGAAAATGTTCTCGTCGGGCCGATTCACCTGCGTACTAATCACAGGAGAGGCATAACTTAGCCAGCTGTTCTCGTTAAACGCAAGATTGATGCTCTGTGGATCAAAGATCGAAGGATCATAGGGGAATGGAAAGCGGAAACCGTACACATCCTCTACGCCTACCAAGTTAGTGCCAACAAGAACGTCGATGGCTAAGAGATCACCTGGTTCTGCGAAGATATCACCGTCTAAGATGATATCAAAGGAGGCAGTGTTGACAGCGTTAGGTTGTAGGCTATGTACTAAGCCTAGATTAGCCAATACAACTTGTGTATCTAGGGCACTTACGATTTGGTCGCCATTGGCATCAAGGTGTTTGAAGTTGACACCTGCGGCCGTGCTTTCCTCCCAATCTTCTGCATCTTGCGGACACCACATACTAGGCGCAGCAGTTAAACGTGGTGTGCCCGTCGCACCCATATACAGGCCGATAGCAAGGAAGTCGTCTAGGTTAACGACTCCATCATTATTGGTATCGCCTGGCCACACGCAATCGTCGTTGCAACTAACAGCAGCATTATTTGGGTTGATATTGATCGTAACACCAACCGTTTTGCTTACTTCACAGCCTCCTGTATCACCTTCTAAGCAGTAAGTAATCGCTAAATAATCGGCACCTTCACTAGCCGTGGCCGTATAGATGAGTTGTCCGTTTTGTTGGCTAACTTCTCCTGCACTAGGCTGCGTACTTACCGACCAGCTGGCCGACCCAGTGGGAACAGCGTACGTAAGCTGAGTAGGCGCACCAGCCGTGGTGGTGATCGTAAGGGCTTCTTGGGCGGGGGCGAAGTCATCAACGATAATGTACACAGTCGCTAACTCTCCTTCCCCAGGGCAGCCTGGCTCGTAAGATCGGTAAGTAAAGCGATCTACCCCGCGCCAACCACTAGGTGGTGTGTAGGTGATTCTACCAGGAGAAAGACCTGGGCTAAGACTACCGAATAAAGGCGACTGGTAGGTTATACAACCCGTGAAAGAACCATAGTAATCGTTAGAAAGTACATTGACATTCACTGATTTGCCCACCAAAGTATAAGCCAAATCATCTTTCGAGAAAGCCTGATCCTTCATGTCTAGCACTTCCACCGCGAAAGTGATCAAATCGCCACTACTTCCTGAGAAATTCAGGTATTCTACACCCACGAAATTTGCTTGCGGCGTATAGGTTATCACACCATTTTGTAACCCATAGCTGCCGTGGATTGGGTCGTTGACGGGCAGATAGTTGTTCGGTGCTAAGATGAACTGGGGCTTGCGCTGTTTAGTGAAAACTATGGTCGTGTCTTGCGTAGCACTGAGGTCGTTGTTTAGCACATTAATACTAACGGTGCCCATGGCACAAATGTCGTTAGTAGTGCAAACTAAGTAATTTACTTCCGTAAGACCGCTAAAGCCTTCCGCTGGTTGGAAGATTAAGTTGTTGCCATCAATACTTGCTGTACCACCATTCGCGACGGGCGTAGCGCGCAACTCTAAAAAACCACTAGAGGAATAGTCATTTGCTAGAACAGGAACGGATACTGGCGCATTTGTTACGGTGTAGGCAATATCGTGATTGGCATCTAACTCCACTGCCACTACACGAAAATTGAATACGGAGATGGTAAAAGAGGTAGTTTGTAGTGGGAAGGAAAGTACACGCCCTTGGTCATTTAAACCTAAATAGCCAGGGTCTGGCGTGTAGGTTAAAACATATTGGAAAGTAAGCGGGCCTGGAGCCACCGTCAAGCTACCGTTTTGCGGTAGTTGTGTGATGAAGGGCGTGTTTCTGGATAAGATGGTGTAGGAGACCGGCGTATCTTCGAAGGTGGTGATATTAATAGTGGCACCTTGTGCTTGCAGGCTGAAAGCTGCGCACAAAAGCGAGAACAACAAAAGGAATTTTTGTAGCGTTTTCACCATTCAAAAATTTACACTCCTTGATACAGGGCACAATATACACATTTTATTAATTTCGAGGCATCAACTTTGGATTTTATTGTTTATTTTTGTGAAAATTTGAGATGGTGTAGGTTCTTCAAAAAGGCCTCGTTTTTTTCGTATCTAATTGATATACAAGTAAATTTTGTTTTTTGCTTGTTTTTTTTTGTGAACAATGAATAAAAATTCTAATAAGTTAATTTCGCTTATAGAAGCGCTTAGTGCGGAGGAACAGCGAGAGGCTGCTACATTTCTAGCCTCCCCCTACTTCAATAAGAATGAAGATATCACCAATCTCTTTCGGGAGATTGTACAACAGCTGGGAAAACAACAAAACTTAGCAAAGGAACACATTTGGCGTAAACTTTTTAGCCCCAAGCCTTTCAACGACGTTCGCTTTCGTAAATTCTGCTCGGATTTGCTGAAACTGCTCGAGGAGTTCCTAGTGTTACATGAGCTAAAGCAAACTGATTACTTGCAAAAGCAGCTATACCTCCAAGCGATCAATCGGCTGGAACCCCAGAAGCTTGTGGAAGGAGTGCTACGAAACTGGGAAAAAAACATGAGTAGCTTTGGGCAGGACATGCGCGAAAGTAGCAACAAGTATCTGCAACTCCATTTACTAGAACGGCAACGCTTTGATTTAGCTGACTACGACCGTAGAACCTTTGATCGATCGAACTTAGAAGACATCATCGATCACTTAGATGTTTTCTATATTGCAGAAAAACTAAAGTCTTTCAACTCGGCCAATAGTACTGCTTTTTCTCGCTATCATAAGTACCAAATTCGCTTCATCCCTGAAATTATTCAGTTCATTGATCAGCATCCGGATTACCTGCGCTACCCGCCGGTGGCCATTCATTATTACAACTACCGAATGGAGGCACAGCCAGATCAAGATGCCTTTTATGAAGCTTTCAGGGAAAAGCTAATAGAACACACCGTTAACTTTCGTTCTACTGAACTACAGCAGCTTTATCAAACCGCTCTTAACTATAGCAGCCGGAAAATCAACGCTGGCAAAACGGCTTATCTTAAAGAGTACTTACAGGTCTATCGTCATGCCCTAGAGCGAGAAGCTGTCTTTGAAGATGGCTTCCTCGATCCCTTACAGTTCAAAAATACCATTTTGATTGCTCTCCGAGATGGGCAATTTGAGTGGACTAAAAACTACATTGAAGTTTATCAACACCGCATTGCCGAGGTGCATCGTGAGAATGCTGTCAATTATAATTACGCAACGCTCTATTTTTACCAAAAGGAATATGATAAAGCCCTCGATTATTTACGAGGGGTGGAGTATGAAAACATTACCTACAACCTCAATGCGAAGGCTATGTTACTCGCCATCTACTACGAAATTGATGAATTCGACGCCCTAGAATCCTTGTTTGATGCCATCTCTGCTTACCTTAATCGGCACAAGGAGATACCGGCCCATCCACGCAAAGCTTTTCGGAATCTCGTATCCCTCACTCGACGCCTCACCCGCGCAATCCCAGGAGATAAGAAGGCGATCGAAAAAATCAAAGCGGATATCCGCCTAGCCGACCCCGTCGCGTCCCAAAACTGGCTACTAGAAAAAGCCGACGAGTTACTAGCCTAGTTCTGCCTTAGGCTACCTCATGCCCCTGTGAGGCTTCTAGTATCTCGAACCAATCTTGCCGATCTAGTGGCATCTTAAGCGCTAATAAGGCGTCGCGCAGTCGCTCAATTTTTGTAGTACCTAATATCGGCAGCATCCCCACTGGATGGCTTAGTAACCAGGCCAATAGGATCAAATCTTCGCCCGGATGGTCATACTTTTTGTCGATCTGCTGCACCGTATAGCGAAGTCGCCGCCCTTGGCTAGAGGTTTCGTTGAAATACTCCCCTCCCTGAAAGGGAGCCCAAATCATCGGGCGTTTTTGCTGGCCTTGCAACTGATCGAAAGTGCCATCAAAAATAGGGTCTAGGTGCAATGCACTGCAAGCTACTTGATTGGTAACTAATTCGGTATGTTGTTGTAAAAGAGTAAACTGTGAGGGCGTAAAATTAGAGACGCCAAAGTGTAGTACCTTCCCCGCGCTACGCAGTTCATCAAAGGCCGCAGCCACCTCTTCCGGCTGCATCAAGGGGTCGGGACGATGAATTAAAAGCAGATCCAGGTAGTCCGTACGCAAATCTTTCAAGCTTTGCTCCACCGACTGCAAGATGTAGGCCTTACTACTATCATAGGCTTTAAGTCGGTTTGCAGGCCGTTCTTTTGCCTTAAGCCGAATACCACACTTCGATACTAGTTGGATGCGCTGGCGGAAACTGCTACCAAGCTCGGCGAGTGCCGTACCAAAAAGGGCTTCTGTGGTGTAATTACCGTAGATATCGGCATGATCGAAAGAAGTGATATCCACTTCTACACACTGATCTATAAGCGTACTGACTTGATGCGTATTCAAATCGGCACCCCATACGCCCCATTTCATTACCCCAGCCACAATGGGCGACAAGCAGGGGCCGTTTTTCGCTAGTTCCACTTTTTCCATGGGCTAAAGGTAAAAATAATATCTTTGAGTGGTCCGTTATCTTGTTTATTTCAATGGTATCAATCAACGGTATGAAAGTACTCCATCTCTGCACGGCCACTACCTTCGCTCTATTTGCTTATTGGCAGCTTAATGATCCCGACTGGCTACCTTGGGTATTGATGTATGCTAGTGTGGCACTCACCGCGATTTGGTCGCTTTTTCAGCGGCCGCCGCGTTGGTGGGTCGGCCTGCTTTTGTTCGTTGCTGCGGCATGGTTACTCAGCTTGCTGCCAGCCTTTATTCAGTGGCTACGGATAGGCAGCCCAACGATCACAGGCTCGATGAAAGCCGAGAGCCCGTATATAGAATACACTCGTGAGTTTCTTGGCCTTGGAATCTGCTTGCTAGCCCTAGGGACTTATTGGAGAAGATAGGCTAGTAGCACGGCAGGCTACCGTAGGTCTCCTCTTCAGCGGTTCTGCTTTTAGAATGAGGTCTGCCATTTCTCTAGTCCTTTTGTTTGAGTACTTACGAGCAAGTTTAGTGAGTAAGGGCTGGCACGGCGTGCAGGGGCAAGGGCTTCCTTCGTAGCGCAAGACAGGTGGAAAAGAGCGGTCTGAAGAGGGAGATCAAGGATGCTAGCTTTCTTTTTTGTAGGCCGTTATGGTTTGGTCTTTTTTGGGGGGGGGATTTGTTATCACGGACGACTACGTTAACGTAGTCGTCCGTTAACCGACTAACGTATCAACGTAGTCGTCCAACTGGAAACCTGATGCCAAAGAAATGGCCTTCACTCCCAGAGCGATTCAAAAAACACCTCTTGAATACTGCACAGTAACAATGCCTTAAGCGAAAATGTTAGGGCACTGAACTGGCTTAATCTGAAACGGAGTACCTTATTTAGTGATCCGTGAAAATAGCGGCTTGAAGTAAGCTATTGCGAATAGCGACGATGCCAAGGCAACTTGCCTACTTTTTGAGACCGATTTCGCGTAAGCGTTCGTTCAAATATTCGCCAGCGGTGATGGGGGCATAGGCTATAGGCCGCTCTTCGGTGACGCAGCTAGCAAGTACGTTTAAGTCCATCTCCGATTTAGGATGCAAGAAGAAGGGAATGCTCAAGCGGGGTTTGTGCCATTCTTCTCGTGGCGGGTTCACCACTCGGTGGGTAGTAGATTTAAGATAGTTATTAGTGAGCCGTTGTAACATATCGCCTACATTGATAACGATTTCATCGTTTTCGGGGATGATCTCTTGCCATTCACCGTTCATATCGAGCAGTTGGAGGCCACCGGCACTAGCACCTACCAGTAGGGTGATTAGATTAATATCTTCGTGCTGCTCGGCGCGAATAGCCGTTGCAGGCTCTTGTGTAATAGGCGGATAGTGGATGGCACGGAGTATGCTGTTGCCAGCGTCTATCTTTTCACTAAAATATTCTTCTTCTAAATCTAGGTGGATTGCGATGGCGCGCAGAAGGTCTGCTCCGCTTTTTTCAAAAGCGCGATAAAGCTGCCGGCCGAGGGTCATAAAGGCAGGCACTTCGGCCACGTCGGGGTTGTTAGGGTATTCGGCTTTTCTGGGGTGGCCGTCGGGCACTTCTTGCCCGATCTGGAAAAATTCTTTCAAATCGGCTACGGTAGATTGCTTAGCATGCTCTTTGCCGAAGCTCGTATAGCCTCGTTGGCCAGCCATGCCGGAGAGTTCGTAGCTTCGCTTTTGTTGCTCTGGAAGGGCAAAAAAAGCCTTCGCAGCGTGATAAAAGTCGTTGATAAGCTGCTGCGGTACGCCGTGGCCGGTAACACCTACAAAGCCAATTTCATGAAAAGCTTTACCTAATTGATCAACGAAAGCTTGCCGCTGGCTGGCATCGCCCTCCACGAAGGTGGAGAGATCAACAAGGGGAATGGTACGAGTAAGGGACATGATTTCTTATTGTATGAAGTTTTTATCAATTCGGCTTATAGCGCGACTCCGCTAAGATACGCTGCCCATCGGATATAGCCAACAAATCTTGTATTTTTGCGTCAGGATGGCGTTTCATCCAAGCGGAAACAATTTGCCAGCCAATATAGTTGGCCGATCGGCCAGGTGCTTCTTCGGGCATACCAGGCGAGTTAGGGCTGGGATCAATGTACTTGCGAAACTTCTTGAAATCGGTTTCGTAGAGTAGTTCTTCCGACTGTAGATAAACGTAAATGGGTGCTTCATTTTCCTGTAGCCACTGGGTCTGTTGTGCGGTCATTTCTAATTTAATACTGTCGGGTGTTAGCGGCAATACGAGATCGAGAAGCTGTAGTTTTTTGCCGTTATAGATCATATAGTCGAGCAGGCGGCCATTGGTGGGCTCGGGTAAGTTATCTTCAATGAGCAACTGCATTAATTTGGCGTTGATATGTTCAGGGGTGTAAGTACGGCTGAGATAATCGGAAAAAATAGGTTCGTTCGGGCTAACTGATTTATAGTCGAAATCGGGGCCGAGGAACATATCTAAGCCTAAGGCTAGTTGGTTCTCACCATACAGGAAACCTGCAAACTCGAACTGAGAAACAAAGGTGAGCAAGGTGTCTGGTAGCGGCACTTCGGGAAAATAGTAGGAGAAATAGGCAAGACTCTTGCGCAAATCATTCCACTTGCCCCCGCGTGAGCCAAAATCAATGGCTTGACTTCTTTTGAAAATTTCCTGAATGAGCGGATAACGCAAATAGGCTTTGAGAACCAATTCTTGCTCTTCCGGTGAAAAATCACCCCGCCTCAGGGGGATGATATGCCGGAAAAAGACAGCCGTGAAATCGGGGTGTTTTGCCTCTAGAGCAGCGATGCCAGCGGCTAGATCGTTAGTGTCTAGCTGAAAGAGTTCTTGCTCAAATCGCACTAGTTCAATTTCCGGAATAAGGTGATCTACGTCGGGTAGATGCCTGTCTTCAGACTGGCAAGCGGAGAAAAGAACAAAAAAAAGTAGCACTATAATAGAACGCTTACTTGTGCAATTGCGTAAAAATGTATCTCTTTGTGTGTAAAACATAAACGCCGGAGGTATTGAAATCGTTATTGATTCGTTATAGCAAACGAAATGCTACCTTCAAAAATTATTAGCTATGCTACGTTCATTACTATTTGGTTTAGGTTTATTCACGGCTGTGGCAGTTATTGCCCAGCCCGTACAAGGCGATATGCGATTCGGCATGTTGCTAAGCCCTACTTTCAGTTGGATGAATACCAACATCAATCAGATTAATTCCGATGGTACTAATCTGGGGCTTAAGTTGGGCTTAATCACGGAGTTTTATTTTCAAGATAATTACTCCTTTTCCACAGGGCTTAATTTTCACTTCAATGCAGGTGGTACGCTTTTCTACGACGACACTTACGAAACGGTGGATATTTGGAATGAGGACGTAGAGGGGGTTAGCGAGTTCACTTTCGCGGGCGGCACGGCTTTCAAGTATGAGCTACAGTTCTTGGAGATTCCGCTTGGTTTAACGCTTCGTACGCGCGAGTTTGGGTATTTGCGTTACTATTTTCAGCCATCGCTAGGGGTTGGTATCCTTACGCAATCAAGGGGGAAAGTGAAGAATACGGGCTTGGTTGATCCAGAAGAGACCTTCAATAATGGATCGGCCACCAACTTCCTAAACCTCAACTGGGGCCTAGGTGGTGGTGTAGAGTACAGCATCTCGCCTAGCACGGCATTGATTGGGGGCATTGGGTTCCAATCGGGTTTCACTGATATTACTAAGAACAAAAACACTACGCTTGTTCGCAGCGGCCGCAGCCCACAGGAAGATGATAGCCGCGGAAAGCTCAATAGCTTGGTGATTCGGCTAGGGATTTTATTCTAGGCTTCGTTGATTACCGATTTCAACCAATTTGCAAGGCGGATGTGCTGCTAGCTCGTTGTAATGATAGTGTTCAGCCATCCAAATCCAAGGTTGGTTTTCACAGATTAACACGCGCTGCCCAGCTACCAGCTGGGCAGCAGGTACTTCCTTGCTCACATAGGGAAGTATCAGGCGTTTGATCCCCTGTATTTGTATATCGCGGCCAGCTAATTGCTGTTGTAAGACGTAGAAACGGGCGTTAGCATGGTAATGCCATGGCAGCACCGTGTAGGGCGTAGGAATAGCCGTATTTTGGATAGCGGAGCGGTAGCTCAGATGTTCTTTCATGCCCAGATACAGTGCTGCGTTTGTAACCTTGTGGAGAAGGCGAATCGAAGCAGGGCCTAACAAAAAAAGTAAAAGCAAACTAACGAGCACAGCATGTTGCCAAGGCTTTTCTGGGGGTAGTTTTGCTTTTAGATCCTTGCTTAGGCTATATAACCATTCGCTAACCAGCAGTGCTAGGAAAGGCAGAATAGGTGTAATGTACCAATATAGTTTAGTGGCCGAACAAGACAGTATCCCGATGTAAAACAGCGAGCCAATCAAAAGTAAGCTGGCGGGCCCACGGGCTTGTTGTTGGGCGTGTAGCCAAGCAGCCGCTGGGAAACTGAGCAGGACAATGGGTAGGAAAGTGGCATCCTCCAAAAAGCCAGATAGGTAATAGTGCCAAGGGGCGCTATGGCCTTCATTAACTTGCCAGTAACGGCCGCCTAGTTCGTTATCCCACACTTCTCTTAGAAAGCCTGGGTCTATAGCCTCCCGTAGTAAGTAAAAGCTGAGGATACCGAGCAGACCTAGGCCGAAAGCTAGATACATTCGCGTGTTTAAGAGCTGTTTTCTGGCCTGCGTATCCAGTAATACCCAAAGGCCCAAGGCTGGCAATAGGAAACAACCTGCAATGCCTTTCGTCCAGCCGGCTAATAATAAGGCAAGGGAGGCGAGGACGAGGTAGCGGTTTTGGCCGCTGCGCGTCCAGTGAAAGAAAAAGAGTAGCTGCGCTAGGGTGAAAAGTAAGAGAAGGGCGTCGAAATCGCCGGATCTAGCACCATGGTTGCCTACGAAATTCCAATTGCATAGCAAAATCCAGCCAGCGAGTAGGCCTACGAAGGGGCTTTGCTGTTGGCGCGCGCTAAACCAAAGCATCAGCGCGATAGCTGCTAAGGTGGCGAGGGCTGCCGGTAGGCGAATGGCCAGTTCTGTTGGCCCCAAAATGGCTACGGCCGCTACTTGTAACCAAATGAGCAAAGGCGGTTTAGTGCCCCAGTGCTCCGGACTGCCTGCGTAGGTAGGTACTAGCGGGTGGGGCGCAAAACCACTATACATTTCTAAGGCATTGACGCCGCGCCGCGCCTCGTCGAAAAACTCCAATTGCGTATCCCCTAAATGGCTGAAGACCAAAAAGCCGAAATAGGCAAAAGCCAAAGGGAATAATATCTTTTGCAGTTTCATTTCAAAGCAGTATTTCAAAACAGGAGAAGAAGGCGGCTAGGGGTTAGGGGAAGGTCTTTTGATCGGTGAATGGAACAATCTCAATATCTTCCATAGTGGCTTCAAACCATTTCATAGGGGCTTGGTTCTTATCGCCAGTAACGGTATCGCATTTGTAAAAAAGGTAATACAACTGCCAATAATCATTTCTAACAGCCGCCCGAAGCAGTTGTAGGCGGCGAGTGGCTGTTTCGTGATTAGGGCGCTGCACACTTTGTAGTCGCCAGATGTAGTAGGCTTCGTCGTGCAGTTCTACTAGCGCAAGTAGTTGTTCGTCTTGTAGGTAATTCGCTAGGAATTTTCGCGCGAATACGCCATGGTGTTTCGTCCAATCGCGAGGCGAAGACCGGTCTTCAAGATGCTTGAAGGTGTCGTGTACCCAAGAAATGATGCGCAGTTGGCGGCGCCAATTGGCCGAAATGGGAAGCCGGTCGATATTGGCATTCACTTCCAAGATATGGCGCCAAATGGCTCCCTCGGGGTGGCCATAACGCGGCACTCCCCACAGCAGACCACGCTGAAACTCGGGGTCTTCTAAAAAGGTAGCTTCCAGTTCATTTTCCGGCTGTAGCAAGGCAGCAAGTTCGCTTGGGCTCAAAACAAGACATCATTGATTCGGCTGGCAAAGATAGCTAATTTTGCTTAGCAGATGGGATGAAGGCACCGGGTTGATTTTAGGGTCAAGGGAGAACCGAAAGGCTTGCAAATTCGTTGAAGGAAGTAAGAGTTTTTCCTATGAAGCAATTTGTGCTTTTTTTCTTAGCCGCCTTATTAGGTGGCCTGGTGGCTGGCGGTGTGCTAAACTGCCTTACGGAGCAGCCCGGAACGGTGGTGAGCACCCCCGCGGTGCAGCCCGTCCGTCTAGTTAATTATACCGATGCGGCTGATCAGCCGAAGCCAGTTAGCACTAGCAGCCCAAGTTTCGATTTCAAGATGGCTGCTAGCCGAGCAATGCCTACGGTTGTTTCCGTGTTCGCTACCTTCTCGGAGGATGGGAAAACGGCTATCAAGCAGCTGTTCGAACGGCAGCAACCCCCGAGAAAAGGCGGAAATAGTGAAGGCTCTGGCTTTTTCTACACAGCGCAAGGACATATTCTGACCAACTACCACGTGATCGAATCGGCCAATAAGGTCAGCATCAAAACGATCGATAATAAGCACTATGAAGCGGAAATAGTGGGCTTTGATCAAAAAACTGATATAGCCGTCTTGAAAATTGCTGGCACTTCTTTTCCCTTCCTAGAGCTGGCCGATAGTGATGCAGTGGAAATAGGCGAATGGGTGCTTGCCGTGGGGCATCCGCTGAATTTGAGCACCACTGTTACGGCAGGTATTCTCTCAGCGAAAGGACGTAGTTTGCAGCTTTTTAAGGACTACGATGCCATTGAGAGTTTTCTGCAAACGGATGCGGCCATCAACCCCGGTAATAGTGGCGGGCCACTCGTGGATGTAAATGGTCGTTTGTTGGGTATTAACACGGCTATTGCTTCCAAATCTGGCTTGTTTGAAGGCTATAGCTTCGCCATCCCTTCTCGGCTGGTGCAGCGAATAGCCGACGATATTATCCAATACGGCAGTTACCAGCGTGCTTTTTTAGGCGTAGAGATTTACCCGCTCAGTAGCGAGGCCGCTAGCCGCCTAGGGGTGGAAATCACGCAAGGGGTTGTTATCGAGACGCTGTCGGAAGGTGGTAATGCGCAAAAGGCAGGCTTACGCCCCAACGATATCATTGTGAGAGCCAATCAAAGAAACATCAAAGAAATTGCTGATCTTACAGAAATTGTGGGTCGGGCTAAAGTAGGAGACCTGCTTGAATTGAGTATCTACAGAGGCAACGAACTGGTGGAAATTGTCGTTAAGATGTTGGCAGATTAGTAGCCCTTGACACAAATGGCACCACAAGGAAACCTAGCTGCTACCCACATTTGCGCTTGAAGGCGACCCTTGCCCCTGCCCTACGGGCAAAAAACAGCTATATGAAGCCTCGAACGGCTAGGAAAGTCAGCGACCGCATGGGGTACCCGTTAAATCGAATAGTCACAAGGTTAAAAAATAATTGTAGTTGCAACTAAGAAGCGAACAACTGGTAAAACGATACGGCCGCAATACGGTGGTAAAGGGCGTGAGCCTGCATGTCAACCAAGGAGATATCGTTGGTTTGCTAGGCCCTAACGGGGCGGGTAAAACCACCACTTTTTACATGACGGTGGGTTTTGTACAACCCAATGAAGGGCGCGTGTATCTCAATGATGAAGATATTACCAACCTGCCGATGTATCAGCGCGCTAAACGCGGTATTGGGTATTTGCCGCAAGAGCCTTCTATCTTCCGCAAACTTTCCGTGGAAGACAATATCCGAGCGGTCTTAGAAATGACGCCTAACAGCAAAGCCCAACAAAGGGAAAAATTGGAAAGCCTAATCGATGAATTTGGCCTTGAAAAGGTGCGTAAAAGCTATGGCGATACCCTCAGTGGAGGCGAAAGACGGCGCACCGAAATAGCACGTGCCTTGGCAACCAACCCGAGCTTTATCCTACTCGACGAGCCTTTCGCAGGCATCGACCCCATTGCGGTAGAAGATATTCAGTATATTGTAGCAAGGCTCAAGACTAAAAATATCGGCATCCTGATTACCGACCACAATGTGCAAGAAACCCTGAGTATCACCGACCGAGCCTACCTCATGTTTGAGGGCAACATCCTTAAAGCGGGTACGGCCGAAGAATTGGCAGCCGACGAAATGGTGCGAAAGGTTTATCTAGGGCAACACTTCGAATTGAAACGGAAAAACATCGTGGTCTAGTAGCTCTTTTGTGGTATGCCTTTTCGCCGAGTGCTCGCTTGGTATAGCCGAGCCAAACACCCCGCCTCAAGGACGGCCATACGACCTTTAAGTTGTGCTGGTTCTGCTGTGTATTTTTGCACGAAGTGCAGGGGCAAGGGCTGCTCTTTTGCGCAAGACGGGAGAAGGCTTACCCCTTCACCGGCAGGTATAAATCGCCTTGTAGAAGGCCACGACTAATAACCATTTTCTGAATTTCGCTAGTGCCTTCGTATATTTGAGTAATTTTGGCATCCCGCATGAGCCTTTCGACGTGGTATTCCTTCACGAAGCCGTAGCCACCGTGGATTTGTACGGCCTCAACGCTGTGCTTCATGGCCACACTGCTGGCGTATAGTTTAGCCATGGCACCGGCTTGGTTATAATCAAGCTGCTGATCTTTGAGCCAAGCTGCGCGATACACCATCATTTTAGCAGCTTCTATTTCCGTAGCCATATCCGCTAGCTTGAAGGCAACGGCTTGGTGCTCGGAGATAGGCTTACCGAAGGCAGCTCTTTCTTTACTGTAAGCTGTTGCTAGTTCGTAGGCTCCGCCAGCAATCCCTAGGGCTTGGGCGGCAATACCGATACGACCACCGGCTAGCGATTTCATGGCGAATTTGAAGCCGAAGCCATCCTGACCAATACGGTTCTCTTTCGGTACTTTTACATCTGTGTAGAGAATGGTGTGGGTATCGCTACTGCGAATGCCCAGTTTATCTTCCTTAGCACCAATTTCTACGCCAGAGCTATTAGCTTCTACGATAAAAGCATTGATACCTCGGTGGCCTTTGTCGGCGTCGGTTTGTGCAATAACGAGGTGGAGGCTGCTGCTGCTACCGTTGGTAATCCAGTTTTTGGTGCCATTGAGCAGGTAATGATCGCCCATATCGATAGCGGTTGTGCGCTGGCTAGTGGCGTCGCTACCTGCTTCTGGCTCACTAAGGCAGAAGGAGCCAATCCATTCTCCGCTAGCTAGTTTAGGTAGGTACTTGGCTTTTTGTTCAGGGGTGCCGAAGGTTTCTAAACCCCAACAAATTAAGCTATTATTAACCGACATGATTACGGAACAGCTATTATCTACTTTCGAGATTTCCTCCATGGCTAGCACATAGCTCATCGTATCCATACCACCGCCGCCATACTCAGGACTCACCATCATACCTAAGAAGCCCAACTCGCCCATTTGCCGCACTTCTTCCTTGGGGAAGCGCATATCGCGGTCTCTTTCAATAACGCCAGGTAGCAGCACTTGCTGCGCAAACTCACGAGCTGCTTGCTGTACGGCAAGCTGTTCTTCGGTTAGCTGAAACTCCATAATGATCTATTTAGGCGGCAAAATTAGCGAAAATTCGCTGAATAGCAAAATGGAATTGTCTTTGGCTTGTCTTTTTCTCGTAGCCGTGAAGGAAGAGCGTGTTCCGTCCCGATCGAATCCATTACTCATGGCTCGTTTCCCTCGCAAAGGCCTTGCGTATTGTGAGTCCTTCTTTTTGGCTGTTGGTTTCTTCTAGCAGGCTGCTGTCGGTCGTGAAGAAATCGGCCGTGCAGTTTTTGAACAGGCAGTTGTTGAGTTGTGTAGTTTGGTAGCAATTTTCAAAGCGGAAGAAATCATACGGCCCCCATTCGTTGGGGACATGGTTGTTTTCAAAGCGAACTTGATCAAAAAACACCTTGTAAGCACCGTTTAGGTTCACCATATCGGCGCCTGTGTTATCGCGCATGATACAGTTCGTGAAATAGGAATCGCTAACATTCTCCAGCCAAAGAATACCTCGGGTACACTCTCGGATGGTGGTATTGCGTAGGAAGAGATAGTTGGTTGAAGAAGCTTCTACGCCGTAGGTGCCACTACCGTAAAGATCGCAATTGTCTAAGACAAAGTAGGTACATCCATCGGTACTTACCACGGCTCCGTCGCAGTGCCCTGGGTTGATGGCATGCCCCATAACGATGCCCTTGAAGGATACATTTTGGCAATACTGCAATTTTATTACTGGCACGTAAGAGTAGGTTACTACGATTTCGGCTTTACCTGCATTTTTCGCTTTGATATGTAGGTTGCGTACATCACGGATGAGGATTGTTCGGTCTTCAAAGCCATAGTCGAAAATACCAACGTATTTTGAGGTATCAGAGATGGTGCCTAAGTCGTATTGCCCATCTTCTAGGATGATTTCTACATCGTTGGCAATAGCGTTACAGAGCTCTTGTGCCGTACGGACGGTGACTGATCTGATGACAGGGTCTTTGGCGAAGATTCTACCGTCTGGGCCGATCATGCTCTCGCGGCCATTACAATCGGTCATCAGCATGTAGCCGTTTTCGTCGGTGAAGCCGTCGTAAAGCCAATTTTTATCGGATAGTAGTTTGCCTTCTAAGTTATAGAGCTTCCCTTCTCCTTGTTTAAATAAGAGGACGGCATGTTGCGGATGCTCGAATACGGGCATACCTTCGTGGTAGTCGCCACCCATATAATTCTGCTCGTATTCGGGTTGGAGTAGCCATTTGCCGGAGGTGTCCATAAGTCCTTGTTTGCTATTCTGGCTTACCAAGAAGCGGTTATTAGATAGCACCTCTATTTCATCATATTTAGTAGGGAGTATGGTCTTGTTTTGCAGGTTAACTACGCCCGCCTTCCCAGCCTGGTCATACACCACCAGTAGGTCGAACTTGCTAACGATCCCGCGGTAGCGGAAGGGAACCAGCTCCTTCCCGCTTGCGTTTATCACACCCATAAGGGAATCGCGCGAAGCGATGAAATAGCCACTTTTTCCCTGATAGAGCGCTGTGAAAGCACCTTGTATAATTGGCTTACCTCTGCTATCTATCAAAAAGCTCTCGTAAGTCTCTGTTACTACATTTTGGATTTGCGCCACGAATTGAGCTTGCCCGACGGGATACATATAGTTGTACTTCATAGGAGCAATTTCTTTGCCGCTCACGTCAATTAGCCCTGACATATCCCCAGTGGAAGCGATTAGCGCTCCTTGCATGGGAAGGCTTAAGTTGCTATAGACCGGCTTCAATAAGGTGTTGCCATTGGTATCAATCAGCCCCATGAGGTAGTTATCGGTACGTTGTATTAGGATGTAGCCTGGGTCGTATTGTAAGTTGGCTAGCCCACTTTCCATATACATTTCACCAAATATTGGCATGAGGTTGCTGCCTAGCGTAGCGGCTACTTCGCCAGAGCGATTGAGCAAAAGGTATTTATCCATTTTTTTTACTACACAGCGGCTGCCCTGAAAGCTATATGCCTCGTCATAGACGGTAGCAATAACTACTTTGCCTGTGGTATCTATAAAACCATGTTGCCCTTTGGTAGTATATACCGTTGCCAAACCTTCTACAAAATCACCAATGCTACTGTAGGTAGGCTCCAGAAGGATTTTACCGCTAGGCGCTACAAGTCCAGTAAGCTCCTGGAAGTAAGTCCGGCCATAACCATCGGGGTAAACATAGACATGGTCGTAACTTGGCTTTACCACGATACTGCCATCGGGGCGAGCAAAGCCCCAGCGGTCGCCGTCGCGGTAGGGAACTAGGATGTCTTTAGCCGTAATAGTCTCATTCACAGTGGTTTCTGTGGCCGCTTTAGGCTGGCAAGAGAAAGCTAATTGAGCGATGATGAAGGCTGCGAGGAAGAGAAATTTGTACATAATATGAGTGCTTGTTTTAAAGAAGGCAAAGATAGCTTTCGTTAGTTATATTGCAATTATTTTATTTTTCGCTCAAGTCCTTTGGTTTATATAAAATGATGATTTGAACCAAAACCGCTATCACGATTAAGAAGATTATTTCAGCTTGAGTGAATAGGTTGATAGCGTTTTTCGCCTTGTCGCTGATGAACATCTGTCGTTTTCCTTCTTGTAATTGAATTTTGGAAAGATCGTATAAATGTTGATCTATCTTATCTATACTGCTGCGCAATTCCTGAATGGGTAGATTTGTTTGATTCAACTCCTTGTTTTTCAATGTGTTGAGCTCTTCTTGGAGTTTCGAGAAAACGAATCTTTCTCTTTCTGTAAACTTTGTCTGATTATACCTTTCGGTTAGGTGATCGAGCTCCCGATAGGAAGCGGCTGAGTGGCCAAGATAGTCACTGTCATTCAAGGCTAAGGCCAATTCCTTATCTTGAATGATTCTTGACATTTCAAAAATAAGGTCGCTTGCAACAATCCTATCTTCGTAAATGGTCGTTACGGAGTAGCTCAGTCTGTTGAAGTTGTCGCGGTCAATGATATTGGTGATCAGGACAATGAAAAAGACCAAGAGAACACTTGCTATCCATTTTATTTTAGTGAAAATTGTCATACGTTTGAAATTTAGATGTTGAAAATGCCCTTGAATGGTTTTCCTCCGTTCAATGGGCGTCAGCCAAATTGTTGGTGAGAACTCGTCCTCCGATGTGTCTATACTCGCCCGAGGAGCTACTGTTATAGTTACCCTATGCAAACTACGGCTTAATTCTAAAACAGCGCAACTTTTGCGAAGAAGGCTTCAACTTTTGACCTAGGCTTTACATTATTCAACTTTTCCTTTTGAAGCCTTGCCCCCGCACTGGCACCACATCTAGGACGAATTTCCTCTCCGCTGCGCTTGGCGAAAGATACGTACTAGGAGGTTGCTAAAATATAGGCTTCGATTGGTGGTAAAAGCTCCTGCTACGCTGAAGGCAACCAATAGCGGGAGGGCTTTGTTTTTTGCACATCGCGACTAGGGCGAACCAAGCGCTAGCCAACACTGTTTTCAGAGATAAAAAATAGAAAGATGGAGGTAAAACAGGAAATCACAGAAATTTTCGGTGAAGCGTAGAAATCTCCTTTAGTTTTCAAAAAATGAATTTAAAACAAGTAAAGAATAGAG
Organism: Lewinella sp.; assembly: GCA_036735605.1. Lineage (GTDB taxonomy): Bacteria > Bacteroidota > Bacteroidia > Chitinophagales > Saprospiraceae > Neolewinella. The sequence continues at coordinate 48 of DAINNZ010000059.1, read as the reverse complement.
GATATGTGAGCCAATTTTGTACGCGCACGCACGCTGTGCGCGCGCAAA
>DAINNZ010000058.1:14543-21148 GCA_036735605.1 Lewinella sp. | reverse complement strand
CTTGTAGGCCAAAGAGGCTCGTTAGCATGCTTGGACGTATCCAACCGACCGTTTTTATCTACTAAAACTTTGCTCATGAAGAGGAAACTTTGCTCCTGCGTGAGCCAACATCTTGTATATCCAGCGTGCGAAGCTTTTTGGAAGTTCCGCAAACGTAAAAAAGCACCATTGGACCAGTCCAACTGACCATTTTTGTGGTTTTTACCCAAGGAAAGCCTATTCCGTATCCTTATCAATCAGATAGTGTTCCAGGAAGCCGCGCACCACCCGCAGCCCCATATTGAAATCGCTGTTGTTGTTGACAATGAGGTCGGCGGCTTCTTTGTAGGGGGCTACGTATTGTTCAAAGGCTGGCATCACGTGGTGCTCGTAGCGGTAGAGGACATCCTCTAAAGGGTAGTTTCGTTCCACCCGATCTCGTTTGATGCGGCGCACTACTTTCAGGTTGTCTTTGGCATGTAAGAAGATCCGCAGATCAAGCAGTTGCTGTACTTTTTTATAGTGAAACACAAAGAGCCCCTCGGTGATGATGACCGGAGCCGGGTGAAAGTAGAGCGTTCTAGGGGTAGCGAGCTCATTATTGAAGACATACTCCTGTCGTTCCACCACTTGGCCAGCGATGAGCCGTTTGAGGTCGGCGAGATACTCCTTTTTTAGAATAGCACCAGGTAGGTCGAAGTTGTAAACGCCCTGTTTGTCCAGTTTTTGTTCGTCTCGCGGGCGGTAATAATTGTCCATACTTAACAGACAAATTTCGCGATCGCTAAAGCCCTCTCGGAGCATATCGATGAAGGTTGTTTTGCCGGAACCACTGCCGCCAGTGATGCCAATTACTAAAGGTCTTTCCATTGTGGGCGAAAAATAGCGCAAATCATGCTAACTTGCGGACTTTATTCCGACATTTGCTGTATGAATTTTACAATTGACCTATTACGAGCCTTGCTAGGCATGTTCATTCTACTTGGTTTTTGCTATCTTTTGAGCCGAAACCGCAAGGCTATCAACTGGCGTTTGGTAGGAATTGGCGTAGCCTTACAGTTTGTGATTGCTTTCTTGATGCTAGAAGCCAGAGGGGTGAGCGAAGGCGTGCGCCTAGTGGCCACGGGCTTCCGAAAAACCCTTGAGTTTACTAGCGAAGGAGCTAGTTTTCTTTTCGGCAGTATTGTGCAAAATGTGGATAGCTTTGGCTACATTTTTGCTTTTCAGGTGCTGCCTACCATTGTCTTCTTTAGTGCGCTCACGGCTGTTTTGTATTACTTAGGGGTGCTGCAAAAAGTGGTCTATGGTCTCGCTTGGCTGCTAAGCCGCGCTATGGGGTTGAGTGGGCCTGAAAGCCTAGCGGCTGCCGCCAATATTTTCATCGGCCAAACGGAAGCTCCCTTAGTAGTGAAGCCTTACTTGGAAAAAATGACGCGCTCCGAGCTCCTCTGCCTTATGGTGGGTGGTATGGCCACTATCGCCGGCTCGGTTTATGTAGCTTATATCGGGATGCTCGGTGGCGGAGACCCCGTGGCGCAAGACTTCTTCGCTAGGCATTTGCTTACGGCTAGTATGATTTCGGCGCCGGCAGCCATTGTTTGTGCTAAAATGCTCTTTCCCGAAGATAAAGAAGAGCTTGCAGAAAAAACGGGTGCCTCCGATGCGGCCATCGCCGACGGCCTACCGCAGCCGGCAAAAGACAAGCGCCTTCACATGGCGGCTGATGATAGCACCAATTTGCTAGATGCCATTAGTAGAGGCACCACGGATGGGCTGAAGCTGGCGGTTAATGTAGGTGCCATGCTCTTAGTATTCACAGCCATGATTTACATGGTCAACACCATCTTTTTGGAGTCCACCGACCTTATCAACGGCCTTGTTCGCTGGATCAACCCTGGTGTAGGTAATTGGAATGAGCAGATCGCTACCGCCACGGCTGGCCGCTTTGAAGGCTTTAGCTTTTCCTACCTACTAGCCTTGTTGTTTGCCCCGATTGCTTGGATCATTGGTGTGCCCCTGCAAGATATTACCACCGTTGGGCAGTTATTGGGCTTAAAAACCGTGCTGAATGAGTTTGTTGCCTACGAAAAATTCCAAGCCCTACGAGCCGCTGGGGTGAGTATGAGCCCCAAAAGCACCTTGATCGCTGCCTACGCCCTCTGCGGTTTTGCCAATTTCGCCTCCATCGGTATTCAGATTGGCGGCATCAGCGCTATCGCACCCGGGCAGCGCGAAAACCTCACCCGCCTCGGCCTGCTTTCCCTCGTAGGTGGCACCATCGCCTGCTTAATGACAGGAGCCGTAGCCGGCATTTTTTATCAGCAATAAGATAAGTTGTTCGGCTAGCAACGATCGCTTAACTTAAAGCTGGCATAAATATCCATCCATACAGACACGTACAGATTCGTTGCTCTCGCCCAGGCGGGCATAAATGCAGGGGCAAGGCATAACCTTGTAGCGCAAGCGCCTACAGCCGGGAAAGGGGGGGGAAGCCAGAAAGGGGTAAAGGGCGGAAAAGGGTCATCGAGACGTTGACAGCTAAAAGCTAAGCCAAAAGCCAACCGCTTCGCATTTGCGCTACAAAGCATACCCTTGCCCCTGCGCTGGTCGCCAATACTATAAAACTTACAATCTTTTAGGTCTAGCCTCAACTTGACAGCTTGTAAGGATGTTCTAAAGGAACAGACTAGACAAAACTACAATTCATTTTTATGAAGTTTTTTATCGATACGGCGAGTTTGGCCGATATTCAGGAAGCCTACGATCTAGGTATCATGGACGGGGTGACTACCAACCCTAGCCTTATGGCTAAAGAAAATATTGCTGGTGAAAAGGAGGTGTTTGCTCACTATGCCAAGATTGCAGAAATGGTAGATGGCGACGTGAGCGCTGAAGTAATCAGCACCGACTTCGAGGGTATGAAGGCCGAAGCAAAGAAATTGGCGGCTATTGGCCCCAATATTGTGGTGAAAATTCCGATGATCCGCGAAGGCGTTAAGGCGCTTAGTTGGTGTTACCGTAATGGGATTCGCACCAACTGTACCTTGGTGTTCAGTGCCGCACAAGCCATGCTAGCTGCTAAGGCAGGTGCTACTTATGTGAGCCCTTTCATTGGTAGAATTGACGATATCAACTGGGACGGGATGCAGCTTATTAGCGACATTGCTGAAATCTATGCTGTACAAGGCTTTGAGACGGAAATTCTAGCCGCTTCTATCCGCACAAGTAAGCAAATCGTGGATGCCGCAAAAGCCGGTGCAGATGTGGCTACTTGCCCACTGAGCAGCTACGAAGGCTTGTTCCATCACCCACTGACCGATATTGGCCTAGCTAAATTCTTAGCCGACCACGCCAAGGCGGCAGCCGCCAAAAAATAATAGGAAGAAACGGGGCCTCCGTTTCGGAGGCCCCGTTTTAGTAGCTCTCGGGAAGTGGACGAAATTTAATGTATATATTTTTTATTTAATGTGTAATTGCGCTTTTTAACTTCACTTACGAGCTTTTGGTTATTAAGCTATGCACTTTCGAGCCTAGCTGCGCAAGAGTTCGACCTTTTGAGGTCGGCTGATACCTTGCCCCTGATTGCGGTACAAGCTAGCCGTCATCTGGCACTCAGCACATCTGATCGCTGGGATGAAGCAAAGCTTCGCAGCAGCCCTTCAATCAACCTGGCCGATCTGTTGGGTAGCACGGGGGGTGTTTTTATTAAATCCTATGGCTTAGGCAGTTTAGCTACCACGGCTTTGCGGGGTGGAAGTGCTGCCCATTTGGCTACTTTTTGGAACGCTTTGCCGCTGGATAATCCGATGTTAGGTTTGTTGGATCTATCACTTTTGCCAACTGCTTTTTTCACGGATATTGCTTTACAGACCGGCGGGCAGTCGGCAGGCTGGGGTAGTGGGGCGGTAGCAGGCACGCTTAGGCTCAACAATAGAGCGCCTAGCGAACCGATGGCTGCACTCTCACTATCGGTGGGGGCATTTGGCCAAGGTGCTTTAGAGTGGCAACACAGTTGGCAGCCTGCCGTTCGAGAGGGCAGCCCGCCGAATCGGGAGAACAGCCCGCCGAATCGGTGGCAGTGGGTGAGTCGGCTTGGCGTGGCGGCAGCTCGTAATGACTTTCCTTATCGGCTGGCGGCCGACCTCCCCGTTCGTAGGCAGACACAAGCGGCATTGCAGCAATGGTCGAGCTTGCAAGAGATCTATTTTCAAGCGAAGCCCAGTACGCTTTATGCCCTACGTTATTGGGGTGGAAGCACGCGGCGCGAACTGCCGCCTACGAGCGTACAAAGTCGCAGCGAAGCCACGCAATATGATGCTGTCTTTAGATTGTCGCTCGCTAGGGAGAAAAAGCTAGAAAGGGGAGAACAGCACACGAATCTAGGGTTCTTTCGCGAGCACATCGACTACCAAGACCCCTTAGCGGGTATCCAATCGCTAGGGCTTTTTGATCGTTGGGCTTTGGATCATGCAACTAGCCATTCTTTCTCCGCTGGCGGGCAGCTCAGCTACGGCTTAGCTGCTCAATGGGTACGAGCCGATATTGCCGACTACGAGCAGCCAGCTACCCAACTGCGTATAGACCCATTTTGTAGCCTTCGTTTCAAGCTGATCCATAAAGGTTTGCTGCAATTGAGCCTGCGGCAACCTAGCGTGGATGATCGCCTTTTAGCACCCACTCCTTCCCTGAGCTATCAATATTCTCTGGGAAAAATAAGCCTTGGTGCGAGCCTGAACCGAAACTTCCGTTTGCCGACGCTCAATGATCTCTACTGGCAAAATGGAGGCAACCCCAGCCTTCGGCCTGAAAAAGGCTGGAGCCGCGAGCTGGATGTGCGTTACCAAAGCTATGGTACAGTTTGGTTATTTAGTTATCACCTCAGCGCCTATCACCGTCGTTTACGCGATTGGATACAGTGGGCTCCTACGGCGACCTCCGTTTTTTGGGAAGCGACCAACCTGACAAGGGTAAGAAGCAGAGGATTAAGTCAACAAATGGCCATCGGGCGCTCGCTAGGCAAGGGGCAGTGCCAGCTCAGGCTGCGCCATGAATACGTGGAAGCCACCAACGAAAAGAACATTGCCTTACCCCGTATTCAGGCAGGGGAGCAGCTTTGGTACGTTCCTTTTTACCAAGGTGCAGCAACGATCAGTTGGCAAAGTAAGCAGCTGCTACTACGCTATGAGCAGCAATGGATTGGAAGCGTTAGGGGCCAAACAGTAGCTAGCCTAGCCGGCTATTCCCTAGGGCAGCTAAGTGTAGCCTACGAAAGCAAACGAAAAAATAGCCGCTTGAGCTGGTCTTGTTTCGCACACTTAGATAACTGCTGGAACGTGAGCTATCGCGTGATAGAAAGAAGACCTATGCCCGGCAGGGCGTTCCGGCTGGGTGGGCGATTAGGTTGGCGGGGAAGGGGCTAAGAAGCAAATTATGTTAAAGTTTGCAATATGACCAAAATTTAACAGTAATAATTCTAACTTGCATTTGCAATTAGTCTCAAAACTGTCAAGTATGAAACAGCCCGTTTTCCTCCTCCTCCTTTTACTTGCTCACTGTCAAATCGTTCAGGCAACGGAGGTGATAAGTGTCAGGCCGCTAACCGATAGAATCTTGCAACTTCATTTTAGCGATGGCTATATTCAGTACCACGGGATAGGGCAGACGTCGGCAGAGGATATTGTGTTCAATCTACCTTTAAACATAGAAGCCGCCAGCAACTTATCCACTTACAGGCTCTTGAGCTCAACGGATAATAACTATGCAGGGGGTCGCCATCCGATAGACCTTGGCCGAAAAACAAAGGGTAAGGCATTCACGGCTCTTTGTCAAGATTGGGGCTACTTGCCCTACTTTGATGATTTGGGCTGTATTAATACTGACCCAGATCATGTGAAAGAGCACTTCATCTATCTATTTTTACCGCACCCACTCGTGGAGGGGGCTAGCTACACACTTACAACGGGTGGCCTAGCCGAGATAGCGAATACTTTCTCTGCGGTCGGATGCTATTCATGTGAATCAAATTGGTTATTCTACAGCGGCACCACAAAAATTCGGCTATGTATATGCTTGGATGGGAGACAAGGGCGGCTTGGATCTTTCTGCCTACCAAGGTAGCCCTTTTCAGTTGTTGGATGCCCAAACTTTGCAGCCTGTTTTTACAGGGCAATTGAATTTTAGAAGGCCTGCGGATAGTCAAGAAACAGGGCAGTCGGCAGACTCTCCAAATGGGAATTTTTTAGGCGCAGCAGTCTATGAATGCGATTTTTCGACTTTTAGTACGACAGGTGACTATTTACTGTCTGTGAGAGGTATTGGCTGTTCCTATCCTTTTACGATTGCGGCGGATGCACTTCGAATACCTTTTCAGTATGTGATGCGCGGTATTTATCAAAACAGGAGTGGCATCGACCTAGCCATGCCGTATGCGCAAAATCGGCCTGCTCCGCACAATGTGACGACGACGCCAGGTTTTGCAGGAAGGCTCAAATATACCACAACAACTTGGTGTGAAGTAAGTGCTGCGGATGCTGATATAGCTGACAAACCCTTGTGGGACAGTGGCATTGTAGGCGATTTAACCGACACTTGGGGCTGGTATCAAGATGCAGGTGATTGGGATGGCT
>DAINNZ010000058.1:0-14517 GCA_036735605.1 Lewinella sp. | reverse complement strand
GACCCACATGAAGCTACCAACCCATTTCTTATTTTTGTTCGAACAGTTTTCCCGTCATTTTAGCGATGGCGATATTGTACTGCCCGAAAGTGGGAATGGCCAGCCCGATATACTAGATGAGGCTCGGTGGTTGCTCCGTTTTTACAAGCGGCTCAAGGATGAGTTACTTCAGAAAGGATGGGGTAGTGGTGGCGTTGGAGGGGCCCGTATTTTTGGTGATTTGTGGGGTGAAAATAGTGCGCCCGACGGTACCGATCGGCCTTCTTGGCAAGACAATACGCGTACTTGGGTGGTATCGGGTGAAGACGCCTATGTTAGTTTTTGGTATGCAGCAGTGGCGGCACATTATCATTATCTGCTTACTACCAATGGCTGGGCAGATACGGAGGGAATTGACTGGTTAGCCGAGGCCGAAAGCGTGTACAGTTGGGCACGAAATAGAGCAGCTACACCAGCCACGTGCCATGATTTTGCAGTAGCGCCTATCAGCGCTTATGCGGCAGTTTCTTTGTATAAAGCCAGCGGTAATATGACTTATCACCAGCATTTTTTACAGGATGTGCCCAATTTGTCTTATGTTTCCACCAATGCTTCGCTAACAGACGTGAACGCGTATGCCGCTTGGCAATATATTAGCCTACCAGCTAGCAGACCTACCGATCCGCAGGTGGTAGCGAATGCTCTTTCGACTGTTGAGGCTACGGCTAATTTCCAATTACTTTTTCCTGCTTTAGATAATAGAGCTTGCCGTTGGGGAGGCGACTTTTGGTTTCCTATGCTTATTGGACAAGGCACCACCCCTTTTGTTGCGGAGGGTGTGATGGCTTATGCGTTATTTCGCGATCGAAATCCTGCCCAAGCCCTTGCCTATAAAACGGTTTTACATAATACAGCTGATTATTTTTTAGGTAATAACCCGCTCAATACGACTTGGGTGACTGGCTTGGGCGAAAACCCACCCCAGGATATTTTTCATATCGATAGCTGGTTGAGCCCCTCTGGCGGCGTTCGGCTGGGTATCGTTCCTTATGGTCCTTGGCGACGCCAATATTTCGGTCCCTACGGCTGGTGGCGAGCAGAGTGGGCCGCCCTAACAACCTACCCCGACTATGACCTATTCCCTGGTCATGAACGTTGGTTTACACAGCGAACAGCACCACTCACTGCTGAGTTTACCATCCATCAAAACAATTTAATGAGTGCCTTTTTGTTCGGAGCATTGTTAGATACCAATCGGCTGGTGGTGGCGGTGGAACCTTTCAATTCAGGCCAAAGTGAGGGAGGGTTAACCGTATTTCCTAATCCCACCACTGGGCAGTTGTTCGTCGAGTTGGATAGCGGCGAGCCAAGCTTCTATCGTATTTTTAATGCTCTAGGCCAACAGCAGTCGGTTGCTCAACTGAGCATTTTGCAACCTATCAACCTTGCGCATTTGCCAAAAGGCGTTTATTGGATACAAGTAACCGACCAAAAAAGGAAGAGCCAAACAGCTAAGTTTGTAAAGTGGTAGCTTTTTCCTCCGAGCTTGCCCGTCGTTTAGCCTTTATTTTTCACCTACAGCTGTGTTTGCCCTCGTAGCCACCTCCGCTGACAACTACAAGCTTCAATTGCCCGACGGCAGTAGTACTAATTGTTGCCTCAACAATGGTCGTGTAGTGCAATTCAGCCTTGGACAAGCCTATATTGCCTCGGCCTTTATACCCAAGAGCAATAAGTTTAACGACATTGCTTCGAGTAATTAAGCACCCAAACAGGGCGCTCCTTTCAAAACTAGGTTAAGGGATAAAGCGGCATTTTGAGGGAGTCAGTACGCACGTAAAGTCGAGTAATATTGGCATATATGCAGGGGCAAGGGCTATTTCATTGCGCCAGGGCGAATTAGGGGAAAACTAGCTCGGGCACTAAAGCCGCCTTAATGATATCTTTTTTTTGCACATACAAGATGTTTTATTAGCTTGCAGAGCTTTTCTCAGCTAGGTGCTAGAAGGCTAGATGATTTCACAGGCTATAAACCAACTCGAACATGCAAATGAATACGCTAGATTGGCTCATCATCGGAGCTTTTTTCTTAATTTCCCTGCTCATTGGCTTGTATGCTGCTCGGCGGGCAGGCAATAGTTTTACGGAATATTTTCTCAGTGGCCGTGATATGCCTTGGTGGCTGTTGGGCGTCAGTATGGTCGCTACGACCTTTTCAGCCGATACGCCCAATCTGGTAACGGATTTCGTGCGGCAGCATGGGGTGGCTAAAAACTGGGAGTGGTGGGCTTTTTGTCTTACGGGGATGCTAACTGTTTTTGTATATGCCAAGCTTTGGCGCCGCAGTGGCATCAAGACGGATTTGGAGTTTTACGAGCTGCGCTATAGCGGTGCGGAGGCTCGGTTTTTAAGAGGTTTCCGAGCGATCTATCTAGGTGTTTTTTTCAATGTGGTCATTATGGCTACCGTTATTCTAGCGGGCATCAAACTAGGGTTGGTGCTGCTGGGGTGGGATGCCACGCAAACGATTCTAATTGCAGGGGTGATTACGGTTACTTACACGCTCTTGGGTGGGCTACGAGGGGTTATCCTGACTGATTTTTTCCAATTTGGTTTAGCTATGCTGGGCATGATTTTGGCCTGTATTTATATCCTCAATTTACCAGAAGTAGGTGGTTTGAGTAATTTACTAGCGCACGAAAAGGTACTTCCTAAGTTAGACTTAATTCCCGCTATGTCGAATTGGGAAGTCTTTGTTCCCGTGTTTTTAATTCCTATTGCGGTGCAGTGGTGGAGTGTGTGGTATCCTGGCGCGGAGCCGGGTGGTGGTGGTTATATCGTGCAGCGGATGTTAAGTGCTAAGGATGAAAAAAATGCTATCGGAGCCACTTTTTTATTCAATTTAGCCCATTATGCGCTTCGGCCCTGGCCGTGGATTTTGATTGCGCTAGCTAGTATTATTGTATTCCCTACGGTAGAGGATATGGCTATTGCCTTCCCGAATGCACCTGCTGCTCTAGTGCGGGAGGATCTGGCGTTTCCCGCCATGTTGAGTAAGCTACCGGCGGGCTTGCTAGGGCTCGTGACGGCGGGGTTGATCGCAGCTTTCATGTCCACTATTTCTACGCATTTAAACTGGGGAAGCAGCTATTTGGTGAATGATTTTTACGTCCGTTTCGTAAAGCCTGAGGCTTCAGAAAAGGAGATGGTTATGGTGGGGCGTATTGGGGTGGTACTAATGTTCATATTAGCGGCTCTACTGGCACCTGTTTTACAAAATGCCCAGAAAGCTTTTGACCTGATGCTACAAATTGGTGCGGGTACGGGGCTTTTATTCATACTTCGCTGGTTTTGGTGGCGTATCAATGCTACGGCTGAGATTGTGGCCATGGTAGTCAGTTTTCTAATAGCTCTTTTCTTTTTCGCGGTGGATACGGGCTGGGGCAGTGAATGGAAACTGCTGAGTGGGGTATTCATCACTAGCATAGCTTGGTTGGTAGCTACCTATGTAGGTCGGCCAACGGATACGGCTAGGTTGCAGCATTTCTACCAGACCATCCGCCCCCATGCCCTTGGCTGGCGGCACTTTCTGCGTCAGGAGGGCATCGAGGAAATTAAAACCTCGGGTTTTAGCCGCGAGCTACTTTCTATGTTTGCTGGCGTTTTCTTGGTTTATGGCACATTGTTTGGTACTGGCTACCTGATCTACGGCCGTTTTCTGCCAGCCCTCTTAGGTTTGGGGGTAGCAATATTGGCCGCTTGGGTGGTTTGGAAAAATTGGGTTGTGATTCGCGACTAGTGTTGTATGACTAGCCGTTGAGAATGGCTAACTGCTGTGCTTTGGTATTGGACGATATATACGCCAGCCGGCAAATGACTGGTGGGTAGCTGTAGTTGTTGCTGAGCTGAACCTACCGAGTGCGTTTCTAGCAATCTACCTTGCAGATCGAAAAGTCGAATCGCTGCCTCGCTACTAGGAAAGTCTTGTATTTGTACAAATTCGCCTGCTGGATTTGGATAGACTGCAAAGCAAATTTCTTTAGCCGTTGTGGTGGCTGTGCTGCTAATAATTTGGCCGTCTGTTCTGATATTAGTTTGGAAAAATTGTAAGCCACCTCGGTTATTGCCTACCACAAGTGCTAAGTTTCCGTTGCCCTCAAAGTCGGCTAAAACAATTTCGCTGCGTTGCCCGGGGTGAAGTTGGCCTAGTTGTTCGTCGAGGAGTTGAAAGGCATCATGGGGTGGTTGCCGCTGTAGAGCTCAATTTGTCCAGCGAAGGAGCCCGTTACCAAGAGCCACTCGCTTCCACGGTCGAGGAGTTGTGGGGCTGCATGCCCAATAGAAAAGCCAAGCGTGCGCGTATCAATACCACCTAACTGAATAGTATTACCAGCAGCATTGGGGTCGTTGTCGAAACTAGGGTTGCTGGAGGTTCCGATATTACGGTAATAGTGTATGCGCCCCGCACGACTACCAATGACTAGATCAACCAAGCCATCGCGATCTACATCCACGAGGCTAGGCCGCGCTGCCTGCCCCACGTCTATATTCATGTAAGGGTAAATGGCCGAGCCAAAGGCTAATTGCTGATTCACCCGAGGTAAGCCTGGAAAAAAAAACAACTTACCATCCTGGCCGCCTACCAAGGCATCGATGTAGCCATCGCCGTTGAGGTCGCCAAAACTAGGGGCAAACTCAAAGGTCGTGCCGTTGAATTGTCGCATCCCAAGGTAATCATCGTTCACTAGTTGAAAGGCTACTGCATTAGGGCTGCCGGTGTTGAGCAGTAAATGCAGCCCACTTTGGGTAGCACCTAGCAGCCCGCCGAAGCGATTGTAGTTCCCCACTACTAAGTCGAGGCGGCCATCGCCGTTCACATCTACGGCTGTTGGGATGGCGCCTGTGCCTAAATCGAGCATGTCTTTGACTAGGAACTGGCTATCCTGAAAACTGGCTTGTAGTAAATTATCTGCTCCATTATTTTTATAAAACCATAGCACCTTATAGTCTTCGGCATTATACAGCTGGTTAGGAGCTGCTACAAAGTCTTTGATACCGTCATTGTCAAGATCGAGATAAAAAGCGGCTGGAAAAAAAACAATATCCACTGGCACCCCTGCAGAAGGGAAGTTAATCTCTTGTTCATTGAACCAGGCATTCTCTAGGCTACCGGCATTCGTCAGCTTTACGATTTCACGGAAGCTGACATCTCCCAAGAAGAGTTCCTTGAGCCCATCTTGGTTCGCATCGAGGGTGAGTAGGGTAGAGCCGGCGTGGCGGGCAGCTGCTATTTCCGGGTCTTGTATATTACGGAAAACACAGCTTTCATCATTTTCTGCTAGATCTACCGCTGGGCTAAGCCCACTTTCATAGAAACCACCGTAGCAGTCATCTTCTAAAACAAAAATCAGGGAGTCAAGCCCAAAGCCGCGTTCCACCGATAAATTTTTGTACCATTCTACATAACCGCCTCCAATATTAAAGGTGAGTATATCAAGATCACCATCGTTGTCAATATCATCGATGGCAGGATAGTCGATGGTAGAAACAAAAAGGTTGGTTCGGTTATTATTGCTAATTGGAAAGTAGAGAATAGGCAAAGGATCGCCCCAACTCATTCGGTCGAAGGCTAGGCGACCATCTTCTAGGCGGCGACCTTTATAAACCATAATACCATCGGCAAAGGTGTCGGAGTAGGCAAATAGATCCATATTGCCATCTTGATCGAAATCGCGTAGCAACACCCAATTTTGGATTTGGGTTGGGAAGAAGGTTACTAGCTCCGGAGCAAAGCGGAAGGAGCCATCGGCCTTTCTGGCAAAGGCTAAGTGACTGTTGCTGCCGCGATCGAAAATATACAGATCATTCACTTGGCCATCACCGTCTAAATCAGCCAAACTAAGTTGCGGAGCATTCAGCCCACCAGCCCAAGCCATCGGTAAAAGCCGGTTACCATCACGTAGCGGCGGGAAAGTGCGTACTAATTCAACAGGTACTTGCTGAGAAAAGAGATAAGTAGAAAAGAGCAAAAAAAGAATAAATAAACGCATACTTGCTGGTTGAAATAAGTAAGTTGGATTGCTTGCTAAGGGCTTTTAATATTGGTAGCTGCTTTTTGAGATCAGGCTGGTTTTGCGCTACAAAACAGGCCCTTGCCCCTGCATTCATGCCCGCCTGAGCGAGAGCAACGAGTCCGTACGTGTCCGTATGGATGGACATTTATGCTCGCCTGCCCGTACTGGGTACTGGGGCCTGGGCTGCCTTCGGCGGTCGTGGTTTTGCCTCGTTCAGTATAAAATTCGCTAACGATCAACCCAAATAGTAACGCTTGACCGACCACTAGGGTTTCATCGCTGTTTATAACGGTCGTAGAGCCGACCAAGCAGGGGGGGACTTTACCAAGTGGCTTTTAGACGTATCTTTCAGTTATATTTCGGCTGGTGGAGCCTCAGCGGCCGCTCCGATCAATGAGGTTGCTACTAGCTTGTTGTTTGCCTTGGATTACGAGATCTAAGATATTTACATGAGCGGCTTGGGTAGCCATGAAGAAAACGGCTTCGGCTACGTCGGAAGCGCGAAGGGGCTGAAAGTTTTCATACACTTTTCCGGCGCGCTCGGTATCTCCATCGAAGCGAACGATGGCAAATTCGGTTTCTTCTACATGGGCAGGGCATATTTGCCCAACTCTTATGCCGTGTTGTACTAGATCAAGGCGCATAGCATGCGTGAGGGCATCGACTGCGTGTTTAGTTGCGCAATAGACGTTGCCGTTGGCATAAACTTCCTTACCTGCGGTGGAGCAGATGTTGATGATGAGTCCGTCTTTTTTTGCCACCATACTGGGGGTTATGGCACGGGTGAGGTAAAGTAGTCCTTTTAGGTTAGTATCGATCATTTCATCCCAATGTGCTATTTGCCCGCTATGGATAGGGTCAAAGCCTTTTGCTTTGCCCGCATTATTGATGAGGATGTCGATATTTTGCCATTCTGGAGCCAGGTTTTCTATGGCGGCAGCTACGTCTGCGGCATGGCGTATATCAAAAGTTAGGGCTAAGATGGCCGTTTCGTATTGCTGCTGTAGCTCGCTTTGTAGTAGGGCTAGGCGCTCGGCTCTTCTTCCTGTAAGGATCAGGCGAAAACCAGCCTTGGCGAAGCGATGTGCCATGGCCAAACCAATGCCGGAGGTGGCACCTGAGATAAGCACTGTTTTACCAGCGCCTTGGCTTATTTCGGTTGCCTTGGCTTGTGCTTCAGCGGCGGCCTTGGCTTCTTGGGCTTGTAATAAAGCCTCTAATTGAGCGATGTTTTCTTTTAATGCACTCAGCGTATGCGTAGTAGTGTCCGGCATAAATTGGGGAAGTGAAGGAGTAGGAGTTTGGAAAGCCGCGTCATTTTGCTCGGTGGCTAAGTCGGGCTCTAGTGTTTTAGCACGTTCATAGGCTTGCTGTGCGGCCGGATAATCAGCTTTACTATGCAGCAAACAGGCGAGTGCATACTGCGCCCCAGCATGATCGGGGGTGCGTGCAATAAGTTGCTGTAGTACCGATATGGCCTTTTCATTTTTCGCTAGTGACCCAGCTAGTAGCAGGGCGTATTGGTAGCGAAGATCGGTTTTTTCCGGCTGTTCCTCTATTGCTTTTTTTAGCAAGGCCGCTGCTACGAGGGCATCCTCCTCGAAGTGCTCGGCGATCAATAACCCGAGATGGGCATTCAACTCAGGGTAATCGGGCTGCTGATCGGCTAGGCTTTCCCAAGCTTCGCGCGCTAGGTGAGAACGGCCTTCGCTGTAGTACAGCTCGCCGCTGAGAAATAGCGCATCGGGGTGATCGGGATACTGCGCAAGCAGTTCTTCTAGTTCCTCCCGCGCACTAGCCGGATCATTGGCTGCCGTGGCTAGCAAGAGCGCATGGTGATAATGTAGCTCTGTCTGTTCCGGTAGGGCCTCCCGACCACTACGCAATAAATCAATCGCTAGACCCACTTGGCCAGCATCGGCTTGGGCCCAGGCGCGTTCTATACAGCGTAGCACTTCTTCCGATGCGCTGCCAGCATAAGCAGATTCGTCTTCCTCATCCAATAGCTGCTCATCCAATAGCTGCTCGTCTAATAAATCTGCTATCGATTCCTCCGATACCATGCCTTGATCTGCTTGCGCTTGATCTGCATGCGCTTGATCTGCATGCGCTTGATCTGCATGCGCTTGATCTGCTTGCTGCTTGAGTGTTGTAGCGCTGCTTGTTTCTTCTAGCTCGTCGTCATCAATAGCAGGGGTTGGTTTATTTGCTTGGCTACGGTTTGTTATAAAGGCTGCGTGTTGTTCTTCTTGCTCAATATAGCTAAAGAAATTTTCAAAATGATTGTAGCGCAGTTCTTCCCAATGCAAAGGGGCGGAATCGAGTAACTGTTGTAAGAAGTCGTTAATTTGGCCCGATACTTCCCTTATTTTTAGCAGGTAGCGATCAAAATCGGGGCCGGCTTCTTCGCTGATGTTTTTGCTTTGCCGCCTTAGATCTAGGTAGCGTGCTTGCCAGCGATTGATGTACTCCATAATGTCGCGCTGCTTATTTAGTTCTAGCGGAACAAGGCTTGTTTCTCCTAGGGTGGTATCTACTTGACGAGTATCTACTAGTACCGCTAAGGTGGGGTATCCTCCATGGTTAAGTAGGCGGGTAGCGTAGAGCATACAGTTTGCATTTTGCAAAAAAGCATCACTGATGAGTAGCAATAGCCAACCTTGATAGGGCTTGCATAGCTCACTGAGCACGGGGCCTGTGTTATCAGCTCCAGCGCTAAAAAATTGAAAATCAGCTACTTCGGCTAATTCCTCTTGTAGCTGCAAGGCCCAGTCCGCATCTTCTACACAATAAGCAATCGCTAGCTTTTCTAATTTAGCCATAAAGTCGGTTTATCAAGCAATGTGCGAAAGTAGCATTTTTTTCGCAATCAGACGGGCAAGCGTGCATTTACTGCTCGCTCATTGAGCTTAAGAATATTTGCCCGAGGGGCAGGGGCAAGGGTTTGCTTTTTAGCGCAAGACGGCTAAAGCGTATTTTGTAAAATAGTGGCTGCTTTTTCGAGGAATTACGTCAGCTAGCCTACATTTGCACCAGTAAATTCAACCATCTCGTAAAAAACAGATTTGTGGAAAAGCAAAAGCAGTCTCAGATCGAAGAATGGGTAGGCCTTTATGCCGATCCGCTCTATGCCTATGCCTTTGCTAAGCTTCGGCAGGAGGAAGTTGCGAAGGATTTGGTGCAAGATACGCTTCTGAGTGCCCTAGAGCACCAAAGGCAGTTCAAAGGGCACAGTGCGGTGAAAACTTGGTTGATGGCTATACTACGCAACAAGATCTACGATTATTATCGCTATCAGCTTAAAAAAGGTACGCTCTCCCTAGATGCAGCGGATGGCTATCGGGCTCAACAGCGAGCCGAGGAGCAGTTTCTACCTAATGGCCACTGGACAGAGGAGGCCGCTTCGCTTGGCTTCGATAGCTCTTCCCCTCATTTATTGGATGATCTGGCTTTTAAGCAGGTACTCCATTCCTGTATGGATGCTTTGCCAGCCGTTTGGCGCTTTATCATCACCAGTAAGTATCTAAGTGAAAAATCAGCTGCCGAAATTTGTCAGGATTGCCAAATCACCCAGTCTAATTATTGGCAGATATTACACCGATCAAAATTACTGCTACGGCTCTGTTTAGACAAAAACTGGTTTCAACAACTCTAATAAAAAAACAGCGTCAATGCGTAAATATCTACAACTTAGCTGTAAAAAGGCGGGCGAACTGATCGAGGAAAAGCAATCGAAAGGCTTACCGCTGCTAGCGACTCTCAAGCTGCGCTTGCACCTAGGCATTTGCCGAGCCTGTAAACAATATCAAGCCGACTCAGAGCAGCTAAGTCGGTGGATCGAGCAAGACTTTTTACCCGACAAGCACCGCGCAGAAAGCCCAACCGAAGCTAGGCTCACGGCTGCCGAGAAAGCGGCTATCCAGGATACTTTAATACAGCAATGGCAAAATACCGAAGCAGCAGAATAAGTACTCGGACAAAATTAATTACACCTTTTCACTCGGCTGAAAGCAAAATCTACCAGATTGAAAAGTTGCATTAAATAGGTCCGAGTACTTAGGATATAGCTATCTTGAGACCTACAGGGCTTTTAGTTAGGCTGGCGGAAAGAAGACCGTATTGGGGGCAGCCAAAAAAGGGTGAAAAAAATACTTTGCGTATCTTCGCCGCGCCTGAAGGGATAAAGACCTTTGCGCCGCTGACTTGGCTACCTTTTTTGGCGATACACATTTTAAACTAAGCAAATATGACCAATTGGACGCTCGACCGCCTTCGCGTTTTACATGATATGCCTTTGATGGATTTAGTCTTTCAGGCCGCTACGGTTCATCGTGAGCATCATAATCCGAATGAAGTACAAGTCTCTAATCTATTGAGTATCAAGACGGGGGGCTGCCCTGAAGATTGTGGCTATTGCCCGCAGGCGGCGCGTTACCACACGAATATAGAGGAGAACGATTTGATGACAGTGGAGCAAGTTAAATCTGCTGCCGAGCGGGCGAAAGGCATGGGGAGTAGCCGCCTTTGTATGGGGGCTGCTTGGCGTAATGTAAAGGACGATGAAGATTTTGAGCATGTCTTAGAACTGGTGCGTACGGTCAATCAGCTTGATCTGGAAGTGTGCGCCACCCTAGGGATGCTTACGCCCAATCAGGCGCAGCGCTTAGCAGCGGCAGGGCTGTATGCTTACAACCACAACTTAGATAGCAGCGAGGAGTTCTACAAAGAGGTAATCTCCACACGTGGTTATCAAGATCGCTTAGATACCATCGATCATGCTCGAAAAGCAGGGCTAACGGTTTGCTCGGGGGGTATTTTGGGGATGGGAGAAACGATCGAAGACCGGCTTAAGATGTTGCTCACACTAGCGTCCATAGACCCTCAGCCAGAGAGTGTGCCTATTAATGCCCTAGTGGCAGTAGGAGGAACACCGCTAGAGGATCAACCACCTTTGAGCATCTTCGAGATGGTGCGTATGATAGCCGTTACGCGCATCGTGATGCCACGCACGACTATCCGCTTAAGCGCAGGCCGAACGCAAATGACGCAGGAGGGCCAAGCACTTTGTTTCCTTGCGGGTGCAGGCTCTATCTTCGGTGGAAGCAAGTTGCTAACCACGCCGAATCCAGAGGAGTTTGTCGATTTAGAAATGTTCGCTGCATTGGGCTTACAACCTAGTAAACCCTTCGCCAAAGCACCCCAGCCTGTGATGAGCGAAGACCCAGGAGCGCCAGCCTTCAAAGAGAAGATAAAATGGTCGCGCCCTAGCCATGTGATTGAAAGAAACGAAGCCAAACGCAGTAAAAAAGCCAAATAAAATGAACCTTAGTGTAATCGGTGCCGGCCAAATGGGGAACGGTATAGCCCAAGTTTTTGCCTCCTCAGGCCACCAAGTTTTATTGATTGATATCGATCCGAAGGGATTAGAAAAAGGCCTAGCGGCCATCCATAGCAGCTTAGATCGTTGGGTCAAAAAGGAGTTGATCAATGAGGCCGAAAAAGGGGCAATGCTAGGCCGTATCCAAACTACCACTTCGCTTGCGGCGGGTGTAGAAAAAGCCGAGCTAGTCGTAGAGGCGGCTACGGAAAATGTGGATTTGAAGTTGAAAATTTTTCGACAGCTGGATGAGTATGCGCCGGCAGCTGCCATTTTGGCCTCTAATACTTCTTCGATTAGTATTACGCGTATTGCTGCTGCAACACAACGGCCAGAGCAAGTGATTGGTATGCACTTTATGAATCCAGTGCCCGTGATGAAACTGGTGGAGGTCATTAGGGGTTATGCCACCAACGATGCCACCAATACTACGGTGATGGAGCTAAGCCACCAACTGGGTAAAAATCCGGTAAGTGTGAATGATTACCCCGGCTTTGTATCGAACCGCATCCTAATGCCTATGATTAACGAAGCTATCCATACGCTTTGGGAAGGCGTTGCAGGAGCTGAGGAAATTGATACGGTGATGAAGCTGGGGATGGCGCATCCCATGGGGCCACTTCAACTAGCCGACTTCATCGGTTTAGACACTTGCTTGGCGATACTGGAGGTGATGTATGCAGGCTTTGGTCGGCCGCATTATTTTCCTTGCCCTTTGTTGGTCAATATGGTTAGAGCCGGCAAGCTAGGAAAGAAATCGGGGGAAGGTTTTTACAAATACTAGTTTTTTAACCGCCAATTTCTTCTAAAAAGGCAAAGGCGCGTTCTTCCGTCCAATAATTAGCACCACCACTAAAGCCCACATGGCCGCCATAGCGCGGCATCTCTAGGAAGAAGTGGGGCATAGTTTGTGCCTCGTCTTTCGGGTAGCATAGGTCGCTCAGGAAGGTATCGTCTTGGGCATTGACGAGTAGGGTAGGGCGCTGTATGCTGGGTATAAATTGGCGGCTGCTGCATTTTGTCCAATAGTCCATCGCTCCGCTAAAGCCGTGTAGAGGGCCGGTGAAACGGTCATCAAAGCTGGCGAAGGAGGTAGGCATTTGTTTGGGCAATACTATTTGGTCGGGGAAGGCTTCTTTTTTTAGTCGCATCTTCTGGTTAAGCCCCTCCAAAAATCGCTTGAGATAGAGCCTATTGTGTAATTTGTCAATTTCTACATTGGCACTAGCAATATGGCACGGAACCGAAAAAGCTACGCCACCCATCACTTCTGCTGGGGTGTTTTGGCCTTGTTCCCCTAGGTACTTCATCACATGGTTGCCTCCCATACTAAAGCCTACTAGCCCAATTTGTTGATAGCCTTTTCGGATGGCGTGTTGTAAGCAGCTGTGGAGATCGTCGGTGCTGCCCATGTGATAGGCACGCAATAGACGGTTCATACGCCCGCCGCAAGTTCGCTGGTTGAGTGCCAGCGCATGCCAGCCTCGTTGGGTGAAATAACGGCACATCCCTTGCACGTAGGGGCGATCGGCAGCACCTTCTAAGCCATGAAGCACCACCACGAGCCGTGGGTTCGCTTCTTGGTTTTTAAACCAGTCGAGGTCTAGGAAATCGCCGTCGGCCAGTTCCAATACTTCGCGCTCGTATTCGACGTCCTCCACGCTGCGGAATAAGGCTGGCGTGATGGTGTTGAGGTGAGCATTGCGCAACCACCATTTGGAAGGCTGATAAGTGGAGGAAAGAATGGGCATTAGTAAATCGTACCTGCTTTCATAACGAATTGTACCTGCACCATTCGGCTGATGTCTTGTATCGGATCGCCTTCTACGGCGATGATGTCGGCTTGCCAACCTGCGCGGATTTGCCCGATTTCGTCCGAAAGTCCTATTACTTCAGCAGCCGTTCGGGTGGCACTCAGGATCGCTTCTAAGGGGGGCATCCCTGCTTCTACCATGTAGCTAAATTCACGGGCATTATCGCCATGGTAACTAACGCCACTGTCCGTACCGAAGGCTATTTTTACCCCTCTTTTGTAGGCCTTGCCGAAAGTAGCTTGGATGACATCGCCGATGCTCAAGGCTTTGGGTACGATAATGGCTGGGTAATAACCAGGTATTTTAGCCTGATCGGCCACGAAGCGCCCTGCGCTGATGGTAGGCACTAGGTAAGTACCGTGCTGTATCATTAAGTCCATAGTGCTTTCATCCATCATACTACCGTGCTCAATGGTGGTAATACCCGCTAGAATGGCGCGTCGCATGCCTTCGTTACCGTGGGCATGGGCCGCCGTGTGTAGGCCGTAGTCTTTGGCTGCTGCCACAATAGCGTTGAGCTCTTCTTGGTTAAATTGCGGGCCGGAGCCGTCTTTAGCCACACTCAAAACGCCGCCGGTAGCGGTGATCTTGATGCAGTCCGCGCCCGTTTTATAGCGCGCCCGCACCGCCTTGTAGGCCTCGTCGGGGCTGTTAATGACGCCCTCCATAGGCCCCGGATCGCCCATGAGATCGCTGCGGTAACCGTTGGTTGGGTCGGCATGCCCCCCCGTCGTGGCAATGGATTTACCGGCCGTGAGGATGCGTGGTCCAATGATATGCCCTTCTTGAATCGCGTTTCGGAGCGAGATATTAACCCCCGAGCCTCCTAGGTCGCGCACGGTCGTAAAGCCCGCTTTTAGCGTTTTTTCACAATAGGTAGTAGCTCGTAAGGCTATATCAGCGGGGTCTTTTGTGAAAACCTCTAGGTAGCGTGTTCGGCTCGATTGCCCCTCCAAATGCACATGTAGGTCAATTAAACCCGGCATCACGGTATGTGCTTTGAGATCAATTAATTGATCTTCAGGCGCCGGATTTAAATAGCCTTGGCTCACGCTTATAATGCGGTCGCCTTCCACCACAATTGTCATGTTGTCAGCCACCCGACTATCCGTTGCACTAATGAGCTTCCCGCAATGAAGATAGGTTTTCTGAGCTAAAAGCCCACTGACTAATAAGAGGGAAAAACTTACAAGGAGATACGTGCGAAGCATAGCAGATTGAATTAGAGGATATGTGAGCCAATTTTGTACGCGCACGCACGCTGTGCGCGCGC
>DAINNZ010000057.1:0-21208 GCA_036735605.1 Lewinella sp. | reverse complement strand
TATGGGAAGCGGGTAAAGAACCTGATTTACAAGGCTACAGAGTCTATAGTAGCCACGCTAAAAATCGGGAATTCCTGCAAATCAGCACCGAAATTCTACACCAAAACTACTTCTTTGACTCTACTAGGCTGGATGTACTCAACGAAAAAATTTACTACCGCATCGTGGCCCTAGATAACAACTTCAACCCTTCTGAATATTCCGATATATTGGAATTAATGCGGCCGGATAAAATCCCCCCTTCCGCCCCGCTCATTAGCCACTATTCTAATCAGGCGGATAGCATCTGCCTGCATTTTCGCCCCAGCAATAGCCCCGATGTACAGCGGCAGGAAATATGGCGCAAAGAAGGCGAGAAGGCCTGGCAATTACTGCGTTTATTAAGCCCGCAGGATACTATTTTCGCAGATACCCAAGTTGTAGCCGAGCAAAACTACCGTTACAAAATCAGAGCAATTGATGAAGCCCAACACTTTGCTGATTCGGGGCCTTTATCCATCCGAGCAACCGCTAAGCCTAGTCGGGCAGGCGTGAGCCAATTATCCATCCAGCTGGTAGCCCATGAAAATAAGTGGGAGCTAAGCTGGCAAGGCGTAGCAGCCGATGCAAGCGGCCTACAACTATACGCGGCCAAAGGAAGTGAAGGCCTGCGCCCGCTCAGAAGGCTGGCACCGGATGTATTCAAATGGAGCGTTCCACGAGCACTTGAGCATCGCTTTGCCCTGCAAGTCATCTATCCCGATGGTAGCCGATCTCCATTGAGTACAATCGTTAGCCCCCCCCAAGACAAATAGCCGATGAGCCCGAATATACACTTACAAGCAGGTGCTTCGCAGCCAAGACAAATTGATTGGGGGCTGGCCCGGCGATACTTGCTGGCACTGTGCTTCTACCTAGCACTTATGCCTACCTTTAGCTTGGCGCAAACGCTGAGTACGCTTCGCCAATCCTCTTCCGTACAACTTAGTGGCGGCATGTATTTTGGCACGCAGTTTTATCAGGTATCCGGCTTACAGGATCGTGCTGCGCCATTTCAGTTTGTCGCCAACGGCCGGATGAACCTACAACTGCTGGAGGAATTCAACATTCCTATTAGTTTTGCTATTGGTCGGCAGCGGCCCAATCTCAACTTCCCTGTTTTTCGGCAGTTTGGCCTCAGTCCGCGTTATAAATGGCTTCAGCTTCATGCCGGCTACCGGAATATGCACTTTGGTCAATTCACCCTCAACAACCATACCTTTTTGGGGGGTGGACTGGAAATAAACCCAGGCCAACTCCGCTTAGCAGGTATGTGGGGTCGCTTGCGGCAAGGGCGTAGAGAAGTTGAGCAAGATATTGATCTGTTCTTCAGCCAACCCTTGTACAACCGATTTGCCTGGGGTGGCCGAGCAGGTTGGGGCACCGATGCCAGCCACCTAGACATCATCTACTTCCGAGCGGAAGACCGAACGCTTGGCCTGCCGCTCAGCGATTCTCTAGGTATCCCGCCGCCGGCCGAAAACATAGTGTTGGGGCTAGCTTGGAAACAGGAAATCAATGACCAACTCAGGCTATACGCCGAGGCAGCGGCTAGTGGTTTCAACAGAAACAGGGAGTCGGGTATTTTCCCAGTTGAAGATTATCGAGGAGCGCGATTGGTCGAAACACTCTTTACACCGCGCTTCTCCACCCAGACCGGCTTAGCGATCAAGGGAGGAGCCGACTATCGGCTACGTGCTTTCCATCTAGGGTTCGACTATGAGCGCATCGATCCTGGCTTCGAGAGCATGGGCACCTATTTCCTCAATGGAGACTGGGAAAATATACGGGGCAGCCTTGGTTTTGGTCTTTTCAAAGGAAGCTTCCGGCTACAAACTAGCCTGGGCGTGCAACGAAACAACCTATACGAGCAGCGCGCAGAGACCAACCGCCGGCTCATTGGCTCGGGCAATATCCATATCATGGGAAAAGGCCGATGGAACCTGGCCTTGAACTACTCCAACTTCAACCAAGATAATCGCCCTTCGGCGCTAGTGATTTTAAACGACACCTTGCGAATAGCCAGCACAACAGAAAACATCGGCGGCAGTTGGTCTATCAGCAGCAAAGGCGCTAAAGATCGGCCCATGAGCACCCTCACCGCTAATTTGAATTACCAACAAACGCAAAACGACAACCCGCTGAGCGAAAATTTCGATGACCTAGGCACCCTCTTTGCTGCCTTAAATTATTCCTATCGGCTGAGTAATCAACAGACGACCTTCCTTTTAGGTAGTAATTTTTCTCGTATTGACGTAGCAGAACGGCTTACCGACGCCTACGGTTTTACCCTAGGCTTCAGGCAGCAACTTGCGAATAAGAGAGGACAAATTAGCCTCAACCACACCTTCAATTTTACGCAGCTAGATGGATTGAAGGATGGCAACAGCCATGCCTTACGCGGCAATATCAACTGGCAAGTTGGGAAACTCCACAGTCTTCAGTTAGGTTTCTCTTGGCTGAAGCGGTCTAGCCTCCAAGGTTTTAATTTCAACGAAAACCGAGGGCAAATTGGTTATGGCCTCACTTTCCCTGTGCTAAAAACTAAGGCAAAAGCAGCGGCCGCTTCATAGGGAGCCTTAATTTAGCGTAGTTTAATAGGCTTTTTTTGCCTGCTCTTTTCATTGGAGATGGAGAATAGACCCGTACAGGCAGCAAGCGCCTATTCTGCTTTTTCGAGGTCATTTTCGCCATCCATTTTGTAGGAAGGACTGCGACGAAACACCTCCCCCACTTGCGCCCTCAAACAAGCCTTGCCCCTGCATTTATGCCAAAAAAATTATAGACTGAAGCCTAAACGCTAGGCAGCGCAGCCCCTAGGTGACGGGGTAATATCGATTAAAGCCAGGTGTTATGGCTTGCCAAAAAAAGCGACTACCTTTGCGCGGCCTTTCTGTATGGACAAACGAGGCGGCCAGGAATCTATGCGTTAGCGGCCTCCCTGCCTTGTCTGTATAGAGCCGGAGGCAGGTGCTTGTCTTTCAAGGCCGTGGCACGACTTATTCCTAATCAAAATAAAAAAAAGATGGATTATAACGAAGAATCGCTTCACTTACACCGCCGTTTGCGGGGTAAAATACGAACGGGTCTCAAGATGGATGTTCGCACCACCGAAGACCTTTCACTGGTTTATTCCCCAGGGGTAGCAGCACCTTGCTTGGCGATCCACCAAGACCCTAAGACGGTGTATGATTATACGATCAAAAGCAATACGATTGCGATCGTAACGGATGGTTCTGCGGTTTTGGGTCTGGGCGATATTGGTCCTTTGGCGGCTATTCCCGTGATGGAAGGCAAGGCGATGCTTTTCAAGCGTTTTGCCGACTTGGATGCTTTCCCGATTTGCTTGGACACCCAAGATGTGGATAAGATCGTGGAGACAGTAAAGCTTATAGCACCAGTTTTTGGCGGCATCAATCTGGAAGATATTTCGGCACCGCGTAGCTTTGAAGTGGAACGGCGTTTGCAGGACATTGGGATTCCCGTTTTTCACGACGATCAGCATGGCACAGCTATCGTGACGCTGGCAGCCTTGATTAATAGCGCCAAATTGGTAGGCAAGGAGATGAAAGACCTCAAAGTGGTGATCAATGGCGCAGGAGCGGCAGGTATTGCGATTGCGCGTTTGTTGCGCTGCGTGGATCATTCCGACAATTCTGCTTGCACGCCTGTGCGGGAGATTATCCTCTGCGATAGCAAGGGGGCTATTCATCGGCAGCGCCCCGATTTGAACGAGGCGAAGCAAGAAATTTTGCAGTTTACCAACCCGAATAACCTATCGGGCTCGGTTCAAGATGTGCTCAAAGGAGCCGATGTCTTTATTGGCGTTAGTGTAGGCAACTTGCTCAACCGGGAGGACGTCGCATCTATGGCGCAGGAGGCGATTATCTTCGCGATGGCCAACCCTACGCCAGAGATTATGCCGGAGGAGGCACTAGCCGGCGGAGCGGCCATTGTGGGCACCGGCCGCAGCGATTTGCCGAACCAAATCAACAATGTACTCGGCTTCCCCGGTATCTTCCGAGGTGCTTTAGACGCACGGGCACCCCGTATTACACCCGATATGAAGCTAGCCGCCGCCCAAGCGATTGCCGAACATATCCGGACGCCTACGCGCGATAGGATCATTCCACCCACCCTCGACGAAAGGGTTGCCTGGCGCGTAGCAGAGGCAGTAAAAAAAGCGGCTTTAGCTGAATTCGGAGAAAAAAAATAGGCTCTGTTGTAACAAGTTTCTACAATTAGCTATAAAAAGCTGTATTGTTCATTTGTGGCACACTGTAGCCACTTAACTCATAAGTACCTATGCGAAAGCTATTTTTTTTCTTCGCCGCTATTGCGGTTCTACAATTCGCGAGTTGCGGCAAAGACGATGACGCCGCCAACGAAGTCCTCACGCCAGGTGGCCGCTTGTGTACCACGCTTGCTTACAGCCAGAATGTGGAGACCGTATTGAACAGCCTCACAGTGGCTGCCAACAACTATGCCAACGACCCTAGCGTGGCCAATTGCAATGCCTACCGGAATTCCTTGAATGGCTGGTTAGACGTGGTTGAAGACTACGCTCGCTGCACGGCTGGCCTTAACCAAGCGGAAGTACAGCAATCGCTAGTAGAAGCCCGCACAGAAGTGGCCAACTTCGATTGCTAACGAAATACTCAGACCTATTTAATCTACCAGATTAAATAGGTGCAATTAATTTTGTCCGAGTACTTAAGTCTTTAAAATACAAGCGATACGCCCTGGCCTCTAGCTAGGGCGTATCG
The DNA here is from genome assembly GCA_036735605.1 of Lewinella sp. Lineage (GTDB taxonomy): Bacteria > Bacteroidota > Bacteroidia > Chitinophagales > Saprospiraceae > Neolewinella. Next base: position 16,424 of record DAINNZ010000057.1, on the reverse strand, counting down.
TTCCTTGAGTGCCTTCTTAAGCCGCTTTAGGCTCACGTACGAGCAGCCACAAGAGCGCTGAAATAGTAAGCGTGACGGCACCAATGCTAAAGATGAGCGATTTATCCGCCGATGCGTGAATCCAGCCACCTAGATTGGAGGCCACGATCTGCGGCAACACCACGGAAAGATTGAATAAACCCATAAAAAGCCCCATCCGCCGCTGATCTACGATCTCCGACATAATCGCGAAGGGTAAACTCACCACCGCAGCCCAGCCGATACCGACGATAGCCATCAGGAAGAAAAAGCTCTGGATCGACTGTCCGCCGCCCCAAACTATCAAAGCATAGCCTAGGGCACTCATCCCTAGTGCCATGGCGTGCGTTTTAACACGACCAATACGCAAAGCAATGGGTTGCAGCACCAAGGCCGGCAGTAAGAAGCCTACTGTATTCAGGATAGCAAAAGCAATACCGATGTTAAAACCTATCTCGTTGTTCTGAGCCGTGGTGAGCGTAGCATCTGTCTGGTAGCCCATAATAACCTCCTTAATGTAGGCAAAAGTGTAGATAAACATTGTCTGCACTCCCACCCAAGTGAAAGCGTGCGCCAGGCATATCTTCAGGAAAGTCGGCCAATCTGTCTCCCTACGTTCTGGCGCTGCGGTAGGGCTTTTTTCCGCACTCAGATCTCGCGGCTCTTCGATGAACAAAGTGGGCAAAACAGCGAAGAGGAAGACTAAAACGGCTCCGACGTAGATCAGGAAATAATTACTCACAAAAGCTCCGATCAAGTAGGCTAAAACGCCGAAGAAGCCGGAAATGGTTTGCATCCAAGTATAGCCTTTCGTCCGAGCGGCTCCAGCGGGCGTCACATCAGCGATGATAGAACGCGCTGGGTTAAAGCTCACATTAATGGCCAAATCGAGTAGTAAAGCTACGGTAATCGCGATGCCCACCAAGCTACCAAAACCTAAGCCCGCGTGTAGGACATCGATAAAAGGCAGTGCGAGGATCATCAAAGCCGCTATCGTTCCGCCGATGAGGATGAAAGGACGGCGGCGGCCCTTCCAAAACCATACTTTATCGCTGATAAAACCCACTATTACCTGGCCGAGAATGCCCGCTAGCGGGCCCGCCAACCAAACGAAGCCAATTTCCTCGATATTGAGGCCATACTGGGTATTCAGAATCCAGCTCAAGGCAGCAATCTGCACACAGAGCGCGAAGCCCATCGCCGTAGCCGGTAGGCTAAGCAGGACGTAGAAAGGTTTGCTGATGCCTTGGCTCATCTTTATTCAGCGGCTTTTAGTGCCGTGTAGTAATGGAAGTAGTGTGGAATGGTTTCGATGCCTTTGTAGAAATTGAATAAGCCGTAGTGCTCATTAGGTGAGTGCAGGCCGTCGCTATCTAGGCCAAAGCCCATTAAAATGCTTTTCAAGCCGAGCACCTCTTCAAAGAGCGCCACGATGGGGATGCTCCCCCCTTCTCTTTTCGGGATGGGTGCTTTGCCAAAGGTAGCCTCCATCGCCAAGTGAGCTGCTTTGTATTCTAGGGTATCCGTTGGCGTAACGCTCGGCTTGCCGCCGTGGTGTGGGTTCACCTCCACCTGCACTGAGGGGGGGGCTATCTTCTTGAAATGCGCCTCGAATAAGGCCGTGATTTTATCGGGATCTTGGTAAGGCACTAAGCGCATACTAATTTTGGCTTGCGCCAGGGCGGGTAAAACCGTCTTGGCACCTTCTCCGGTATAGCCGCCCCAGATGCCGTTGACGTCCAGCGTCGGGCGGATGCTAGTACGCTCCAAGGTGGTATAGCCTTTTTCGCCTTCCACCGCGCCAATTTTGAGGTATTTTTTATAGGCTTCCTCCTCGAAGGGTGCCTGATTGAGGGCGTAACGCTCCTCGCTGCTCAGCTCCACTACGTCTTCATAAAAACCCGGGATGGTGATGTGGTTATCCGCATCCATCAAGCTGGCAATCATTTTGCAAAGCGTATTGAGCGGGTTCGCAACTGCTCCGCCATAAACACCGGAATGTAAATCGCGGTTCGGGCCCGTCACCTTCACTTCTATATAACTCAAGCCCCGCAGACCCGTGGTGATGCTGGGCGTGTCGTTGGCAATGATGCTCGTATCTGAAATCAGGATCACATCGGCGGCTAGCTTGGCTACGTTTTCCCGCAGGAAGCCCTCTAAGTGGTTGCTGCCTACTTCTTCCTCGCCTTCGATCATGATTTTCACGTTACAGGGCAGCTCGTTGGCAGCAATCATCGCCTCCACGGCTTTGAGGTGCATAAAAAATTGCCCTTTATCATCCGCCGTACCTCTACCGAAAATAGCCCCCTCGGGGTGGATATCCGTTTTTTTAATCGTCGGCTCAAAGGGCGGGGTTTCCCATAAATCTACCGGATCAGGCGGCTGCACGTCGTAGTGCCCATACACTAGGATAGTCGGCTTGGCGGGGTCAATTATCTTCTCGGCATACACAATGGGGTGGCCGGCCGTCGGGATAATCTCCGCTTTTTCCAAACCAGCGCGCACTAGGTATTCGGCCACCTGACCCGCACAGCGCTGCACCTCCATCGCATAGGCAGGGTCGGCACTCACACTCGGAATGCGCAAGAGCACCATCAGCTCCTCTAAAAATCGTGCCTTGTTGGCACTAATAAAATCTTGTGTGGCTTGCATGTTTTTAGTTTTTAGTTTTCAGTTTTCAGTTTTCAGTTTTTAGTTTTTAGTTTTCAATCATCAAGTTACGTTAGAGATCAATGACTAATGCGTAATTGAAGGCTCGTAATTGAAACATGAAGATTGGCCAGAGGCAGGGGCAAAGGTAATCATGTAGCGCAAATGTTGCCTCATCAAAAGCGAGGGGATACCTCACAGAGCCGCTGTGCCTCTACGCTGTGCCTCTACAAGACTTCCCGCTATGGCGGCTAAGGTAGTTAAACTATGAAAAGCGAGCAATGAAAGTGGCCATTTTTCTTCACACTACTAGGCATTTTCCAAGGCAGGAGAAAAGCACAGCGCGAATAGAGTTGTTCGCCAGGCCCTCAAACGACTGCGAGCGGCAGCCCAACCGCCGAAGGCAGCCGCGTGTAGCGAACTAGCCGCGTAGCGAAATTTCGTTCTGAATGAGGCAAAACCACCTAGGGTACATTTACTTACAGGTAGCGTTGCAAAATAACTTCCAGTCGATCTTCGCTGATGGCTTTTTCCAAGATTCCTTCGCGGGTGAAGGATATTTTGCCACTTTCTTCCGACACCACCAAGCAGCAAGCATCCGTTCGCTCGGAGATACCCAAGGCTGCTCGGTGCCGGAGGCCCAAACTCTGTGGGATTTCAGTATTTTCGGATACCGGCAAAATGGCACTGGCTCTTTTGAGGCGGCGGTTTCGGATCGTGAGTGCCCCATCGTGTAGGGGGCTTTCTTTGTGAAAAATACTCATTACCAAGCCTTCGCTAATATCGGCATTGAGCTCTACGCCGCCAGTAATAAAGGTGATCGGGTCATCATCATCCAGCAGCACCAGCAGCGCGCCAGTGCGCCGCCTAGCCAACTTCAGGAGGGCTTTTTTGAGGGCTTCGTGCGCTGCCCCCATTTCCCCCGCAGCGGCATCCTCTCGGCCGAGTAGCTTATTAATCATGGCTTGCCGCTGCCGGAGGGTACTATTGCCCAATAGCAGCAAAAAGCGGCGAATTTCTGGCTGAAAGATGACAATAATTCCAATAAAACCCGCGCCAATGATACTCGACATGATCTGCGAGAGCAAATCCATACCAAGTAGCTTAAAGACCTGGTAGCTCAACAAGAGCGCGCCGATACCTACAAATATCTTGAGTGCTACACTACCTTTTACCAAGCGATAGAGTTGATAAAGGATAAAGCCTACGATGAGAATATCTAGGATATCCCATACGTCGATCGGTAAAAAGCCGATTTTTATCAAATAAACACTATCCAACGGCATATACAGAGCTTGAAAGACAAAGATGGAAAGAATTTTCCGTTTCTTTGCGTTAATGTAGGTACGTAAGCCTACCGAAGGTATAACCTACGAGCGAGGCATAAAGTTAAAATTCCCAAAAACGATGAAGCTATTACAAAAATGGACATTGGGTCTTCTCTTCTTAAGTCTTCTCTTCTTTGGCTGCTTGCCATCCTTATCCGCGCAAGTGATTCGAACACATACAGACGGTTCCAAGATTATCGTGGAAGCTGATGGCAGCGCACGCTACTTCAACACCAATGAACCGGTTGAAGACTACAATGGCAAGGACGCTGCGTCCATCTATCCAGTTATTGCCGTCACGATTGCCCCATTGGACGCAGAAGTAAGCGTTTCGGAAGAAGACCTACAGCGCATCGCCATTCGGAAGATGCAGTTAGCCGAAGAAGCCGAGGTGCTAGCCAAAGAGCGCGCCGCAGCCGCTACGGCCAACCGCCAGCAGTTAGAAAAGCGCCTCGCGGCCGCTAAAAGCCCAGATCAAGCTGCCCTTGCTGGGCAGTTGCAGCGGCAGTTTCAGCTAGCCAAAAAAATTGAGCAAGAAGCTGCCTTCGAGCAAGCCACGGCGCAGAACAAATACCAAGCTGCCAAGCGCGTAGTAGATCAAAAAAATTACGCCCAAGCCTATAACGAAAGTCGAAGCATCCGCAATGCGCGCGCAGCCAGAGGAGCTAAAAGCGAAACCTTACTACCCCATGCCCAAAAATTGCTAGGGCTACCTAAAGAAAGCTTCACTGGCTACGGCAGGAGTATCCACCAAAATGGCCAACTGCCCGATACGCCCTGCCAGCTCGCTTTTGAAGGCAACGACCCCGAAAGCGGCCAATATCTGCGAGCCAGCACTTCCGAGCTGCTGTTCACCCATACGGATGAAACACTGCGCCCCTACTTGGAAGGCAAAGAATACCTCAGTGCCACGGCCAACATCCAAAGTAAAGGAGGCTACCGCTACTTGGTCGTTCGCCTTACCTTTGCCAACCCGAATGCCCTACAAACCTACGGCTATATCAATAAAGGTAGCCTACTGAGCATCCACCTCCTCGATGGCAATTTCATCCACCTCAGCGCCGCCAATGTGGCCAACGGAAGCTGGGACGAAAAACGCCGCGAACTATTCTACGAAGTGGTCTATCCCATCGATCGTTCCATGATCTCTACACTTCGCCAAAGCGACCTAGACTACCTGCAAATCTTCTGGAGCAGCGGCTTCGAAGAGTACGATATCTACCAAGTAGATGTGCTACAAAGGCTATTGAACTGTTTGTAGTAGCAGAAAATCCATAAAGGGTTGAACCTCGATTTTTGAACCGCCAGGACACCAAGAAACGCAAAGCGAACAACTCTAAAAAAAATGATGATACAAACAACCGCACAGTACCTTGAGCAGCTTACAGACGAAAGAAAAATGGTAGTTGGCCAATTGCGAAAAGTTATTCTTTCAAATTTACCAAAAGGATTTGCAGAGGCATTTAGTTATGGAATGCTTGCTTTTGTTGTTCCGCACTCGGTTTATCCAGATGGTTATCATTGCGATCCAAAACAACCTTTACCATTTATTAGTATCGCCTCACAAAAAAACTATGTAGCCCTTTACCACATGGGGCTTTATGTAAATCCTGTGTTACTAAAATGGTTTACCGACGAATATCCAAGACATAGTAAAACTAAGTTAGATATGGGAAAAAGCTGTATTCGATTTAAGCAACCTAATCAAATTCCTTTTGAGCTCATAGGCGAACTTTGTTCAAAAATGACAACGGATCAATGGATTGAAATTTATGAAACCAATTTAAAAAGATAAACTACGCAGCAGTTCTCCCTAGCGAACCAGTCGATTTAGGAGTTGGGCCAAATAGGCAGGGGCAAGACTTTCTTGGTAGCGCAAGTGCCTCTAAGCTCCTTCGCCGAATAAGCGGCTAGGGAGGCTGGTTGGTCACTCTCTTGCGCTACAAAACAAGCCCTTGCCCCTGCACAGCGTGCCCGCTTCAGACAGGGCGAGCGGAGCGGCCGGCAAAAAAGAAGGCTACTACTTTTACTCGCGCATCATACGGTTAAGGGGCTACGACCACCCATTTGCCCATGGTAGCCGCTTGCACATCCTGATCATACATAGCCTCTGCCATTTGAGAGGGCAGGTAATAGCGGCCAGGGTAGGCAGCGGTGAGCGTGAGGCGGTAGCTTTGGGCATTCTGCTTAGGCAAGTGGAAAAAAGTAGCGACCGAAGCATCCTGATAATCGCGATACTCGTAGTAGCTTTCCTTTTGATCGCTTACGAAGCTATCCATTCGGTCGTTAACGATTTCCCATCCGCTGGCAACGGTGCTATTGAGCGCCATTTCACGGTAGTCGGTTCCTAGCGTTCCGGGGTTGGTGACGGTGTAGGTAGCGTAGAAATCGGTACCGGCTTTCAGCTGGCTCACATCTAGTGGGTTGCCTTTTAGGTCGGTATAGGCGACGACAAGTTTCAGGTTATTGGCCGCTGCTTTTTCGTCGCCAGGTAGTGGTTGGCCCTGGGTAATGATGCTAGCAAAAAGCGGGCTTTTCCCTAGGTTGGTGACGGTGAAGCGGCCATCTTTTTCAGTAGGGAGTTCTACTTGCAGTAAGGCTTCGCTACCGCCCAACTCATTGGCCTTGCCGCCTTGGAGGGCGTAGCGAATTAGCACATTATTGGAAGGCCCCCCCTGCCCCACTAGCTTACTCATAGCCGATAGGACGAGGCCTACCTCATGGCTATGTAGCCAAGATTGCTTGTTGACCGCATTGGCTAGGCGAACGGCCATATTACCGGCTTTATCTAGCTCGCCTAACAGCAGCTGCATATCCAAGATCATCGCCATATCCCTCACCGAGCTACCGTAGGTGTAGCCATATTCGCGGTAGGCGGGAATACTGGTACTCACGTTTGCGATTAATTCTTTGGCCACATTTTTTTGTCCTGCTAGGGCGTAAGCCCCCGCTAAGTGGTAGGCCGCTACGGAACTCAACTTACTATTGCTGCGCAAACGATTCATCGCCCCTAGGTCGGTTTGTTGTGCGAGTGCTAAAGTAAAGAGACGATACGCCTGGTCGCTGTAGCGTTGCTGGTCGCTAACGTAATAATCGTAGGAAGTGAGCTGCCAGTTGGCGGCGGCTGATTTTTGGTAGGCTAGCAAACGATCCTTTAAGCGCAAAGGTAGTTTGAAGCCTACTTTTTCAGCCTCTATGAGGTAGTGCAGCATATAGGAAGTGACCCACGGATTAGCCTTGGTGCCTCCTGGCCAGGTGGTTGCGGAGTTGTCGGTATGTAGAAAATTTACTAGGTGGTTGAGGGAATTGAGAATTGTTTTGCGCCGTGATTCCTCTAGTTCCGTAGAAAGCTTCAACATTTTATCAAGATGCAGTAAGGCCATGCCTTTGGAGGAGGTTTGCTCGGAGCAGCCATAAGGGTAGCCTAAGATATAGCGAAAATGCTTGGCGACGTTTAAAGTGGGTAAACTGGCCACTTCTAGGGTAGCTCTTCGGCTTTTAGGGCTACCGAAGGGGCTATAATCCAATTCACGTGTTTCGCCAGGCTGCAGGGTGAAGAGATTAGTCGCTGTTTGGGAGGTATTGGGGTTGCGAATATCAATTTCGATAGTTTGGCTCACTTTTTCGCCATTTCCTTGAGCAGTGACCTCAAAGGTAGCAATGCCTGCTTGTTGGCCTACTCGGATCGGGAAGTAGAGCGTCGCATCGCCTGGTTGGCTGAAGCTATGCTGTTGGCTAGCTGCTTGGCCGTTGGGGGTATGCAAGAAGGTTACTTTTCCGCTGCTTTCTCGCACGCTTACTTGCACATTCTTCACCTTATCCGTCATGGCAAATACATTTACGGGCATGCGCACCTCTTCGCCAGGGCCTAACACTCTAGGCAGTGTAGGAAGTATCATCAGTGGTTTGCGCACGGGCACTATCTTCTCGGCTTTTCCATAGGCATGATCGCCAGCTACCACGGCCATTACTTTCACGGCTCCGATGTAGTTGGGTAATTTTATTTTATGGGTCACTTTCTTACCTGCGGCTAATTGAAAAGGGCCTAGATGACGCACTACCGGTTCAAAGCGGTTCGCGCGCGGGTTCTCTGTCGCACCGCTGCCGTCCTCATCGCCACCGATGGATAGCACGCGACTCAGGCTACCCGTGCCAGCACTAATGACTTGATTGAAGAGGTCGAAAGTTCGCACGCTTAAGGCTTCTTTAGCGAAAAACTTAGTCCATAGATCGGGGGTAGCAAAGCGGGTAAGCCCTAGTAGTCCTTCATCTACCACGGCTAGGGTATAAGTCATAGCTTTGCCATTTTGCTCGCTAAGGCTAATGCTGATTTCCTGCTCTGGCTGGTATTCATCGGCCGTTGCGAGTAGGGGTTGTAACCGGGTGGCGGGGTCTTCTACCAGCACGGGCACGATGCCATACATCCGCAGCGGCCGATCTTTAGACGTATTGCCATGCGCCTCGATCAGTTCCACGTGAACATAGACGTTGGGCAGCATTCTTTCATCGGCCTTGAAGGTGTAGGTATTGTCCCCTGCTTTAGCCTTAATCCAATCGGTTTGTAGCACGCCAGCGCTATTTTCGAGGCTAACGAGAATCATAGCCCCTTCGCTGGCGGGAATATTGAGGCTAACGGTCTCCCCTACTGCATATTTTTCTTTATCCACTTGCAGGCGGAGGATGGCAGCGGCTTCGCGATCCATATCCCCATAGCTTGGTGAGCCAGCGAAGGCGTAGTCGGCACTACAATGACCGCTCTCGGTATCGCATACTTTCACGAGGTAACGCCCCCATTTACTAACAGTTATGGGCAATTTTGCCCTGCCATCGCGATCGGTAGTGACGCTAAAATTTTGGTCGGCTTCTTTGTGATCGCTACTGCTATATCGGCTGATATTATCGTAGCCATCCTCCCACCAATAGCGCCAGCGGACTTGGTAAATACCTACACTAAGTTTTCGGTTGGCCACCCCCTTACCATCTTGATCTACGCTGAGTAGGTTAACCTCCGTTGCTTGGTCTTGAATAAGGCGTTTTTCGCCCCATTTGTTCTTAGGGATATAGAGCCCCGCCAAATGATTAAAGGGCATAAAGGGCATCGTGATATTATCTACACTGAAGCCACCACCGGGCTCGAAGACGCGCGTCTTGAAAGTAGCTTTCATTCTACCGGGCAGCTGTTTACCTAGGTTAGGCAAGGAGAAAGTGGCCATTCCCTGCTCATCTAGCGTACCTTCAAAAGCTTTCGTCTTGTAGGGTTCCGTGGCATAGCGCGAAGGATCGCGGAACACATAAGCCGGCCAAGCGTCGAATCCTTGCGCATCCATACTCACTTCTAGTTCAGCATCTGCTTGCAGGCCACTAGCCGTAGCACCGTGTAGCCAAGTGCTGCGCAGCGTCACTTGATTATTATTAGGGGAAAGGGTTTTGCCCTTGGAATCCAAGTCGATGCGTAGCCGATTGGGTTTGATGGTTTCGATCTTAAGGCTTTGCGTGAAGCTTTTACCGGCCACTTCTACTACGGCTCTCCAATTGCCTGTGGGATCGTCTCGGTCGGTCTTAAAATATAGGGCATACATATCGCCAGCGGCAGGCTGCACACTACGCTCTTCTCGTAGGCGGCCTTTTGCATCGTATAACGAAAAAGCAAGGGGGTAATCGGGCGGCAATTTGAGATAGCGATCTTCGAGTACAAAATTCAGGAAAACCGAATCGCCCGGGCGCCAAACACCTCTTTCGCCGTAGAACTGTCCTTTGATACCGCCTTCTGCGGCCACCCCCCCCACATTAAACTTATCTAAAGGTAATGCCGTAGCATAATCTAGTTTCAGATAGGCCAAATCTTTATTTTTAGCCGCCGTAGCAAAATCGGGCCGCTGGGCAGTGGTCGCTTCTACGAAGCCCGTGGCATCGGTAACACCTTTAAAGATGGGCTGCCGCTGCGCATCGAAGAGCTGCACTTCTACGCCAGCAGCTGCTTGGCCTGTGCGTAAATTGGTGGTAATTATTACTGAACGGCGGTTCTCGTCTTGCTTGACAATAAGCCCCAGATTAGAGGACAGTAAATTGCGACTAATAAAGCGCTCTGCATTATAATAAGCCGGCTTACAGGGGTCTTCCCTGTCTTCCCACGCTTGATTTTGGTAGTAGCCATAGATGCCGTAGTAGTTTTCAAAAATCGAACGAGGCGCTTCCGCATAGCCGATCGTTACCTCATTTCTTTTCGACTCGAAAGCTACTTCTTCCAGTCCGAAATCGGCTAATTGCTTATCACATTTTCGGCGGATGTCTTCCATGCCAAAACCTATTCTAACTTGGTAAATAGCTTTCGGATCAGCATCAAACAGCTTGCTCAGATCGAGGGCATAGCGCTTCCAGTTATCTAAATCATGATCATTGTCTAGCTCGCTCAGTAAAACGCGGTCTTGGCTCACGACGCGGCCCACTTTTTGTAGGCTGTAGCTATCCCCCTCGTAGTCGAGCTGGTTTTCTTGTAGGAACTGCTGTATATTGTTTTCGAATATTTTAAACACCTCCACCTTCACTGCCACCAGGCCAATAGCTTCAAAAGGAAATAAACGAGCCCCTTCATACGGCATAATAACGCCATCTCCAACGCTGCGTAATTGCGGTTCCGGCCGTATAAAGTTTACCTCCCAATCTACTACCCGCCCCAAAGATTTGCCGGCTGCATTTTGGATGCCTTCATGAACCCGGAGGGTTTTAGATCCGCTCTGGCCAGCTTCTACAAATAGCTGTAATAAGTTAGACTTCGCTTGATAGCGGAGGTTTTGCGCCTCAGGTAAGGTCACTAAACCCGTAAAATCTTGATTTTCTAAAAGCGGATCGGAAAAGCGGATGGAAATATGCGGATTGGCACCTTGTTCGTAGCGCATTTCTAGCACCTTGAAATCGGAAAGCGCAGGCACTTCAATAGTCGCACTGCCCTTTGCATTTCCTAAAGATTTTGCCCCTGCATCCCAATTAATCACTACTTCGGAGGCTGTTTCGCCTCGTACTACATTAGAGACCACAAAGTCGTAGGTCATATCCCCGCTTTTGAGGTAGCTCACGGCGAGCGACTTCCCCAATTGGCTAGCGGTGATAAGGCCTGCTAAATCAGCTTCCTCCAACCGGTCATTGGCCTGTACTTGCCCCCCAACGGCTTGCGCACCTAGGTTGCTAGGGTTCGGCGTGTAAAGCCCCGTAACGGCGATGCGAACACTTGGCTCCTGAATAGAAAACTGAAAACTAAATTGCTCTGGGCCATTCCGAAGCGTATCATAAGCGGCTTTCAGATGCACCGTAGCGGTATAAACAGAAGCCGGCTCCCAATTAGTGTTGGGAGTGAATACAATGCCTCGCTCACTCTCCCAAACAAGCGATCCTTCCACCTTCGGCGAAATCGTCAGTAGCGGCTGCTTCACCGCTTCTCCCACTGCTGCTGGAACCGCTATATTACTAGCGAATTGGATGCGGAGTGGCTGTGTTTTACCTATTACGCCCGTCGTGTAGCCACTGATATAGTTGCTCAAAATCTCAGGAGCGATCTCCGTAACTGTTGGCTGTTTCTTACAAGCAAACAGCAGAAAAAGGAGGCTGAAAGAAAGGGTTAACAACAGGAAAAAGCGTTGGATGCTCATGGTGGACGAGTGAATGGTTGAATAATTGAACAATATACGAACTTTTTTGCTTTATTAGGCGATAAGTTCTTTTTTTTGTTGACCACCAAACATAGCTTGATGATCGCATTACTCCCCTTCTTCCCGCTACAGCTGGTGGTTTATCCAGACGAACCGCTGAATTTACACATTTTCGAGCCGCGCTACCGCCAACTCATTCAGGAGGCCGAGCTGGAAGGTATCACCTTCGGTATTCCTACGGTGATCCGAAGCGAAATCAAACCTATCGCTACCGAAGTAAGACTCTTGGAAGTGAGCCGCCGCTATCCTAGTGGCGAAAGCGACATCAAAACCAAGGGCCTACGCGTCTTTCGTATCAAAAGCTTCCTCAATAAGCTCGAATCTAAGCTCTATGCTGGCGGTGAAGTAGAATTCCTAGAAGTAGATCGCGAAGAAAGCCTCGTACTTAACCAAGAGATCGTTCACCTCCTCAAGAATATCTACCAAGTGCTGAAAGTAGATAAGCCTATCAAAGACCCCCTCGCCGGCTTTTGCAGCTACGATCTAGCCCACTATGTCGGGATGAATCTCGATCAGGAATACGAATTCCTAACGCTATTGGAAGCACAAGCCCGCCAAGAATATCTGCTCAATCACCTGAAAAATGTGCGCCCCGACGTCACCGCCCAGCTCGATATCCAAGCAAAAGCTAAACTCAATGGCCATTTCAAACACCTAGCTCCCCCTCTCTAACAACTACGAATTGGGCAACTATGAATTGCCCCCCTACTCCTCTAAATTCAAGCGCTCACCGCAATACTTACAAAAAATGGCATCTAAGTCGTGCCCTTCTTTACTACAACTAGGGCACACTTGCGTGGTCAAAGTGTCACCCGCTTTATGGCGCACTAGCTCTGTTGTGACAATGCCCGTGGGCACGGCGATGATCGCATAGCCCAAAATCATCACTAGCGCACTCACAAATTGTCCAAGTGCCGTTACGGGCGTGATATCCCCATAGCCAACGGTAGTGAGTGTTACAATAGCCCAGTAAACACTCCTAGGAATACTCGTGAAATTATCGTTCACCCCGCCCTCAATCAAATACATCAATGCTCCAACAAGCGTGATAATAATCAAAACCGAGAATAGGAAAATCGTTATTTTATTCCGGCTGGCCAACAAGGCTCTTTGCAATGTTTGCCCTTCATTGAGGAATTTGCCTAGCTTGAAAATCCGGAAAATACGCAGCAGTCGCAAGGCTCTCACCAACGTAAAGTACTGGCCGCCTGCAAAAACAACCAAAAGGTAGCTGGGTAATATGGAAAGCAAATCCACCAAACCATAAAAACTTAGTGCATAACGCCCTGGCTGCCTACAAGCATAGAGCCGAAAGACGTACTCGATCGTAAAAATCACCGTAAAAACCCACTCTAACTGAACCAATAATTGCCTCACCTCTGCTGACCAACTGGGTATGCTTTCCAGCATCACCACCAGCACACTGCACACTATGAGCACAAGCAAAACAATATCGAAAGCACGACCCGCTGGCGTATCGGCCTCAAAAATAATTTCGTGTAGCCGATGGCGTCTTCGCTCCGAAGCAGTAGATTTGATATCCATAAGTCAAATATAACAAGGCAAAATAACGCATTTTTTACCAACTTTCTTACATTTGTAGCAAATGACGATCATGGAAGCTTTACAATACCCCATCGGACGCTATACGCCGCCTGCGAATATACAATTGACGGACTGCCAAAATTGGTTAGCCGATTTTAAACAGTTGCCTTCCGATTTTGCAGCCGCTGCGCAGCAAATTGCGCAACAAGAACTATTAGACAGCCCCTATCGACCAGGTGGTTGGACGGCTCGCCAAGTAATTTTGCATTTACCCGATAGCCATTTACACGCCTACCAGCGCTTCAAGCTCGCGCTCGTAGAAGAAAACCCTAGCGTACAGCCCTACGAGGAAGACCAATGGGTACGACAGCCCGATCAACATGCCGATATTTCCCTCAGCTTGCAACTCCTTCAAGCCCTGCACCACAAAATAGCTGCTTTGCTCTCGCCACTTTCTGCCACCCAATGGCAGCGTACTTTCTACCATCAGGGCCTTCAAAAAAATATCCCACTCGCCTACAATATTGGCCTATACACTTGGCATGGCCGCCACCACCTAGCGCACTTACAATCCGTATTGGCCAACCAAACAACTGCCGCATGAATAAGCAAGATACAGCCGCTGACCAATACAGCCGTTTAGCAAAAACAAGAAGGCGCTTTTTGGCTGTCGCTTCGCTCGCAGGGGCAAGGCTTGCTACAGGCAGCAAAGGCGCACCAGCCCTAAGCCTGCTAGCTGCGAGTGTAGGCACCAGGGCCATTAGACTCAGTATCGGCCTCTTTTGGCTAGCTGCGAGCCTCGGCTCCCTACACGCACAGGCCAGCCTCAATATGGAACTATTAGGCAACTGGGATGATAATAGCCTCGTGACGCATGCCGGACTCAACTACAACGATGTATGGGGCTATGCCGCCGATGACCGCGAATATGGTCTCATCGGCTCAGCTCGTTTTGTTCATATTTTAGACATTACCAACCCCACAACTATTGCCGAGATCGGACGCTTCAATACTTTCAATAGCTCTAACTCCCTATGGCGCGACATCAAAACCTACCAGCACTATGCCTACTGTGTAGCAGATCAGCAAGCGGAAGGTTTGCAAATCATCGATCTGAGCAATCTGCCGCAATCGGCTTCCATTGTGTATCAATCTACTGCCTTTTTCAGCCGCTGCCATAATATTTACATCGATGAAGCCGCCGCCAAGCTCTATGTCTTTGGCAGTAATAATCGCAGCACCGGCGTCATTGTGCTTAGCTTAGCCAACCCTGCCCAGCCTAGTTTGCTAGCTAGCGTTACGCTAAACGGTGGCTATATGCACGATGGCTTTGTTAGAGGCGATACCCTCTACGCTAATCACGGCACCAACGGCCTCTATGTTTACAATATGGCCACCCCTAGTAGCCCCATCGAGCTAGGCCGGCTCACTTCCTACCCAGAGGCCGGCTACAACCACAGCTGTTGGCTCACCGACACGGGCAATCACCTCGTATTTTGCGATGAAACACCCGGCCGAGGCGTCAAAATTGCTGCGGTGAGTGACCCGGCAGATATAAGCGTTACCGATGTTTTTCGCTCCAACCTCGAAGCCCCCATCGCAACCAATAGCCTAGCCCACAACCCTATTGTAATGGGCGATTCGCTGGTTTTTATCAGCTACTACGATGATGGCATTCAAGTATTTGATATCAGCGACCCTTCCGATGTGCTACTTCGAGGCTACTACGATACCAACCCCAGCAACCTAGGTACTTATCCGCACGACGGGGCTTGGGGCGTGTATCCCCTCCTACCCTCCGGCCGCCTACTCGGCAGCGATATATTAAATGGCTTATTCGTGCTTAGCTTAGACAATTTCACCGAGCCACTACCCGTCAGTTACCTGAGCTGGGAAGCCCATGCACAAGGAGAAGCAGCCGTATTACTCCGTTGGCAAACCGCCCAAGAGATCAACAACCAAGGCTTCACAATCGAACATAGCACCGATGGGCGGCAGTTCGCCCCCATTGGCTGGCAGCCCGCCATAGCCACCGAAGGACAAGGCACTAACTACCACTTCCTCCATCAGCCTAGCACCCAAGGCCTGCAATATTACCGCCTACAGCAAGTGGACTATGATGGCAGCTACCAAAGAAGCAGCATCCTCAGCGTCCGCCTGCAAGCAACGAGCAGTAGCAGTAGCAGCCCTTGGCCCAATCCACTCCCACTAGGCCAAAGCCTACAAGGCTTGGTAGAACCCGCTACCTACTACAACGCCCTAGGCCAAGCCATTCCTTCCCAACAACTCAACACCCCTGGTTGGTATTGGCTACAAGATGGCCACGGCCACTGGCATAGGTTGCTCTTGGTGCGCTAGATGGTCACAAAAGGTCAGTTGGACGCGTCCAACTGACCTTTTGTGACCATCTATTCCTTCGTGCTTCCACTAATCACATCACCGAAGAAGAGGGCGTTCATAAACAGGCGGTTGGTGCCGTAGAAGAAGGCGCGAAAGTTGGGGTTATCACCAAAACAGATGGTCGTGCCACCTCGGCTACCCGATACGATGATTGCTGCCGTGCCTGCTACTTGCTCGGTGAATTTGGGCGGGCTATAGCCGCTCAGCAAGGGCTGTGGCGTATAGAGTAGCGGCGTGGCATAATCGTTTTCCGTGGGTTCAAACAGCAGCGTACCCCGTTTAAACACGGGTATTTCCGGGCGCTGATAGCCAAACAGCAGCGGGTGGCTTAGATCGGCTTGGGTATTAAAAATAGCACCTCCTAGTACTTTGGCACCTTGATCGCGGGCTTGTGCATTGTAGGGCCGACGATGACTACGGTCTTTTTTCTCGTCTTTTTCGGGTTCGTAAGCCTTGGTACTTATTTTCGCTAGGCCATTGGCAGCCGCCCAAGTAGCGGCGCGTTTTTGAGTAACGAGTACTTTACCGGGGCCCATCCAGTTTTTCAGCTTTTCCGTACCGGCACTGCCTAGCTCGTTGTAATTCCCATCCACCATCACGATCACATTATAGCGGCTCAGGTCAGCGGCAGCAACGCGGCTCAACTCCATTTTGGTGAGGGGCATATCAAAGCGCTGGTCTAAGAGGTGCCATACTTCGCCAGCATCCAAGGAGTTGACGCCACCATCGATCAATAGTAGGATAGAAGGTTGGCGAAGGGTGGCAAAATTATCGCGGCTAC
>DAINNZ010000056.1:0-21401 GCA_036735605.1 Lewinella sp. | reverse complement strand
GAATTCACACCACGCAGTAGACGCGTAGCGAAATTCTGGTTTGGAAGACTATATATAGCCTTGAAGCGTTTAAAGTGAGTTCCCCAGATTGTAAAACGAGTCATTAGGGCTCGGTTGGATGTGTATGAGACGTTTTTTTGCTTTACTTTTTCTTGCGCTCTTACTGATGAGTAGTACCTTTACTACAGATTGGAAGACAGCGCTTTTCAGTTGGCTACCTAGCTTTCTGCAGGGAAAGGCAGCGGCAGAAGACGAGCGAGCCGCTTCGGTTTTTATTCCGGATGAAGCGGCTTGGCATAGTAACCGTACTGTAGCGCAAACAGCGTATCAATTCGATTGGCCCTTCCCGACGATGAATGCCGAACAATCTGCTGAAAATTGGCGTCTTGCTCAGCGGACGATACAGCTGACGGCAGGCAGTCATCCGATCCTTCCTCTGGCCAAAGGCAAGACTATTCGGCTCTTATACCCACAGGGAGACATGCCTATTTATCTAAGTAATTTGCTGCATGCTTATGCGCCAACCGTGGAAATTGCTTTACCGAAAAATGCGAGTCAGCTGCCGGAAGAGATACTGCCCTTACCAACAGTTGTTTTTTGGGACGCGGGTCGCCTAGATGTTGCGCAGCGAGATGATTGGAAGCTGTTGCAGCAGCTAGATTCCCAGCAAGCCGTAGTTTTACTATGGTTTGGCACGAGGGATGAAATACCGGACTTGCCTTCCCATTGGACGCTGTTACACTGTCCGAAGCGTACGATGGAGAGCGAAAGTTTGTTCGCCTCGGTGCTTTTTGGCGCCGAGCAAGCAGATAAAATACCTAGTATTTCGACTGTAGCATTTCGCCCACAATATCAGCAGTTGGGGTATGCTCCACCCCTTAGTATGGGTTTTGAAGCCGAGGAACTGCAAAAAGTAGATCGGATTATTCAGCAAGCGATCCGTAAAAAGGCGATGCCCGGTGCACAGTTATTAGTAGCTAGGGCGGGTAAGATCGTTTATCAAAAAAGCTATGGTTACCATACCTATCAGAAGAAGCAGGCGGTGTATAGCAGCGACTTATACGATCTAGCCTCTGTTACGAAGGCAGCAGCCACTAGTTTGGCGGTGATGAAGCTATATGACCAAGGTAAAATTACTTTACAGCAGCGGGTGAGCGATTTTTTGCCGCTGCTTAAAAAGCGAGCCTTAGGATATTACAGTATTGAGCAACTATTAGTACATCAAACTGGCGTACAAGCCGATCTGCCTGTTTCTCCCTTTATCGGGAAGCAATTTGTGGCAGCGCAGCACAGCGAGTCCTTTTCGATTCCCATTGGGCCGCAGCGTTGGTTAGCGACGGAAGTGCCCGTTGCTCTGCGGGAAAGCCTCCATAAAGTAAGCTACACAAAGCGGCCAATGTATCGGTACAGCGACATCAATTATTTATTGTTGCAGTGTATCGTGGAAGCTGTTGCACAAAAGCCTATGGATGAATTTTTAGCCGAGGAAGTTTATCAGCCGCTAGGGCTGGGGCGTTTACTTTTTAAGCCACAGCAGTATTTTGATGTTAGCCAGACGGTGCCCACCGCTACCGACGATTGGATGCGGGGTGGGCTCTTGCGAGGTTATGTACACGATGAAGGGGCGGCCCTTTTAGGAGGCGTAGCGGGCCATGCAGGTCTTTTTGGCAATGCAACCGATTTAGCTACGCTCTTTCAGCTCTTGTTAAATGGTGGTGAGCTAAACGGGCAATGTGTTTTTTCCCCAAGTACCGTTGATCTATTTACGCAAAAATCTAGGCTTAATTATCGTAGCTTGGGCTTTGACAGAGTATTAGCAGGGTGGCCAAATTTACGGCAAGCAGGAGTAGGGGAGCAGACCTTTGGCCACCTCGGTTTCAGTGGTACGAGTGTTTGGGCTGATCCAGACAACCAGCTCATTTACGTTCTCCTTACCAATCGTATTCACCCCGACCCTAAAAGTGATACTTTCAGCCAACTAGACGTACGTGGCAAGGTACATCAGCAGATTTACAAGAGTTTACGGCTCGGCTCTTGAGTTTTAGTTGGCATCTGTCTGTAAATCGTAAAAAAACATAGGACGGTGAACTTTAGGCCAAATAATATTTGTTAGTATAGGTGTTTATCATCGACCCGACCAGAGGAGGGTTGTTTCTTTAAAACTTAATACTAACCAAATGACAACAAAAGAAATTATTGCAGCGGTCTTATTCGTACTTTTATCGGGCTGTGCCGTAATCCGGCCAGGCGAGATTGGTGTGAAACAAAAACTCGGAAAATTATCTGAGCAAACCCACTCACAGGGCACCGTATGGTTCAATCCATTTACCACAAAGGTATTGAAAACGAATGTGCAAGTAAACGATGTTGAGTTATCGCTTACATTGCCTAGTAAAGAGGGGCTCAGCGTTGTTGCGCAAATTTCTATTCTTTACCGAATCGACGAAGCCAGCGTACCAAAAGTAATTAATAACCTTGGTTTCGGTTACGAAACTATTATATCCAACGTTTTCCGTTCGGCTTCGTCGGATGTATGTTCTAAGTATTTCGCTAAGGATATGCACTCAGGTATGCGAGCTGAAATAGAAGATGCCATCCAAGTGAAGATGAGTGAAACGCTCAACGAGCAAGGTATATTCATCAACGCTGTACTCATGAAGAGCATCCAGCTTCCAGCAGGGCTAGCTAGCTCTATCGAGCAGAAACTACAGGCTGAGCAAGACGCTATGCGAATGGAGTTCATCCTACAGCAAGCAACGCTAGAGGCTGAGAGAAAAATCATAGAAGCTACGGGTGTAAAAGATGCCCAAAAGATACTTTCAGAGGGGCTAACAGATAATATCATTAAGATAAGAAGTATTGAAGCCTTCATGGAATTGTCGAGATCGCCCAATAGCAAGGTGATTATCACCGATGGCAAGACGCCATTTTTAATCGACTAATTAGGGTATATACTTGAATCGAGGTGGTTGGAGAAATCCCGATCTATCTAGCACTTACTAACCGAGCTGTTCTGGAATGAATTATCTGGAATGAATTATCTGGAATGAATTATCTGGAATGAATTAGATTAGTCTGGTGGGAGATGCGTGCATGACGAACAAGTCTCTTATAAAGAGCGGCCTATTTTGAGGTCATTCGGTTTTCCTTGGTGGAAAGCCGAAAAACTTTTTATATTGTGCAGACTTTTGCATCACTATTCACTCCCACTCTTATTATGTGTAGATTTTACTTACTTGCATGGGCTTGTTTATCGGGGCTCTATTTATCAGCGCAAGCAGCACTTTGGGAGGAGCGTTTCCCTTTGGCACCAGCGGTAGCTGGCTGGTTAAGCCCTGCTGATTTTTTTGGCTTTGAACCAGGTCATCGCTTTGTGGAATACGATCAATCGGTGGCTTATTTTCAATATTTGGCTGAAAAAAGTGATCGTATTCAATTGGAAGAATACGGGCGAACCTATGAAGATCGTCCACTATTACTACTAACGATCAGCTCGCCAACTAATATGCGGCGCTTAGAGGATATTCGCCAACAGCACCTAGCTATGGTGGAAGCCTACCGCGCTACGGCCGATCTTAAAGCGGACTTTTTAACTCTACCAACGGTTACCTCCTTGAGTTATTCTATCCATGGGAATGAAGCTAGTTCAACGGAGGCTGCGCATGAGGTAGCCTATGAGTTGGCCACCACGCAAGACCCAACTTTGCTCGCAGCACTAGAAGAATCCGTAGTCTTACTATTCATTTGTATTAACCCCGACGGTAGGCAGCGTTATGTAACATGGTACAATAGCATAATGCGTCATACGAAAGGCCAAGAACCCCGCGATTTAGAGCATTATGAGCCTTGGCCAAATGGTCGGACGAACCATTATTGGTTTGATCTCAACCGCGATTGGATATGGGGCGTTCACCCTGAAAGCCGTGGACATATCGCTGCCTATAACCGATGGATGCCACAAGTGCATGTTGATTATCACGAGCAAGGCTATGATGCTAACTATTTCACTGCACCCGGTGCCACCCCCCGTAATCAGTTGCTCCCCGACGATTACGAGGCTTGGTCAGACTTATTCGGCCGAGCCAATATTGCAGAATTCGATAAAAAGGGCTTAAGCTATTTCACCCGCGACCGTTTCGATTTTTTCTACCCAGGCTACGGGAGTAGCTACCCCTCTGTGATGGGAGCTATCGGTATGCTTGTGGAACAAGGCGGCATCGGCGCGGGTAGAGCGGTAGAAACGGAAGATGGCTTTGTGCTTAGTCTTCGGCAGCGAATCTACGATCATTACCGCACTTCTCTGGCTACGATACAAGCCGCAGCCACTCAGCGGGAAGCGCTACTCTCCTATAGCATAGCTGCTTGGGATCCGATGCGTAGCAAAGAACCGGTGAATGCGTATGTGATAGAACAAGACGGGAATCCTTATTGGATAGATTTTATCACTATTTTACAAAGGCATGGTGTTGTGATGGAAATAACTACCGAAGCCTTTACAGCCATAGCCCAGTCTTATCGTAGTGGAAAAACAGAACAGCATACTTTTCCTCGCGGTAGCCTATTGATCCCTACCGAACAAGCACGCCATTTGTTGGTCAATACGCTGCTAGCCCAGCATCTAGCAATTGAAGACACGGTGATGTACGATATGTCCACTTGGTCGGCTCCTTTGGCTTATAACCTTTCTGCCTACACGATTCGAAGCCCGATCCAAGTGGGAACGAAATTACTAACCGAAATCGAAAGCCCCGCCACAGGAGTGCAGCTTGCTGATGAGCAGCCCACCTACGCTTATTTAATCGATTACCAACAGCGTTACGCCCCCAGAGCACTTGCGAAATTATGGGAAAAGGGCTATCGTGTCAGAGCAGCCATTGCGCCTTTTGTTTTGGAAGATGGAAGGGCTTTCCCCGCAGGCACCTTAATCGTTTTAACGGGCCGAAATCTAGAAAAGGAAAGCAGCTTGTCAACTGATATGGCTGCTATAGCTGCTACTGCTTCCGTAGAAATTGTGGCTAGTGCTAGCGGCCGTGTCGCTACAGGCTACGATTTAGCGAATACTCGCAATAAGCCTCTTAAAGCACCTCGCGTGGCCATGTTGGTTGAGCCGCCTTTTGATACCTATACTAGTGGCCAGCTCTTCTATCTTTTTGATCAAGAAACAGAACTACCCGTAGAGCGAATTATAGTAAGTAGCTTACAACAAACGGCCTTGCCGAAATTTGGCCAGCGCTATGGCTACGCTGATTTGAACGATTATGATGTGCTGCTCTTGCCCGGCTGTAGCCGCCTAGGCGAGATTTTTAAAGACGAGCCGCTTCGCCAGCTTACCGATTGGATTCGTGCGGGCGGGGTTGTGGTAGCCTTAGAGGCCAGTAGCCTGTTTTTTACGGGTCGCGGTAAAGTGAGTGATCTTAGCGTAAAGGATGCTAGCAGAGATACGAATGCTGCCGCTTTGGTAATTCCTTATGCCGAGCGAGAGCAATACCGCGGCAAGCGCAGAATCCCCGGTGCAGCACTACGAGCTAGTATCGATACGACCCACCCGCTAGGTTTCGGGCTGCCCCAAGAAGTATATAGCCTCAAATTCGGTACAGAGTCGCTGCTGCCTGCTGCTAATTTGGAGACAGTAGGTCGATACCTTAGTAATACGAAGGAACTATTGGCTGCTGGCTACGCATCGGAGGAAAACCTCCAGCACCTAGCTGGCAACACTTGGGCGGGCGTACAGCCCTACGGAGAAGGTAAAATTGTGTATCTCCTCGACAATCCGCACTATCGTATGTTTTGGCGCGGCCCTAGCCGAATGGTACAGAATGCGGTGATGCTCTTGCCTGGTTTTTAAGTGGATTGCCTTAGCTTATAGCCTTTAAAAAATCGATAAGATGACAAAAACCCCTCTTTTGGATGTAGTCGCTTTAGGCGAATTACTCATTGATCTGATTAGTACCAACTATGCCGAAAACCTCGCTCAAGCAGCTACCTATCAGCGAATACCAGGTGGTAGTCCTGCTAATATGGCTGCTAATTTAGTGCGTTTAGGAAAAAAAGCGGCCCTAGTGGCCACGGTTGGGCAGGATGCCGCTGGCGATTATCTTCAGGGCTACGCCCAAGACTTAGGTTTAGATACCTCGCTATTAAGGCGAACCATAACAGCACCGACCACATTGATTCTTGTCACTAAGTCGAAAGCCGTCAGCCGTTTTACCGCTTACCGTGGAGCCGATGCTCAAATTTTGCTATCCGCAGCCGACATAGCCAGCCTTTGTCAGACTCGGATCTTACACACAACAGCCTTTGCACTGAGCTTGGAACCTGCTAGAGCCTCTATTCTGCAAGCAGCCAAAGCAGCAGCAGCGGCAGGGGTACAGTTGAGCATAGACGCTAACTATGCAGAGCAAATTTGGCCCGATCGCCCCGCCGCGCAAGCAAGCATTAGCCAATATCTAGCTCAAGGAGCCCTAGCTAAATTCAGTGAGGTAGATTACGAACGCCTCTTTCAAGAAAAAGTAAAGGACCCCGCTCTGGCTGCCCAGCGCATTCTCGATTTGGGTGCTAAAATTGTGTGCCTCACCCTAGGAGAGGAGGGGGTATATGTCAAAAGCCTTCATACCGACTTCCACTTGGCCGCTAGGAAAGTGGAGGTGAAGGACACTACTGGCGCTGGCGATGCCTTCTGGGCAGGCTTTCTGTGTGCCTACCTAGATGGAAAAAGCTTGCTAGATTGTGCCAAAACAGCTAGAGCCGTAGCGGAAATGAAACTAGGGTATTTTGGGCCCCTGCCTAGTCGTATAGACCTCGCAGCTATTGATGCGCAGCTAGGGTGAAAAAAGTTGAAATACTCCTCCTTGAAAATCAAGCAGTTGCAGTGTAGTGTGAAAAAAAATAAAAATTTCCTTCAAAAAACTTGCAAAGTCAGAATAGTTGGTTGTACATTTGCATCGCTTTTGAAAGAAAGCACATGGCTGAGCAGCCAGCAGACGCGGATGTAGCTCAGTTGGTAGAGCGCAACCTTGCCAAGGTTGAGGTCGCCGGTTCGAACCTGGTCATCCGCTCCAGATAAACCCCAAGTTGCTGTAAGGCACTTGGGGTTTTTTCGTTATAGCCTTTACTAAGCCTTCTTTTCGTTTCGCTGTTTGCACTTGCGAGTGGTCTGCTAACCTGTCTTTTCTATCGCCTAGGGAACAAGTCTATTACAGCTTTTGCCTAAGGCAGGGGCAAGGCTTTAGCTTGTAGCGCAAGAAAAAAAAATGACCAAATACTTGTTTTATTGGGATAAAAGCAGTTACCTTTACATTCTAAACATAGCAACCGCCTTCCCTCTTGCTGCGGTTCCGGCTTTTTCCCATCTTATCAGCCGGTGAATCAGACTACATAATTGTCCACATTTTAAATGTCTTGCTATGCAGCTAAGTACTACTGCTATGTTTTTTTTCAGCCTGTTATTTTTTTCTGGCTTTAGTGCCCTACAGGCTCAGTGCACGCCATTGGATAGTATCCCAGGCACTGCGATTATCGATCCTTTACCTTTTACGGAAGCGATGCCTGAAAACGGGCTTAGGGATACGGCCTGTGTAGGCTTAGCCTACGAGACGGTATTACATATTGAGGTGCCGGAGCTAGTAAATTTAGGTGCTTTAGGTAATCTTCCGATAGATAGTGTATCTATCGTTGGTGAGGGAATCACAGGCGTTCCTACTGGTTTTTCTTTCGATTGTAGTTCGGCTACTTGCGTGTTTTATCCTAACGAAGTAAGTTGTATCCGCATCTTTGGTACTCCAGCAGCTGGATCGGCAGGGCAGTATAACTTAGAGGTGAATGTACGTATCCATTCTGGTATTTTCAATTTAGACCGGACTTTACCAGACCCTACTTTGGCACCGGGCGAATATCGTTTATTCGTACGCCAACCGGATCATCCCTCTTGCCAGCCAAGTGCTACTAGTAAGCCGCCCACGCAGGCTTTTTCCATGTTAGTGGCACCGAACCCAAGCCAAGGTTTTTCTCAGTTGATCGTAAACGCCGAGCGGCCTATGCTTACCCAGCTTCGTGTATTCGATGCTTTTGGTCGTTTATTGATCTCGCAGCCTCAGCAGTTGCTTGCAGGCGAAAACCGTATCCCTTTGCATACCCAATCTTTTAGTGCAGGCACTTATAGTTTAGTGCTGCAAGCAGAGGGCTCGGCTCGGCAGTTGGTAAGTAGCCGACTGGTGCTGCTTCCACGCTAAGGTTTTCACGATTACTTCCAATTTATTAGAGTTGTTCATCCCTGCTCGCTTGACTTTTAGTAGTCAGGCAAGCTCCTATCATATAATCCAGCATGAAAATAGCTAACATTTTCCTTTTTGTGTTTGGTGTGGCCGTTCAGTTAGCCGCTCAAAGTGGCTGCCCCGGCTGCACCATTTCACTGCCTGATGGTATGGCTACCGATACGATCTATTTAGGGCCTACTGCCGTGGCTACCGTCTTTCAGGACTATGAATCAGATTTGAGTTTCCGTATGCCTATGACTACTACAGCGGTAGCCGCAGCCGGTGTAAATGTGCCTCCAGGCTTGAATATTACCGAAATAGAAATTCTACAAGTCAATAACTTGCCGCCAGGTCTGCATTGGGAAGCCTCCCAGACTATTTTTGCCGTGCAGGAACAGACCGATGGTTGTGTGCGTTTCTGCGGCACACCGCTTTTAGTCGATTCTTTCCAAGTTGAGGTAGTGGTGCGGGCTTCGCTCGGGGCTTTATTTAGTCAAGAGACAAGTTTTTTCGTACCTTTGGTTGTGCAGCCCGCCTCTTCTTCCAATACAGGCTTTAGCCTTGTGAATAACGAAGGTTGTGGTAGTGTGAAGGTGAGTTTTGTGAACGAAGTGCCTAGTGGCGGCCAAGCTGGTTATACCTATAGCTGGGATTTTGGGAATGGCTTTTTATCCGTCTTGGAGAATCCTAGTCCTGTTACATACACTACCCCAGGGGTGTATCCTATCCGTTATCAGGCTACCATTGATACCGTTGGCTACTTTCTGAGCCGGGTAAGGGTGTTGGCTACCGATTGTACAGATGCGCTAGGCGGAAGGCCCGATTTAAAGCTCGACGTACACGATCCGAACGGGAACTTGATTTTTGTAACGAACACCCTCGAGAATACCTTTTTACCGGCGGAATTTCCCCTTTATATCGAGATGACTACGGGGAATTATTCTATCACAGTTATTGATGTGGATGTTTTTCCTTCAGGGCCCGATGATATTTGTGGTATTGTCAACTTCACGCGTGATACGCCTGGCACCTATAGCGTGGGTGCTCTAACCATCGAGATTGAGGTTTTTCATCCAGTGGAGCTGATTGAAGCTAGCGATACTGTATTCGTGTATGCTCAGCCGGAGGCGCCCATTTTCGCTGCGCTAGCTAATCCACTTATTTGCCCTGGCGATTCGGTGGAATTGCGGATAACCAATTTTGAGGCACTCGGTCAGGATGGCCACCTCACTTGGTGGCAAGATAGTGTGGCACTCAATTTAGCTAGCCAGCAGACTAGCTATTTTACGCAAACGCCTGCCTTGTATCAGCTCACTTACACTTCTGCCGATGGATGCTTTAGTACTGTTACGGCGCCTACTTTCGATTTACTGCCGCAGCCAGATACGGTACGCTTGGAAAATTTCGGCAACTTAGTGCAAGTTTTTGGTCATACGATACCGGAAGGGCTAACGCCCCGCTGGTACTTAGATGGTATGTTGATTGACGAGCAGCAACTTCGCTTTTGCGCTAGGCTCAGTGGGGAATATAGCCTAGAGTTGATCGATCAGCAAACGGGCTGTAGTAGTTTTAGCCATATTGAAGTGCTAGTGGATGCTAGTTTGAATTGCGATCTTACGAACACGGAGGAATCGAGCCTAGAGGCTGCTAGTTGGCAGCTCTTCCCCAATCCCTCTAGTGGCCCTGTTTATTTACAAGCTATGCGCCAAGTGGCTACGGAGGTTGAAGTTCGTTTATTCGACGGTGGCGGGCGCTTGCTGCACAGCGAGTTGCTATCTCTAGGTGTGGGCAGGTCGCAAACGCCGCTTACTTTGCCACATTTGGCTAGCGGGCTATATTTTGTACAGCTTCATACGCAGGACGAACTAAGGGTACTTAAATTACTGCGGTAAACCAACCATTGTTGGCACTTTCACTGGGCGTGGGCGAGTAGAAATCGCTGCTAGAAAAGCCATCAGATCGTCTATTTCCTCCTCGCTCAATCCGAGTGGTTGGAAGAGTGGATCGTGGGTGGGGATAAAGCTGGCTTTCTGTTGAATGCTCTTAGGGATGATCTGTGGCATACCGCTGTTGTACATCGTGAGCACCTCGCGTAGCTCAAGAATATTGCCGTGATGTAGGTAAGGGCCTGTGAATTGTATGTCTCGTAGCATAGGGGTACGGAATTTGCCTATATCGCTACTATCTTGGGTGTTGTAGAAGCGTCCTAGGTCTTCTTGTGGCCGTCCTAGGAGGTGTTGGCCACTATTATGAAACTGTTGATCGGAGAAAAGGGGGCCATTGTGGCAGTTGATACAACGAGCCTTTGTTCGGAATAGGTGAAGGCCTCGAATTTCTTGTTCGTTCATGGCCTCATACTGCCCACGGGCGAAGCGATCGAAGCGACTTTCCCTGCTACGAATAGTTGTTTCAAAAGCTGCGATCGCTTGCGCAATGGCTGTTAGATGAATACTATCTGTTTGGAAAGCGGCTTCAAAGAGGGCGGGGTAGCCTGTTATAGCCCGTATTTTGCTGGGGAGGGTTTCTAAGTTTTGGTTCATTTCGTCGTGTGCCTGAATAGGGAAGAAGACTTGTGCTTCTAGGCTAGCTGCGCGCCCATCCCAGAAGAATTGCTTCCAATCGGCCACATTGACCAAGCTAGGAGCGTTGCGTTTGCCGCGTTGCCGATCGTGTCCGAAGCTTTGGCGGAGGCCGTCGCCCCAACCGATTTCGGGGCTATGGCAAGAGGCGCAACTAATCTGATTGCTGGCGGAGAGTCTTGGGTCGAAGAAAAGGACTTTTCCTAGTTCAATTTGGGCGGCTGTATAAGCGGGGCCTTGGTATTTAGGGAGGGGGCCTATTTCGTCGAAAACAGCCGTAGTATCTAGCCAAGGTTTCGGCCAATTTTGGATAGGCTGGGCGTAAGCTTGTTGCACTTCATTTGCAGGTGTTTCTTGCACAGGCTTGCGCTGAGAAGGAACATATTGCCCCTGCGTTAGCCACAACAAAAGAATGCCTGCGAAGCGGAAGAGCTTGTGCTGCGAGAGGAAGGAAGAAAAAAGAGCTATGCGCATACGAAGAGCTTGATCTTATGACTGGAAAAAGCGATTGTGAGGAAAGGCGTAGGACTGCCTTAGGTTGGCAGCCCTACGCCTTTAAGTAAGCGGAAAAGCGGTTAGGCGAAGAGTAGTTAGGCTAAGGTGCTAGCGCTTAACTACTTCCACCAGGAGGCGCTTGTTACCGGCTAAGAGCTCTAGGTGGTAAAGGCCGCTACTAAGAAGGCTCAAATCGAAGCGGTGGCGGTCGTTACCTGCTGGCCAATTTCCTTGTTGCAGGATACGGCCCTGGAGATCGATCAAGCGATATTGTGCGGTTTGCAAAGGCTCTTTCAATTCGAGGAGGAAGAAGTTATCAACGGGGTTGGGGTAAGCTTTGCTAGCTTGAATACCAAATTCGTTGAGGCTGCTGATGGTGGCAGAACCCCGTACATTGACTACAAAGCCAGGAGCCTCACTGGCCGAATTGGCAATGGTGACAGTAGCGGTGTGCACACCTTCCGATGTTGGGGTGTAAGTGATCGGGAAGCTGTAAGACTGGCCAATACCAATTTAGCTAGGCTGTCCGCTTAAGTCGAGACTGAAATTTCCAGCAAGGTCAGAAGATAAAACGATGCTGTTCAGGCTGATGGCAATGGCCCCATCGTTGGTAATTGCCACGGTGCTGCTATTGCTTTGGCCTATAAAGAGATCGCCAAAATCGATGGTTACGCCGTTATTTACAGTGTTTCCATCCACACTGAATATTGCCTCTGGAGCAGCTGTTTGTCCGCTTGCCTTTAGGTAAAAGACCTTGCGTAGCTGCCCATCTAAAACGGGAATATCGAGGTAAA
The DNA here is from genome assembly GCA_036735605.1 of Lewinella sp. Classification (GTDB taxonomy): domain Bacteria; phylum Bacteroidota; class Bacteroidia; order Chitinophagales; family Saprospiraceae; genus Neolewinella. Next base: position 9,281 of record DAINNZ010000056.1, on the reverse strand, counting down.
AAGAATCGAGGTAATCGCCATCCGTGATGGGGAAGAAGCCGATGGCTAGTTCGGTGCTGGTGCCTGCGGGGATGACGCTGAAACCTTGGCTAACGAATAAAGCACCAAAGGGATCGCTAAGGCTGTTGATATTGTTGTCGATAATGTTGGCGTCGCCTGTACCGATACTATTGATAAAGAAGGAAACATCAATTAAACCACCTACGCCCACGATGGAGCTACCTAAGTCGATGGTGTCGCCGCTTTGGTAGAAGGTTTCACCTACGTTGAAAGTTACTTCGGCCGTTTTGGCTGCATAGCGGTAGAGTTCCGTGCCCAGGATGGTGTCGGTAGCTGTAAACAAAAGATCGCGGCCCAAAAGGTTCAGATTGCCGATATTGGAAGAGCCAGGGCCTTCGTAGAGGTCGCTTATTCTTTGGGGCTCTTCATCGTTAATGAGAAATTCATACAGCTCGCGACCTGCTGTGCTTGTTTCGGCACTAAAATAGAGGGCAGCACCGGTAAAGACGAAATTGCGGGGGTTGCTGGCAGCAGCACCTGGTTCTAGGTCGGTTAGCAGCTCCAGATCAAAGCTTTCTTCGCCGAATGTTAGGCTGTATAACTCTTTACCCGCTGTTCCGTTGTCCGCAGCGAAAACAAGTAGGCTACCATCCAGTAGTACCAAAAAGTCGCTCGGATCGCTACCGCCATTTGGGTTAATGTCTGCGAACATAGTGGTTCCTGCTTCGGTGCCGTCGGTAGTCCATAGTTCTTTGCCAGATACGCCATCTTCGGCTACGAAAAAAAGCTGTCCGTTGGCTACAAAGAAGTCGCTAGGCAAGCTATTCCCACTACCTGGGCGAATATCTTTCACCAGCACGGTGCCAGCTTCGGTGCCGTCGGTTTTCCAAAGTTCGGTTCCGCTGGTGCCGTCGTTGGCTCGGAAATAGACTTCGTTGCCGAAGACAAAAAATTGGCTTGGGATGCTATTGGCGGTGCCTGGGCGAATATCTTTCACCATTTGGGTGCCCGCTGCGGTACCGTCGGTGATCCAGAGCTCTGACCCATTGGTTCCATTGTTGCCGGTGAAGACCATTTGGTTGCCAAAGATGGTTTTGTTGATTGGGTTGCCTGCATTTTCCGGACGAATATCAACCACTAGGTTGGTACCCGCTTCGGTACCGTCGCTGCTCCATAGTTCGGAGGAATTGACGCCATCATTGGCAGTGAAATAGAGTAGGTTGTTGAAGAGAACCATATCGAAGGGGTTAGCATTGCCGCTACCTACTTGGATATCTTTTACTAGACTTGTGCCAGCGTTGGTGCCGTCGGTTACAAAGAGCTCATCACCTAAGCTAGCGGAACGAGCCTTAAAATAGACTAAGTCGTTGTAGAGGATGAAATTGTCAGGATTAGCATTGCCTTGACTGACGGTATCGCCTAGGTTGATGTCTTGTACCAGGTTGGTGCCCGCTTCGGTGCCGTCGGTAATCCATACCTCTACGCCAGTTTGGCCATCATTGGCGCGAAAGAGGAGCTGGTTGCCGTAGGGGAAAAAGCGGGTAGGGCTGGCATTTTCGACACCGGGGTTGATATCTTTTACCAGCACGGGCTGTGCCCAAAGACTAGAAGCTGCTAGTAAAAGCAGCAAAAGTGTAAAGACTTGTTTCATATTATGCGAAATATTTAATGATGAAATGGCTGGTAAAAGGCTACCAGCTAGTTTTTAGTTGCGTTCGTTGGCTTCGAGCGAATAACGGCGGAGCTTGTTGGGTTCTCCACCGATTTCTGTTTCATCGAAGTAGATAGCTAGGTTAATAACGCCGGTTGTTTCATTGTAAGTACCTGAGCCCGATATGCCTACGGTGAAAGGTGGCAGGCCGGAGGAGGCTATGCGAGTGATGGTGACGCGTTGGGGGATGATTTCTGCTGTGCCGCTTGTACTGCCTGGTTCGCTGGGGCTTAGTCGAACAAACTCAAGGATACGAATATTAGCCGAGCCTGTTCCAACATCATAATCGGCATACAGCCGGTGCATATTCAAGGCATTGGTGCTGTTTCCTTCTTGCGTATTGTACAAGCCTATGACGTTGGTTTGTGTCCGGCTTTTGTGGGCAAAGCAAAAGTGGGCACCCGCCTGTAAGCCTCTGCCTGGTGGTACTGGTTCTTCCCCGAAGGAAGTGTAGCCCCATAACTGTGGAAAAGGCTCGGCAGGAGCAAAAATACTTAAATTAGCGGTATGCGGTAGCGAAAAAGTGAGCCGCATACTATCCCGATCGCTCAAACGTAAGGCAGGGTGGGGGGCTAGCTTCAAATCCAAAAAGCGATCTAAACGTGCTGGATCGGGATTGGTATTAGCCACTATCCGCAGCATTGGTAAATCGGTACCCGCTGCTACAAAAAGGGTAGGCCCGTCGGGCAATAAAAAATCTCGTCCTAGTTGGGCACTGCCTTCCCAGTTAAACTCTAGCGTTACATCTTCCGTTAAGGCTCGCGTAAAATAAACAGGCACTAGGAGGGTATCGCCAGTAAGACTAAGACTGGCGGTCAAATCGCCGAAACCAAATAGCGGTAGCTGTGGAGTATAATCGTCTAGCCGCTGGCAGGCATTAGCCAGCAGTAGGCAGCTTAATAGTAGGATGAGGTTGGTCTTAGTAGCCTTCATTTTGTTGCAGATTGGGGTTGGTGAAAAGTGCAGATAGGGGAATCGGCAGCACATAGCGATAATCTGGATAAGGCAAGTCGCATATTGAGACAAATTCTAAACAAGCGGTTCTGTCAATTGGTTGACCCCAGCGGCTAAGATCAAATAAAAGGTGTCCTTCTAAGGCTAGTTCTCGTCTTCTTTCTAAGCGGATGGCTTCCATTAGTACTTCTCCCCTTAAAGTAATAGCTTCGGCTGCCGGGTTGGCTCGTTGATGAATGAGGTCGTAGTCGGCTTGGGCTTCCTCCTCCCGTCCGAGGGCGGCATAGGCTTCTGCTCTTAGTAGATATAATTCGCTACTGCGGAATAAGATCGGGTCGGGGAGCTTTCTATTATTCGGATCGAGGCGGTATTTGTCGCTCACTAGGATGCCCTGTGGATGAGCCACAATCAGCTGTCGTCTTAGGTCAGTAGGGGGGTAGATTGCTAGCAAATCAGGGCTAATATCTAAAACGGGATTCAATATGCCATTACCCACCAAACTGCTCAGTCCTAGGGAGGCGGGTGTTATGATTCGGCTAAGATCAATAGCAAAAATACGCTCACTCAGTTGATTATTATGCCATTCCGCCAGATAATTATTTGCTGTTGTGAGAGCTGCAGCGGGTTGGCTAACGCAGGGGCAAGACAAAACGGATTGCGCAAAGGCCACCACGGAAGGCCAGTCTTCGAGGTAAGCTGCCACCCGAGCTTGGTAGGCTGCCACTACCGTAGGGGTGAGCCAAAAAGGCCCTTCGGAGCGTTGGCTATATGTTGCTTGAATCATAGTTGCGGCTGCGGCTAGATCTTGTTGTATAAAGGCATATACTTCCCCCACGCTTGCTCGTGGTAGCTGTTCGGTGAATGCCAATAAACGATCAACGATCACTACACCCGGGTGATTAGCCGTTGTGGAAAAATTAGGGGCTTGCGCAAAGAGTCGGACTAAATCAAAATGAACGATGGCGCGAAAGGCCAAGGCTTCTCCTTTTAAACTGTTTCGCTCGGTCTCACTGCCTTCCGTCAGTTGATCGATATTAGCCAGTAGGTCATTGATCTGATAAAGGCAGCTATATAGATGGCTATAAAGTTCACGGAGGTTGTTATTCAAATACTCTGGCTGTGTGCTGAATAAGTAAGCTTCCGTATAAGTATTTACTTTGGGAGCTATGCCAGGCAGATCATCGCCAGGCCTGAGTGCCGGCCGTAAGTTGCCTGCCATTTCAGGGTAGAGCAGCATGAGATCCCTGTAGTAACTGCCCTCCCCCAATAGGAGGTAGATGCCCACCACGGCGGCTCTTGCGCCCCGAATGGTCGAGAAGGTTTCTTCCCGCGAGAGCTCGTCTGCTGGTGCTACCGTTAGGAAATCCTTACAGCCGCTACTAAGGAGGGCTAGTAAGGCTAGGCTCGCGAAAATCCCGTGTAACCGATTTTTTGTTTTGTTCATGAATGAAATATTTTACCAGCCTGCCTTCACGCCAAACACGAATGCTCGCTGCTGTGGGAAATTGAAGCGATATTCAGCAATGCCATTGCGGTTAGCTTGCCTCGGTTCATCATACCAATAAGCTACATTGTTAACCAAGGCAAAAAGGCTGAACTGTTTGATTTTTAGGGGGCTGGCCTCGCTCATCTTAAAGCGGTAGTTGAGGCTGATACTAGCTAGTTGGATATAATTAAGTTCGTGGAGATAGCGGCTACTTCGGCCCACGAGTGGTTTTTCGATACTAGGGCGAGGGGTATCGGTAATATCGCCCGGCTGCTGCCAACGATCGAGCTGATTGACACTTTGGTTGTTAAACAAAATTTGCCGCCCATCTTGAAAGGTCAGCGCATCTACGAAAGTAGCCCCCCCGTAGCTAAAATTGAGCTGTGCTATGGCCTTTAGGCGGCCATACCCTATACTATGCGACCAGCCGCCAAAGAAATCGGCTGAGCCATTACCTAATTTAACAAGATTGGAAAGCTGTCGGGTAGGCGCTATTTCATCGGTGATACTACCATCGGCTAGTTGAAAAAGCTCGTTTCCTGTGGCGGGATCCACCCCAGCGAAACGAATTCCGTATAAGGTATTGACGTCTTCGCCGATCCGAAAAGCTCTTGGGTCGCCCTGGGTGCTGGGTAGGTCTTCTGTATTGATGCTTAATAATATATTTCTGTTTCTGGCGATATTGAAACTGCTGCTATATTCCCATTTACTGTGGCTAGGCATATCGTAGTGGAAGCTCAGTTCCACTCCTTTATTGCGTAGGCTAGCGGCGTTGGCGATCACAGCGGCGAAGCCACTTTCGAGAGGGACGCTGGCGGTGGTAATGGCATCAATGGTGGTATTATTGTACAATTCTAAGCTTAAGCTAAAGGCCTGATGAGCTCCAAACCCTAGGTCTAGTGCTAGATTAGCTTGTTTTTTGCGTTCCCAACCCAAAAAGTCATTGATGGGGGAGGAGGCAAGCAGAGGCACTTGGTTGGTATAGGTTACATCTGTGAAGCGGTACAAGCCTCTGGCTGTATATACCCCGATCCGGCTATTGCCTGTGATGCCGTAGGAAAGCCGCAGTTTAGCATAGCTAATGCCGAGTGGCTTACTAGCCCACCAGCTTTCTTCGCTGATATTCCAACTACTGCCCAAGGCCCAAAGGAGTTTCGCTTGTTGGTCGCCTCCAAACAGCGAGCTAGCATCTCGGCGGCCATTGATTTTCAGGTAGTAGCGATACTGGTAATTATAAGCCAATTCTCCGTAGGCGGAGGCTTTTCGGCGCTCAAAGAGGGATTCGGAAATATTCGTCCTTTCGCGGGGTAAAAAACGAAGTTGTCGTAAATCATCAAAAGGAAAATTAGAGCCAATGGCCACTAGTCGTTTTTCCGTTTGGCTATTGAGCTCACCACCACCGAGTAGGGAAAGCTGGTGTGCATTCCCCAACTGAGGCGACCAACTGCCTTGTAGATTAGTGACCCATTGGCCGTTCTCGTTTTGTGCCAACCGAAGCAAGCCTCCTTGAGCCGCTCCTGATCCGTTTAGTGCCGATAAGAACTGAAATTGTTCCGTGTCTATATAATCGATACCTGCTAGCCAGCGAAAGCTTAAATGGGCATTGGGTACATAAGAGAGATTGATTTGGCTATTGATGTTTTGGCTGTTGGTTTCGTTTTCATTTTGCGCAAGGGCGGCGAGCGGGTTGGGGCGGCGAGTAAAGAAGGCATCGTTATTGAAACTACCGTCGGCCAATCTGACGGGTAAATTGGGTGGATAAGAGAAGGCATTGTAGGTAGAGATGCCCTCTCTTTTTTGTGTACTACCGGTGACGCGCAGGCCTAAATCGAGCTTTTCGTGGATGGGTACGTCTAGTTTTACATTCAGATTGAGCTGTTCAAGACCATTCCTTAGGTGAGCACCTTCTAGCTTATTATAACCAGCCGAGATGCGGTAGCTAGCTCCTTTAGCTGTGCCGCCAGACAACACTGCGTCTAAATCGCGATTGACGGAAGTTTGTTGTACCAAGGCGCGCCAATCGGTAAAAACATCGCTAGCGCCAGCGTCGGCAGGATTTAGCCCACTGTTGAAGAGCGTTTCCCTGGCTAGTTCTATATATTCTGCTGTGTTGAGAAAGATGATCTCATTAATAGGCTTGGCGAGACCTTGGCTAAAACTAAGCTGGAAAGTCTGTTTCTCTATATTTTTTGCTGATTTGGTCGTGATTAGAATGACGCCATTGGCTGCATCGGCTCCGTAGAGCGCGGTGGCGGAAGCATCCTTTAAAACGGTGATGCTTGCTATATCTTCTGGATTGATAAAAGATAGCGGGTTGATACGTTGGCTATTAATATCGGAGAAAACACTTTGGTTGGTGTTAGTTTCCGTTACATCAAACAGCGGAACTCCGTCTAATACAAACAGCGGCTGACTAGAGGCAGCAATAGCTGAACCTATTTTAGGCAAGGAACTTTGTCCGCGTATTTTAATCTCTACGGGCAAACCAGGTTCCCCTGTGGTGATATTCACTTGCACACCAGCGATGCGGCCTTCTAGTAGTTTGTCGATACTCTCTTCTGGCCGATCAGGGGCTAGTTCTTCTAGCTTAACGGACGCATAGCTGCCCACTAGGTCTTTTCGTTCCTGAACACCTCGATAGGCCGTTACGACCACTTGCTTGATTTGGGTTGAAGCGGTTTGCATCACCAAAGCTAGCGTGGCTTGGCGTTGGCCATCCGCGGCTGTGATGATCTTAGCCTGCGCTAGCGGATAGGTAAGCGACTGCATACCCGTATAGGTGAGCAACAGACTACTTCGTTCATCGGCCACGCTGAGACTGAAATTACCCTCCAGATCGGTTAAAGTACCGCTACCACTATTGCCTATTCGAATCGCCACACCGATGAGGGGCTCGCCCGATTCATCCGTTACGCGGCCATTGAGGACTAGTTGCGCTTGCAATAAAGTGGTCATGAAACAGACCCAAAAGCCTGTGAGTAGGCATCGCATCATAGCATTTCCTTTCGTTAGATAGCGTAAAGGTAAGGCTATTTTGTTTTGCTGTTTTCCATCGGTGAAGAATAAGCCAAATAGCTTAATGGAGCATAGCGTTATGGTAGCAGACGTTGGTGACTTAATTACAAACGCCCCCAATCTTGCCTTGTAACAAGTTGGGGGCGCTTATAGCAAAAGGTAAAGGAAGCCGTGTTTAAAGGCCGAAGATTTTCAATTCTTTTTCTACCAAGTAATATAATTGCTGGTTAGCATTATCTACTTCATAGACAGGCGTTTTATCTTCGAAGGGGTATTGTTTGACCTCCTCTCCGCTTTTCTTATCTACTTTAAAGAGGACAAGATTTCCCGCATCATTACGCGCGAAGAAAAAGGCGAAAGTTTGATCTACTCGCCCTACGATTCGGCGGCTATTCATAGCATTGGCTGCATTTTGCGCTTCGTTAACGGTATTCATTTTGCGCTCGTAGGCTTCATAGGCGGCTTGGTCATTCGTCAATACCGCTTTTGTACCACCCACGGAACTACGTGCGGCGGCTGTGCCAAGCGCTGTGCCAACAACAGCATCGGTGAGGAAGCGTTCCCCACGTGTAGGATCTGGATAATAAGCAGATTTTACTTCGCTCCACTGCTTATCCTCGAAACGCATTAAGGTGAAACCTCGGTCGTTATAGAAAAAGTAGCCATTATTACTCACTGGATCAATACCATCTAATGATTTGCGAAGATCAACACTTCCTCGTTTTGATTGACCAGTGTTTAAGTCGATTGCATTGATGGAATAATTGTAGCTTGAACCAACCGCCGGAACTTGGTAAGCTAGAATAAGCCGATTGTTGCTTTTGTCGATACTGAAAATTTGGAAGGGGTAGGTTCTCGTTATCCCATTCACTTCAACATACATACTGCTACCGATGGAATAGAAGCTAGATTTTGCAACGGTGGCTGCACGACTTCTACTACCCATGGAATAAGAGGGTGCGTCGCGTTCTAATTTTTCAGCTTTTTTCCAAAGCTCATCACCTGTGCTAGGATCAATTAGCATCCGCTTGTTTTTGAAGTAGAGCAGTAAGCCTTCTTCTTCTACGCTAATATTATTGATGCCTTTTTCTTCGTAATCTTTTTTCCAACGACCGGTAGCTTCTTTTCCTGGGCTATAGTCGTATATATTGAAACCCTCATCATGTACTACGGCAAAGCCATCCTCGTATGGCATGATAAATTGAATGTTGCCTTCCATTTTAGACTCGCCTTTGCTCCAAAGGCTAGTGCCGGTTGCAGCATCTAAAAGATGCAGTTTTTTACTAAAGGTATTGCTAGAGCCGCCGCTAGATGCTTCCATTAAGCCGCCAAGTCCTCCTCGTTTTTCAGCTACCAAGAGTTTAGTGGCGTCGTCGTTGAGGTAAATATAGCCTGGATTCAACTTTTCATTCCAACGGAGTGAACCGCTTTGGAGGTCGATGGAAGCAAGATATTTATCGTTGTGATACAACAGATCACCCGTGGCGGTGAGTAGTGGGTCGAGCGAAGGGGCAACGGGCTCATCCATAGCTGCTAGCTGTGCTAAACCACCGATTTCGCGCAGGTTAATTGCCCATTTTTGTTTGCCTGCGAAAGGATCAATGCCGTAAAGACGTATCTTCTTCTTCCCAACAATCTCCACCAGAACTAGTTCCGCTTCAGGAATGATGTAATAATTGGCAAAATTCTTAAGACTATCGGCTTCACCGTCCACGATCACTTCTCCTGTTGCTGCATTCAATACCGAACCAGCGAGGAAGATATAGGGCGTGCCAGATAGCTCAATATAGTCTGCCACTTGGTTGTCGTTGAGTTTGCTCATCAGTGCAGCACCTTCCGTGCGCGCTCGTGACCACATCACTTGGTGTGTGACTGGGTTGACAGCTGTGTAGTTTATATTCGTTTGTATAATCGGAATACCGGTGTTTCCGTGTAAGTAAATGGCTTTGCCGTCGGCTTCTAGCGTTAATTGGGCGATGGGAGCCACTGTTTGTGCTTGTAAGCCGAAAAGGGCGTTGAGCGTTAGAAAGGCCAATAAAAGGGTCTGTCTCATAAAGTAATTGGTAAATTGATAAGGTTGAAAATTAAGTACGCGCAAAGGTAAAATAATAAGTT
>DAINNZ010000055.1:4129-21486 GCA_036735605.1 Lewinella sp. | reverse complement strand
CGGCTAACAGATTATGTTACAGCCTTGCAAAACATTATCAAAAAAATAGCTCCACTCTACCCGCATAGCAAAATTGAACTGGAGATAAAAGAACAATATCGCAATATGAAAGAGATACTCGATCAGCATCCCCATGTGGTGGCACTTGCTGAAGAAGCTATCTTGGCAACTGGCCTACCACTGCGCAAGTCGAGTATCCGTGGAGGAACCGACGGCTCGCGCCTGAGCTTTATGGGACTTCCCTGCCCCAATATCTTCACCGGCGAACACGCCTTCCATAGCAAGTATGAATGGGTAAGCGTGCAGGATATGGAAAAATCCGCAGCGGTCATTATTCGCTTAGTAAGTTTGGCGGCCAGCAAAAAATGGTAAAAAAACAGTCCGACCCACCATTAATCCATCAAAAAGGTATCTTCATCGAAAATATACGACATGACCGTCAACAACGAACTAATTTCACACCTAGCAAAATTGGCTAAGCTCGATCCCTCGGCTGCCGAGCGGCTAACGCTAGCTAAAGACCTGGATAAAATTTTGGCCATGGTAGCCAAATTACAACAGTTAGATGTAAGTGGTGTGGAACCGCTTCGCTACCTATCCGCTGTGGAAAATGATCTACGGCCCGATCAAATTCAGGACGAATTAGCTCGCAGTATAGCTCTTCAAAACGCGCCCGATACGGATGCGCAAGATAGGTATTTTCGCGTACCGAAAGTAATCGAGAAAGGCGAAAATGCGTAGCCTTTATCATATAGCCATCGCTTTCATTAGCAATATGCTGGCTAACGCAGGGGCAAGGGAAGCCTTGTAGCGCCAGTGCTGTAAGCGCCAGTGTTGTAAACGAGTTTCGGTAAGCTAAGGCTCGCACACGCTGTCCGTAAACTTGCTAAGAAACCACCGTATAGTGCCCTAAGAGGCCGTATAAATCTTCTAACCACAAACAGTCAATATGTCATCTGTTGTAATTGATATTGAGCAATTGAGTAAGATCTATGTAATGGGTAGTACGGAAGTACGAGCACTGCGTAGCATCGATTTGCAAATCCGCAAAAACGAATACGTGGCCTTGATGGGGCCTTCCGGTTCAGGCAAATCTACGCTTATGAATTTGCTAGGCTGTTTGGATAGCCCCACCGCAGGCCACTATCGTTTAGATGGCGGGGATGTAAGTAAAATGACCGACGGGGAGCTCGCAGAAGTGAGGAACCGAAAAATTGGCTTTGTCTTCCAAACTTTCAATCTCCTACCCCGCCTCTCTGCACTAGAGAACGTAGCACTGCCCCTAGTCTATTCAGGTATCAGCCGCAAACAACGGGAGACACGTGCCCGCGAAGTGCTAGACGCCGTGGGCTTAGGCGACCGAACCGATCACCGCCCCAATGAACTATCGGGCGGTCAGCGGCAACGAGTAGCCATTGCTAGAGCACTGGTCAACAACCCTGCTATCATTTTAGCCGATGAGCCTACTGGCAACCTCGATACTAAAACTAGTATCGAAATCATGGGAATTTTTGAAAAAATCCACGACGCAGGCAACACCGTCATCTTAGTAACACATGAGCCCGACATCTCCGAGCACGCGCATCGGATCGTTCGGCTTCGCGATGGCTTGATTGAAAGCGATGAACGAAATGCCCATATCATACGTTCCGATAGTAGTGATCACCGCTACCGTCAAGCATGAAGATATATACCAAGACAGGAGATGAGGGCCAAACGGGTCTATTCAGCGGCCGTCGCGTAAGCAAAGCCGACTTGCGCGTAGATTCCTATGGAAGCGTAGATGAATTAAATGCAGTCATCGGTCTGCTCAGGGATCATCTGCCCGAATCCCATACGCAGCGTTCCTTTTTGCTGCAACAACAGCACCATCTCTTTGATTTGGGTGCTGTGTTAGCGGATGATCGTTTGGAAAGCCCGTTAACTTTCTCTCCCCTAGCCACTGAAAAAGTAGAAGCGGCTATTGATGCTTTACAAGCCCAACTGCCTCCGTTACGGCACTTCATCCTACCGGGAGGGCATCCGCTGGTTAGCTATGCTCATTTGGCACGTACTGTTTGCCGCCGAGCCGAAAGAAGAGTGGTGGACTTGCAGGCCACCTACACCAATATCGATAAGGAAGGTATGGTGTACCTGAATCGCCTGTCCGACTATTTCTTCGTATTAGGCCGCTTCTTGAGTCAAGAAAACCAAGTAGAGGAGCAAAAATGGCAACCTTAATCCGCTCCTTTATGTTGTTGTGCCAATTCTACTAGCTCACCATTGCCGCTCAATAGAATAGCAACGTAGCGCGTGCTCGGAAACTGCGCGCAGATAATTACGATAGCCACGGTAATAGGTACGCAAAGTAGCATCCCTACCACCCCCCATAACATGGCCCACAAAAAGAGCGATAGAATCACTACTAGCGGGGAAATATTCAAGTTGCTGCCCATTAGTCGCGGCTCCAGAATGTTCCCCACAGCCACCTGAATGGCAGAAACACCTAGAGCGATAATCAGAAAGGCACTGATGCCATCAAACTGTAGCAGTGCCAAAAGAGCGGGTAAAAAAGTAGCCACAATGGAACCAATAGAGGGAATGTAATTGAAGAGAAAAATCAGAAAAGCCCAGAACAAGGCGTAATCTAAGCCTAGCGCAAATAATACAAAATAGCTGAGGAAAGCCGTAAGTAAGCTCGTGAAAGTCTTAACCCCTAGATAAGTGCGCATCGCCCAGTTAATTTGGTTCAACACGGAAGTGAGCCGCTCGGCCTGTAGTTGGCTTAAGCCTAGAGCCGACATCTTTTTCTTAAAAGCCCCTTGTTCTAAGAGCATGAAAATTACATAGATGAGTACTAGAAAGAAGTTTTTAGCCGTGGCCGTTAAACTATTGAGCAAAAAAAGGGCATTGTCGCTGAGTCGTTGCAAGACATCGATTTCTTCCAATGTAGGTGGATCTGTTAATCGGAGTAGTTGGTAGAAGGTCTTAATTTGCGCATTGATCCGATCGGTGTAATTACCGGCTGTAAGAATGAAATCGTTTACTGTATCAACAATTAAATCACCCACATTATACAAGCCGTAGCCAATAGCCGCCAAACTAAAGCTCAAGGTCAAGAAGCTAGGCACGCGATCGAGAAAGGGCATACGACGTAGCAAAGAGTCGATGGCATTCACCAAGTACCAAATAAAAAGTGCTAGAAAGATTGGGATAAGGAACGACTTCCCTACCACAATCAGCACAATGATTAAGGCAATAGAAACTAGCCAAGCAGCAACACGAATTATTCCCATACAGAAAAAGAGAAAACTATTTGATTTGTTTCGTTGGCCATGAACGAGCGACCAGGCAGTAGCGGCGAAGCCAAAGCGTAGTACAAAACTCGCCGTTTGTAGCCGTTTGACGACCTTCCGAACAAGTTTATTGGTTAAGTAGTAAGCAATTCCCCTAAAGTCTTGCGCTAAAATGCAACCCTTGCCCCTGCTTTAGCCAACTTTTGAAACGACTAAGTGCTACAAACAAGCGATAGGAAGGAGTCTCTACTTATTGAACGTTTATCCTTCGTAAATAAGTTTACCTTGGCTAAAATCCTCTATAAATTTCAGGCAGTTCGACTTGGGCTGGCACAGCAGTAGGCCTTGGCAGTCGTATAAATACTGCCCGTCGGAAGTTTCAAACAAATACACGTAGCGGTTATCCGTCCAAGGGAAGCGAGTGACGTAGTTAGCACTCAAATCCTCCACTAGTTCGCTCACCCAAGCCGTAGGCACATCGAAAGCTTGGCAAACAAAGGGCCTAGCAAAACCGCTGCTTTGCCGTAGCAACTGCATACAAGTTATACGAATTAGAGCATCCTGTCGTTGGCAAGCAGCCGCAGCCGCCTCTGCATAACGAAAGCCAAAGCGAATACGAGTGCCAGCTTCAAGGCTATAACCCTGGGGTAAGCCATCGACGGCAAACAAATAACCCGTTGTGGTTTGCACTAAGAGGCCACAGCCATCTAGTCCATCAAAATTCCATACCTCCCCGACTGTCTCGCAGCTATTAAGGGCGGATGGCAGGGCTAGCCCGTTTTCCTTAGCCGCCCGCGGAAAAGGCTGAAAGGCCGGCTGCACGGTAGGAAGGGGAGATAACACAGAGTCGGAAGCTTGCGTTACTGCTGTATTTTGAACTGTGGGTAGCGTCTCCATTTCAGCAGGAAGCTTTGCAGGCCGGCGCTGACAAGCCGCAGCCGATAGTAAAAAAAAGGTCAAAAGAAGAAGTACTAATCGCATAATTATAGCCCTTTCCCCTGATCAGGGGAATTATGGCGCAAGCTACTACCTAAAACAGACATACTAAAGTATAGTGGGCTGAAAAATATTTCTTACTTTTGCCCTCCGGCAGTAAGGCGTAGCAAAAGCAAGTTCTCTAGCACATCGCCGAGCCGCCATAACCTATTTAAATATCATAACGCAATACAATATGAGCGGAAGTAAAATCTCAATCAGCAACGGTAAGCTGACCGTCCCTAATGATCCCATCATTCCTTTCATCGAAGGGGATGGCATCGGCCCCGACATTTGGGCGGCCTCTCGTCGTGTGCTAGATGCGGCCGTGGAAAAGGCCTATGGCGGTAGTAAACAGATCGTCTGGGAAGAAGTATTAGCCGGCCAAAAAGCTATGGATAACACCGGAGAGTGGCTTCCGCAAGCTACTCTCGATACTATTGAGGAGTATTTAGTAGCTATCAAAGGACCGCTCACTACACCTATTGGCGGCGGTATTCGCTCTCTCAACGTAGCACTTCGGCAGAAGCTAGACCTCTATGCTTGCGTACGTCCGGTACAATACTTTCAAGGCGTTCCTAGCCCTGTGAAAAACCCGGAGCAGGTGGATATGATTATCTTCCGAGAAAATACAGAAGATATCTACGCAGGCATTGAGTTCGCAGAAGGCACCAATGAGAATGCGCAGTTTATGCAACTATTGAAAGAGCACTTTCCTGAGCGTTTTGCTAAAATTCGTTTCCCTGAAACAACAGGCATCGGCATAAAACCCGTGAGCCAAGAAGGTACACACCGCTTGGTGAAAGCAGCTATACAATACGCTATCGACAATGGCAAAGACAGTGTTACGATTGTTCATAAGGGCAATATCATGAAGTTCACCGAAGGTGCTTTCCTCGACTGGGGTTATGAAACTGCCGCACAGGAATTTGGTGGCGAACCCCTCGACGGTGGCCCTTGGCACGTGGTAACAACCGCCGATGGCCGCAAAATCACGATCAAAGATGTGATCGCCGATGCTATGCTACAACAGATCATTCTTCGCCCTAGCGAATATAGCGTAATTGCTACCCTGAACCTCAATGGAGACTATATCTCCGATGCACTAGCTGCTCAGGTAGGCGGCATCGGTATTGCACCAGGTGCCAATATCAACTACACTACCGGCATTGCTATCTTTGAAGCCACACACGGCACAGCTCCGAAGTATGCTGGTTTAGATAAAGTAAATCCTAGTTCCGTCATCCTTTCTGGTGAAATGATGTTCCGCTACCTAGGCTGGAACGAAGCAGCCGATTTGATCCTTAAAGGCATTAATGGTGCTATTGGCTCGAAGCGGGTTACGTATGACTTCGAGCGCCTAATGGAAGGTGCAACGCTACTTAAATGTAGTGAGTTCGGCGATGAAATCATCAAAAATATGTAGTCCTTCTTAGTAGGATTCAACCTTACAGCCACCTCAATTTTAGATCGAGGTGGCTGTTTTTTTTTGAAAAGCTTGCATAAAAGAAAAAAAAGCAAGACTTTCACCCTATGAACAAACCCAGAATAGTGTTTATGGGAACGCCCGACTTTGCGGTGCCCTCCCTGAACATCCTCCTTGCAAACGGGTATGAGGTGGTGGGCGTGGTAACGGCAAGTGACAAATATGGCGGAAGAGGTGGTAAAACGCTTATCGAATCGGCTATAAAGAAAGCAGCTCTTGCTCACAACATCCCTATCCTGCAACCCACTAAGCTAAAGGCCCCAGCCTTCCTAGCTGCGCTAGAACAGTTACAAGCCGACCTACAAGTCGTGGTGGCCTTCAGGATGTTGCCAGAAGTAGTTTGGAATATGCCGCCACTCGGCACCTTCAATTTGCACGGATCTTTACTACCTAAATACCGAGGGGCGGCTCCTATCAATTGGGCCATTATCCAGGGCGAAGAAAGAACAGGTGTCACCACTTTCTTTCTGCAACACGAAATTGATACAGGTGATATGCTCCTGCAAAGTAGTATTCCTATCGGGCCGGATGATACGGCAGCCGACATTCACGACCAACTTATGCTAAGTGGTGCAGAACTAGTATTAGCTACTCTGCAACTTATAGAAGAAGGTGATTTTCGCACCCAAAAACAGAATCATCAACTAGCTTGTGCTGCCCCAAAGTTGTTTAGGGGAAATTGTCAAATCGATTTTAACCAAGCTGCCGTACAAGTGCATAATTTCATCCGTGGCCTTAGCCCCTCCCCTAGTGCTTGGACGAGCCTACACGAGCAGGAAGTGAAAATTATTCGCAGCGCCCGAGTACAAGCCAGCGAAGGGCTAATGGAAGAACCATTCCCACCCGGCACCCTTCAGGTGGTAGGTAAAAAGCGGCTATTCGTAGCCTGTCAGAGCGGCTTCATTGAGATACTATCTCTTAAGCCCGCTGGTAAGAAAGTAATGGATACCCTTAGTTTCCTTAATGGCAACCCCAGCGTGCATGGCCAGCGCTTCTTGCACCTACCGCCAGCGGAATCCTAGTACTCCCTTTTGTTTTAATCGAATTATTTCCTATTTTTATCGATTTTTTATCTCCACTTTTCACCTTCTGACTATCTTGGCTGCTATGCCAGTGAATGCCGTTCAAAAAGCCGATCACAGTGAGCGAAGCCTAGAAAAAATAGCCCGCTTCCTCTCCCAGCGACCTATCTATCATGCGATGGGATGGATAGCTTTTTACGCTTTACTCGTGGCCGCTCAATTGAGAAGCACAGAAGTTAGCCTTCCTGTAGCACTCCTAAATGAGCTAATCAATATTTCTTTCTATATCGCCTTGGTTTATTTCAATCTACGCTATCTCTTTCCTACTTATTTGCGGCAGGGAAACTATCTGCTTTATCTCGGTTTGCTACTCCTCGCTACAGCCGTTTTGACACCTATTAAACTACTCGCTAAGTACCTCGCCCTATCCTTACCCTCCGAAACCGTAGTGGATAACCTGCTAACCTACTTCTTTAGTACCTTCCTGGTCGCAGGTCTTTCTACCGTAGGAAAAATGATGACCGATTGGTTTCGGCAAAACCGCGAAAGTCAAGAACTCGCTAACCAAACGATGCAGTCGGAACTGCGTTTTCTGAAAAGCCAGATCAACCCGCATTTCCTTTTCAACACCCTCAACAGCTTGTATGCCTTGACACTGAAAAAAGCAGATGCAGCCCCCGATATTGTTATCAAGCTCTCCGAGATGATGCGCTATATGCTTTATGAATGCAATGAAAAATGGGTGCCACTAAGCAAAGAAATTGCCTATATCCGTAACTACCTAGATCTGGAAAAACTACGACAGCAAAAAGATGTGGAAATCAGTTTTGAAGTGAGCGGAAATGTACAACATCAACAAGTGGCTCCACTCATGTTCATGAACTTCCTCGAAAATAGTTTTAAGCACGGCCTCGGTGGCAATATAGCGAAAGGTTTCGTGCGCATTCACATGACAGTAGCCGATCAAAGTGTTCACTTTCATATCCAGAACTCCAAAGCCTCCGGTATTTTACGAGCACCCGATCACGCTCGCCCTAGCGGCGGGATCGGTCTTGTAAACGCCAAAAGACGCTTGGAACTTATCTATCCCGCTCAGCATCAGTTGCGCATAACCGAGTCACCGAATGCTTACAGCGTAGAACTAAAGATTACGCTCACATCATTTGACTAAATTAAACGTATCTTTACAGACAACAACCGTTGTATTCTTCACCCCCCCCTGCGAAAACTATTCTATTATGATCAAAGCTATTATTGTTGACGATGAGCCTTTGGCGCAAGATATTTTAGAAACTTACCTCGATAAGTTTCCCCAAATTCAGCTTGTCAAAAAGTGTAATAATGCCTTTGAAGCCAATGAGACACTGAATACCTACCACATTGATCTGATGTTCCTCGATATTCAAATGCCTCAGCTCACTGGTACCGAGTTTTTGCGCGGTCTGAAAAATCCGCCTATCACCATCTTCACAACGGCATTCCCCAACTATGCACTAGATGGCTTTGAACTCAACGCACTTGATTATCTCGTTAAGCCAATTAGTAGCGAGCGTTTCTTACAAGCCGCCAACCGTGCAATCGAACTCATAGAACTACAAAACCGAACCCAAGCCGGCACCGTAACAGAGGAAGGTCCCAACTTCTTTTATGTCAAAGCGGATAAAAAACTAGTGCGTGTCAATTTCGACGATATCGTTTATATTGAGGGCCTCAAAGACTATGTGATCATTCGCCTACCTAACGACCGCGTTATTACCCTCCAAACAATGAAAAGCCTAGAGGATAAACTACCCAACCAAACTTTCATTCGCATCCACCGCTCCTACATCGTCAATTTCAACCGTATCGAAGCACTTGACGGAAACTCCGTAGAAGTAATGGAAAAAGGTAAAATCCAAAATCTCCCTATTGGAAAAAGCTATCGCGAGGCACTACAAGAACGCATCGACCAGAATAAGATTTAACCAATAAGTTTGGCACAAAGTGCAGGGGCAAGGCTTGCTAATTAACGCAATTGTTCACTAAGTCCCTCCTCCCCTATTTGGCAGCCCAAAGCGTGATGCTGATATCATCTAAATAGGTGGTGAACGAACCGTTATCCAGGAAAACATGTAGCTCGCTATTCCGCTCTAGGCATCCAGGCAAGGGGTAGAAATAGCGAATTTCTTCCCAAACGCCTGGTAAGCCAGAAAAGAATATATTGTGCGAAGTGTTTCCTAGCATAGGATCAATCCGAATCACTTTCCAACCATTTCGCCACTTGCCTTCCACCACGATGCCGGAAGCGCGATAGTAAGGTGCGTCAATCGCTTCTTTTCTGGCTTTAAATCGAATTTCTAACCATTGCCCGATACTGCTCCCATCCGAATTACGCGGATGCACATCGCAGGTGTGAAAGTCAAGAAAATTTCGCAACTGCCCCTTAAAAAAGGTGTAATACTTCACTGTTGGTGGCACAGCAATAGCGCGCGCTCCGCTAGCTACCACGTCGGTTTGTAGTAGGGAATCTCGGTCGCTGTCTTCAAACGGATTAGCATACAATTGCCTACTGGGACGTATTGAATTGGTGTCTGGCTGCAGCGTTTCACTCACGAAAGCTATTTGCGCCTCATAGTCGGTCTTCAGCTTCCCGAAAACCGACCAATAATGGGCCTTACTACCCGATTCGGGCCATAACACGCCACGTACATGCTGTTCATGCTGAAACAGATTGAGCAAGACACAAGCTAGCACAAAAGCGTAAACGGGCCATTTTAACCATGCTTTCTTGCCCACTGCCTGCAACAAAATAGCCATAGGTATAGCTAAAAGGGCATAGGTTTCCACCATTGGCCGCGAGCCAAACCCATTGATGTAATACCAGTTCCACCAAGCGTAGGTAATGTAAATATGTAGCGGCAAAAAGATAGTCAGTGGCCACCACCAAGCCCTCTTTCGCAGCAGCAGTGGCCAGCCTAGAATCGCTAGCCATAAAAGCGGCGAATAGCGTAACCAACCGTTCCGATAATCAAATAAACCCGCATGAATCTTTGATTTATCCCAGAAAAAACGCTCCTCGCCATAACTAAAAAATAACCATTGATCCGTTACATACTTCCAATAGATCAACTGCACACTGCCAAGTAGTATAAAGCAAAAAACGGCCAATAATAAAGGACGATAATTACGTAGCAATAGCTGTGGCCGCGCTTTCCAAGCGGTCCAACTACTCAACCCATAGAAGAATGGAATCGCTAGACAAATAATCTCTACCGGGCGAATGAGCGTAATCATCCCCGCCGTGAGGCCTATCCAAACCGCAGCCCACTTCATCTTTTTGTTGCTGCTGGCTGCTTCCGTCTCCATCGATCGGTAAAAACAGTAGGTATGCCAAAGTAGTAAGGCATAGAGGCTAAACAAGTAAGCATGTGCCATTACGCCACGGAAAATCAAAAAATTAAACAAATTACTTCCCAAAGCAAGCACTATAATCACCCCGGCAGCTAGCTGTGGCCGAACATACAAACGTAACAGCGAAAATAAAGCAGGAATCACCAGCAGGAAATAGACCACCACCGATAAATTCACTAGCCACCGATACGGCCAACTATAACCGTCTGCCGGCACAGCCGGCATGATAGCGGCCAAAGCATGCGCCAGCAGAAAGAAGGGCAGCTGCAAAATGGCTACACCACTTGTATATTTTATTGCCTGATGGCCATTAGCCGCTGGCGTAAACTCTCCTTGCTTCTCTGGAAGATACGGCGCCTGATTCGTATAGGCAAAACGAGCCAAATAGGTCGTCTCCGGGTTCTTCAAGTCACCATAAATGAACAAACTAGGCAAATACCCATAGTAGCCCCAAGTATCCCCTCCATACACTATGTTCACATCTACCCTACCAAAGTAAGTAAACGCAGCTACTAGGAAAATACCTAATCCTAATTGTAAACGGCGAATGTAGTAGCGATCAGTCGGCATAAGTAGAATTGCTGTAACTTGCGCACAAAATACGAGGTATGGCGCGAGGAGATATAGAAAAACAACTGGCGAAAGTAGAACACTTAGCGCAAAGTAGCAAGTGGCAACGCTTTTTTTATGCCCCACTCCCCTATTTAACTGCTGCTTTGTTTAATAAAGTGCTTTACCCAATCACAAAAAAAGCTTGGCGCCGATCCTGCCAAACAGCCTATGGCCTCCCCTTCGTAGTAGCCCTGCCGGCTGGTACAGATATTTACCTTACCGGTGGAAAAACACACGACTCAGAACGGCAATTGGCACGTTACTTAGCAAATCATTTGAAAGCAGGCATGACCTATGTAGATGTGGGTGCACATTATGGCTATTTCGTAGGGCTAGCAGCTTCTCTTAACCCAAGTGGCCAAACAATTGCTTTCGAACCCAGCCCCAGCACCTTCCAGCTCCTGTCCCAAAATATGAAAAGCCTCCCCTCAGGCTGCCAAGTAGTACTACACCAACAAGGTCTAGCCGATCAAGCCGGTCAGCGTACCTTCTACCAGTTCCCCGCACGATACTCCGAATACAATAGCCTCGATATAAGTCAATACCAAGACGAAAAATGGTTGACAACTTACCCCCCCACTCCCGTCTTGATTCAAATCACAACCCTAGACGAAGCCCTAGACCAAATCCCACATATCCTGAAGATCGACGTAGAAGGCGCCGAAGACCTCGTGCTGCAAGGTGCTGAAAAATGGCTCACTCAGCAGAAAACCGCTGTCGTACTCGAATACTTGCCCACACAAAAAAGTAATGGTAGCCACCAAAGAGCTCACCGCTGGCTGCTAGAAAAAGGCTACCTTTGCCATCGTATAACCCCCCTAGGTGAAGCAGCACGCTGCCACGATCCTGAACAATGGCTTAGCTCCATCCAAGCCGACTCTGCCAATCTTCTTTACCTTCCAACCGCAGTAGCGGCCTAAATAACACCCACTACAATATGTTCATCGTATTTGAAGGCCTCGACGGCAGTGGTAAAACCACCCAAATAGAACACTTAGCCGAACGCTTACGAGCAAACGGAAAGATCGTAGAACTTACTGCCGAACCAACCGACTGGATAGCCGGCCGCCTAATCCGAGATGTCATCGAACATCGCCAAACTGCTCATCCACAGACCGTAGCCGCCTTATTCGCTGCCGATCGCTTAGAACACCTACATCGCCCCCAAACAGGTATTTTAGCTAGATTACAAAGAGGAGAAATCGTAATTGCTAGCCGCTATTACTATAGCAGCCTAGCCTATCAAGCCGAGTTCGCTAGCCTAGCTTGGGTGGCCTCGCTAAACGAAAAAGCGAAGGAAACTAAAACCGCAGACCTGACCTTTTTTCTCGATCTGCCGCCCGAACAAAGCATGGCTCGTATTCAAAGTAGCCGCACGAGTATCGACTTGTATGAGACCCAACAAAAACTCGCTAAAGTAAGAGCCGATTTTCAGGCAGCTTTCCTGTATTGGCCAGACGAAAACCTACATACACTCGACGCTAGCCAGCCAGTAGAAGACCTCGCCGATACGATCTACAACATCGTTCAACAAAAAATGCTGCGATAAGCCTACTTGCGGCGCAAGACCGGCGCATCCTTTACCACCATCTGTATCGTGCGTGGTAAACGCTCTTCTAATAACACAATCTTACCCCTTCGCAAATTTTCCATTACCTCCGGAGTGTGGTGGCGCACGGTGATAAGCTCTAGCTCCCGATCTATCGTCGATTTATAGTCGGCATCAATCATTTCTACAAAACGATCCACTTTGTCATCTATATCGTTGAATACTACATTAAAAGAAATTGCCGTGTTCTGCATCATATTCACCTGAAGGCGTAAGGCTGTGATTTTTTCAAACAACTCCTTGATGTGTTGCTCCGCTACAAAGCTGAAATCGCGGGTGCTAATATGCACCAAAGCCTGCTCTTTTTCAATCGCTACCATAGGCGGGTAGGTCTCGTCCACCAACTCACTGATAAAAGTGCCCGCTTCCTCCGGCTCAATGAAAGATCGAACAAAAAGCGGAATGTTCTTATTCTGTAATGGCTTAATCGTTTTCGGGTGGATTACCTTTGCCCCGTAATACGTCATTTCAATGGCCTCGTGATAACTCAGCCGCTCTAAGCGAGCCACATTTTCAAAAATCCGTGGATCCGCCGTATAAACACCAGGCACATCTTTCCATATCGTCATACTATCTGCATCCAAACAATGACTGAAAATAGCCGCCGTGTAATCCGAACCTTCACGACCTAACGTAGTCGTGAAGTTTTCAGTTGTGCTACCGATAAAGCCTTGCGTCAACAAAAAGCCCCCTTGGTCTAATAGTGGCCGAGCATACTTCTGCGCCCGCTCTATCGTTTCCGGCCAAAGCACCCAGCCTTCTCTGAAAATATTGTCGGTAATAATCACATCTCGTGCATCCAACCAATGCGTTAGCAACGCTTCACGATTCAAATAGGCTGCCACAATCCGGCTGCTCATCAATTCCCCAAGACCGATAATTTGGTCGTAATCGTAATCGTAATTGTCGCTGGGCGCCTCCTCTAGCACCCACTCCACACTCACGACCAGATCATTTAAATGCTCCGCCAAGGTTTGTGGTATTTCACCAAATAGGTCTTTACTGATTGCGTGATGGGCATCTCGGATGGCATTGAGCTTTTCTTTCGCAGTAGCCTCCTCTCCTTGGTGGTAAGCTTTCACTACTTCCTCCAACTGATCGGTTGTTTTACCCATCGCGGACACCACTATCACCAACGATTTTTCTCGGTGCATACCCAAAATACGCGCCACATTTCGCACCGCATCCGCATTGCGTAATGAAGCACCTCCAAATTTAAAAACCTGTAACTTCTTACCCGACATACCACTAGCTATTTTGAAGCCGCGAAGATAGTTACAATTCCCAACACAAAGACCCAGCTAGCCGATCTCTTTTATTCCTTTTTTTGCGCAGCGCGCACGCTTAATGCTTCGTTATAATATGCTCTTTTCTATGGCTAAAGCAGGGGCAAGGGCTTTTTTGTAGCGCAAGACTTCATACAAAACCGATAGCGCACTTTTGAACCCATTACACGAAAATATCTAGTGGGCTAACTAGGCAGCTACTACCTCCCAACCAAAAGTAATTTGGCTCGGGTACTACCCCGCTCGTCTATCATGCGGATGAGATAAGAGCCGGCAGAGAGCTGAGTGGGCAAATCGAAGCGATGCGCTTCCCCGTTGGTTCTTAGCACCTGCTGTAACAACTGCCGCTCTTGGCTGTCGAAAATTTCTAGCACCAGCCGCTCTCCTACGCCTATACCCGTGGGTCGTACATTAACTTGACTACCCGTATTGGGGTTGGGAAAAAGTTGAAAATCCCAATCTACCGGATTGCCAGATAACTGCACTTCTACGAGGTGGCTTAAGGAAATGGCTCCGTCTAAATCTGTAGTTGTCAGGCGGTAATAAGAAGTACCTACGTACGGCTCCTGATCTTTGAGTTCATAATATAGCCTTTCTCCCGGTTCACTAAAATAGGCGGCAGCTGTTTGGCCAACCAAGGAAAAATCACGCCCATCACGGGTTTTCTCTACCGTGAAAAAGTCCGTAGCAACTTCATTCTCTGTTAGCCACTGGATCAAAACATAGTCTTGTTCAGGAAAAGCATCAAAGCGGATCAAAAGTAGGGGCACAGGAATGGAACCAAAATAGGTCTCCTGCGCAAAACCATCCCCTTGGCCACCTGCATAAAGCCCTGAGAGGCTTACGCCATTAAGCGCAAATAGGCCGCTAGCTCGATCAAAACCGTCGCCTGATCCACCGCTATAGAGCATAAACATACCACCCGCTAGGCTGCCCACGAACTGTTGTCGGTCAAAACCATCGCCCGATCCTCCCTCGTAAAGGATTGCTAAGGTTTGTCCGCTCAAAGTGTGGGTACTCCCCTCTCGGTCGAAACCGTCGCCCGATCCTCCTTGGTAGAGTACCGCCAGAGCCTGGCCGCCGAGCGTTACGGAATTTCCCGCCCAGTCGAAACCATCATCCTCGCCTCCACCATAGAGAATAGCCACGGATTGGCCGCCGATCGTAAAGGAAGCGCTCGCTTGGTCGAAACCGTCGCCCCATCCTCCTCCGTAAAGAACCGCCAAGGTTTGGCCACCAAGGCTAAAAGTACCAAAAGCTTGATCGGCCCCATCGCCGCCGCCGCCAACATACAGGGGGCGTACGCCAACAGGAACGCCCGTTAGATCAAGTTGGATCGTGAGCCGTCGGCTAAATCCATCACCCTGCCCGCCTAAGAATTGTGCACTCAGTGGATTCGAAAAGCTCAGCAGCCCTATTAGCCATATTATTGCGTAGCGCATGGGGAAATATTTAGGTAGCTATTGGGCAGTGCGCACACCTCGGAAGCCAAGGCGGGCGTTGCCGTTGGTGAGGGTGGTGGCCGCATCGAAGCGGTCGCTAACGGCACAAAAGAAAATACTATTGCTGTAGCTGCCACCCCTATACCCGATGCCCGTTGCCGTAGTGGGCCAACCTGCTACGTTCGCAGCACCAGCAGTAGTGATTTCACCATTTCCATGCGCACCAGTAAAAGCACGACCAGCCGGATTGCCTACTGTGATCGCCCGCTCATACACATTGCCCGAGAGCTCCATAATGCCGTAGTAGCTGCCGCCACTTTCTTCCCGCGTACTATTGACAGCGCTGGCGGCGAATATCCCCACCCGCAGCGGGCCATTTGCCGAAGCAGTATAGGTCATATTACCCGTGCCGACCCCCGGATTGCTAATCCCTTCGTTGGGTAGCCCCGGATTACTTAGTTCGTAAGCGTTGCTGACGACGCTAGCAGAACCCCAAGCCAGTTCCCCTCCAACCGGAGCTAGCGGCCCTCGGCAGGCCTTTTCGTATTCCAGTTCCGTGAAGGGCCGCAAGCCCGACCAGTCGAGGTAAGCCAAGGTCATCAGGGTTGCCGCGAAGTTCACCGCAACGTTGGGTAGGCTGGTGGTGGCATTTCCGCTGCCTTCCCAGCTGATTCCGTTTCGGGTCACCACCTCGTCGGTGTTTTTGCCCGTGGGGCCGGTTAGGTCGAGGTTGGCTTGCTGGGTGGGCGTAAGGCTGTTGAAAAAGGCCACCCACTGCTCCTGGCTGGTCTCATACTTCATGCAGTAAAAGGCTCGGAAACCCTTGGGAAATGCAGCCGGAATGGGGCCTAATTGGTCTCCATTGTTGTTCGCCGACGGCTCATTATTGGCATAAAAAAGGCTTCCTTGTTCATTGGCAACTGTAATGGCCGCCTCAGTCGTGACTTGGTAAGGGATTTGCAGGCTGATAGGAGAAGCAGTGCGTGTGAAAAATTCGCCTCGGATGTCTTCTGCACTCGCTAGCGGAGTACCTACCCGAAAGGCACCTTCGGGAACATACACCATCTCTATGGCAAATACCTGCACATCCACTACCGCGTTATCATCTACACCATCAGTTTGATAGTCCCAGCGAAGCTGGAGGTTTTGCCAATTGACATCTCCAGAGCCATCACTAGAACGGAAGATGAAGGCTCCAACGTTATCCGCCATGTTAATAGTAGCATCAGCAACGGCTACACTTCCTGTGTTTTGAAGTGTGGCGTGGCGCCAAGCACCCCCATTAACACGGTATTTGGCAAAGACCCAAGCGGCATCGTAGTTGCTAGGCCCAACACTGATGCGCCAAGAGTTTTCCCAACTGAGATCGAACTGGATTTGGGTAGTGCCTGCCGTAGCATCTTGGTTCGCTAAGGTGACGTTACTAACGTTAATATTGTTAGCGTGCAGAAAGCCAAAAGCACCAAAGCTTAAGGTTAGGAAGATCAAATAGTACTTCATAGGAAGGAGATTTGACCTTTTATACCACTAGAACAGCTTTTGTTACAAAACAAGCTACTAATAGCCACCTCACTAGCGCCTGGGTCTCCCTAGCCACTTATTCAGCGAAGGAGCTGGAGCCCCTGCCCTACCAAGAAAGTCTTGCCCCTGCCTATTTGGCCAACTACTAAATCGATTAGTTCGTTAGCAAGAACTGCTGCTGAAAGCTGCTTTGATACAGAAAGTGAGAATTGCTGGTATAATAGCCTTGTTCGGCAGGTCACGAACAAGGCTAATAAATAAAAGGCAGTTCACTACCCCTATGCTTGAGCCGTAGGGGTGAAACTCATCGGTGGGAACTGTGGTCCACTATTACCACCGCCTGGCTCCTGAATTATACCAAACTGCTTCTCGTATTTTTGCACATTATCTGCCAGTGCCTGTAGGAGGCGTTTGGCGTGTTGTGGCGTAATGATTACCCTGCTTTTGACCTTTGCTTTCGGGGTATTAGGCACAATACGCACGAAATCCAAAATGAATTCACCATTACTGTGAGCAATGATGGCTAGGTTGCTATACACCCCTTCTGCCACCTCCTCACTTAGTTCAATGTTGAGCTGGTTATTAGCGGCTGCTTTGTTTTTTTCGTCTGCCATAATTATTTTTTTAGGGTAAGCTATTTCCTTTTAGGACTAGCTTTCCGAGTGGTTGCTTTTTTAGGACTAGCTTTTTTAACCGTTGCTTTTTTAGTATCCGTTTTTTTAGTATCCGTTTTTTTAGT
>DAINNZ010000055.1:595-4029 GCA_036735605.1 Lewinella sp. | reverse complement strand
TTTTTTAGTATCCGTTTTTTTAGTATCCGTTTTTTTAGTGGCTGCCTTCTTAGGCTCGTCAAAAGCATTGGGCACTTCTGCTAGGATGAGAGCCTTAACTTCCTCTAGCTCCATATTTTGAGCCTCCTCTCGGCTAAGTGCTTGTCCGTTTATTTTAGGAATTTTAACCGAGAGCTTTTTGAATCGTATAAAGGGGCCCCAGCGACCTTCTTCGATATCAATGCCTTCTACTTCCCAGCGTTTGATGTAGCGATTGGCCTCCTTCTGTGCTTTCGCTGCCACTATTTCAATCATTTCATTAGGCGTGAGCTCTTTGAGATTGATCCGAGCGGGGATGTTCGCGAAGAGGTTGTTCCACTTCAAGAAGGGGCCAAAACGACCGCTACCTTGCGTAATCGGCAAGCCTTGATAGGTAGCTACTGGGGCATCTGCTTTTTTCTTTTCCTCGATGATCTCTTGGGCTCTTTCCATCTCCACACAGTAAGGGTCTTCGCCGGCAGGAAGAGAGATGTAGCCATCGCCCCACTTTACATAAGGGCCATAACGACCTTGACCAATCACAACCTCTTGCCCCTCGAAAGTGCCCAGTAATTTAGGAAGCTCCATCAGTTTGAGCGCCTGCTCCAAATCGATTTCCTCCATATTTAAGCCAGTAGGAAAATTAGCATACTTAGGCTTTTCATCTGGTAGTAACTCCTCGGATGCTCCAAGCTGGATGACAGGGCCCCGACGGCTAAGGCGCACAAGCACCGTTTTACCTGTGGCGGGATCTTTGCCTAGAATCCGCTCTCCTGTGACGCGATCGGCCTCTTCTACTGTTTTCTCTACTAACTCGTGGAAAGGGAAGTAGAAGTCCTTCATCATTTGCGTCCAACGTACTTTGCCCTCGCTAATTTTATCGAACTCCTTTTCGATGTCAGCCGTAAATTGGTAGTCCATGATTTCATCAAAATGCTCATCGAGAAAATCAGAAACGGCCATACCAATATCAGAGGCAAAAAGCCGGTTTTTTACAGCACCGGTGATCTCAGTTTGCGTAACGGTGGTGATCTCGTCGTTTTGCAAATTAAGTACTTGATAGTTGCGCGATTCGCCTTCCCTATTCTCGCGCGTCACATAGCCTCTTACCGGATCCATGATTTTAGAAACAGTAGGAGCGTAAGTGGAAGGTCGTCCGATACCTAGCTCTTCTAGTTTACTTACTAAAGCTGCTTCCGTATAGCGGCTGGGCGGGCGAGTAAAGCGTTCCGTAGCAATCATCTCACTAAGGTTAAGTAGCTGCCCTTCTACCAGCGGAGGGAGAATACCTGCCGTGTCTTCGTCCTCCTCATCATCGTCTTTACTTTCTAAATAGACCTTGAGAAAACCCTCAAATTTCATTACCTCTCCACTCGCTTTCAACACTGCTTCCGGCTGAGTAGAGATGCCGATATCAACGGTTGTTTTCTCTAAGATTGCGTCGGCCATTTGGCTAGCGATAGTTCGCTTCCAGATCAGATCGTAGAGCCGCTGCTCATCTCGGTCGCCGCTGCTAATTGTATGGCGATCAATGTAGGTAGGTCGTATAGCTTCGTGCGCTTCTTGGGCATTTTCTTGTTTGCTTTTAAAACGGCGAGGCTTAGAAAACGGAGGGCCGTAGGCGCGCTTGATTTCATCCTCAATAGCGGCCATAGCTGTTTCGCTCAATGAGGTGCTATCTGTACGCATATAAGTGATTAAGCCTTGCTCATAGAGCTTTTGCGCTACGCTCATGGTGCGGTTCACGTTCATGTAAAGCTTTCTAGAAGCTTCTTGCTGAAGCGTAGAGGTGGTAAAAGGCGGGGCGGGCTTCCGACTGGTTGGTTTTACCTCAATCTTCCGAATCGGGTATTGCGCTCCTTTACATTTCTCCAGAAAAACACGCGCACCGGCCTCGTCATCGAAGCGATGTGGGTTTTCGGCTTTCAGCATTGTAACTTTACCTTGCTCATTCCGAACCGCAAAAATAGCATTGACCCGAAAGAAAGGCGTGGGGCTGAAAGCCATAATCTCGCGCTCTCTTTCTACTACTAGCTTTACCGTTACAGACTGTACACGGCCTGCACTAAGACCTCCTTTGACTTTCTTCCAAAGCACCGAGCTCAGTTCGTAGCCGACTAAACGGTCTAATACTCTCCTAGCTTGTTGGGCATCTACTAAATTAACGTCCACCGTTCGTGGATTAAGCACCGCCTTTTGAATAGCCGGTGCCGTAATTTCACGAAAGACAATGCGTTTTGTATGCTGCACAGATAAACCTAGCACTTCGCAAAGATGCCAGCTAATGGCTTCTCCTTCGCGGTCTTCGTCCGTTGCTAACCAAACTGTTTCTGACTTGGCGACTTCCGATTTAAGCTCGTTGACCAGTTTGCGTTTATCTGGTGTAACGACATAGTGTGGCTGAAAGTTGTTCTGAATACTAACAGCATCGCTCCCCTTCTCTAGGTCTCGGATGTGGCCGAAGCTAGACATAACCTTGTAATCCTTTCCAAGGATTTTCTCAATGGTTTTCGCCTTTGCTGGCGACTCTACAATCAATAAATTCTTAGGCATAGGCCGCAAATGTACTATTAAGTATTGATGAAAAGCAAAAAGAACTACCCTAAGTTTCCTAATTTAAGCTTAATCAACTGATTTTCAATGCAATCGTCTTTTACAAAAAGTTAGAAGAGCCACAAGTTCACCAGCTTCACCGAAGCAAAAATGCGCGATTGGGCACGTTTGCTACACCAATAATTCTGTTCGATTGGCTAACAAAAACCAACTGATACGCCTTTAAATACGAATGAGGTTGCCAATATGTTTTATGATCGCCGATTTTGTTTCTGCATCTGCTAATTGGCCATGCTCATCGAGCAGCTTATCTACTTGCGAAATGGGAAGGGCGCCAAAGCGTAGTTCCGCCCCCATGTGTAGCAACGATTGGCTTAGATGATCCATTCCTCTTAAGTTGCCCGCACGACCAGTGGCTGTCCCTATCAAGGCCACCGGCTTGCCCATAAAATTTTCCTTGTAGCGATGGACAGAAAGGGCGTCTAGAAAAGCTTTGAGCACACCAGGATAACTACCATTGTATTCTGGTGCTACAAAAATGAGCTTCTTCGCAGGCAGGATGAAGTCGTTCTGCAACTGCCGTAATTCAGGGTGGCTGTTGGCCGATTCATACATCGTGTTGGATAAAAAGCCAGGGTTCAATTCTACTAGGTCAATTAATTCCACCGCAGCTTTAGTAACTTCTTGGGTCGCCTCACGTACATAATTGGCTACGGCTAAGGTGCGACTGTTGGGCCGATTTGTGCCCGATATAATCGTTATCATAATTTTACATTCAGGTGGCTGCCAAAACAGCTAAATAAAGCTCAAACGGTAGAAGTGACAAATAGTTCTGTTAGGAGCACTTGCCAAAAGGCTTACCC
>DAINNZ010000055.1:0-585 GCA_036735605.1 Lewinella sp. | reverse complement strand
ACTAAGAAAGCCTTTACTCCTCAGCCAAAAATAGTAGAGATTTTTATAGAATACAAGCGGGTATTTTTCGCTGCCCTCAAAGCCCAGTTTTCGCTATTCTTAAGGCCTTTGCGGTCTAGGTCAAAATCCATCAACATCCCACCCGCACGTCCTACAAAATCGTGCGTGCCCGTTTTTACATACCAGAATTACTGGGTTGATAGGTTCCCACAATAGCAGCGTTTACGCCAGTGAGTGGAATTGTATGCTCCAGCCCTAAGGCCCAGTACATTCCATTGAGGGCAAGCCTGCGCATGGAAGGAATTGTAAAGTCGTAGGGGTGGCCAAGTGTAGTAAAAAATACCCGAGCGGTAGCCCCAGAAGCAGAAGTATAGTCTTTTGTCCATGCCACCGGATTAGAAAGCGGGAATTCTGCTAGCCGCCCTTCTTGCTCATGCTGAGAGCGTAGCGATTGGCCTTGCAGCAATAGTTGCGGGGATCCCTGTAAAGCCCACTGCCCCCCAGCTACGTGATAGAGCCAAGAGTAAGCCTCAAAAGAAGCTACCCCCCGCAAGATGGGATGTTCAACAGCTTGAGGAAGTACAC
>DAINNZ010000054.1:11031-21552 GCA_036735605.1 Lewinella sp. | reverse complement strand
CAAAAAAAGCACGGTTGGACTAGTCCAACTGACCTTTTTTGTGGGTTTTACCCAGCCCCAGCCAAATGGCTCACCGCTTCACAAGGCGCTGTGTACGAACGGAGACCCCCGACTGCACGCGCAGTATATAAGTAGCTGAGGGAAGGTGACCGAGCTGTAGTGTGAATTGATGCGATCCACTGCTTAGGCTGCGCTGGAATATTTGCTCTACGCGCCGCCCCATTAAGTCAAAGACACTCAAGTCCGTTGGCCCTCCTGCGCTTTGGAAGCTAACGACAAGCGTTTGGGCAAAAGGATTAGGATAAACTTCGGCTTGCAAATCAAGCAACTGCTCTTCGTTGCGGCTAGGTTCTCCACATGGGCGAATGATCGGCAAGTGGATATAATCGTGGCCGAGCACAGAGCGTACGTCGGTGGGGCTAAGTGAAAACCAGTCTTGCAAGACACTGCCGTAAACATCTCGGAAATCGTATTGCATCGCCACGCCTTCTTGCGCATCCACAGCAGGGTCAATTTCAGGGCTAGTGCCGAGTATGCCTGCTTGTACACAGCTGCCCAACAAAAAGAGCGGGGCCGCCGAACCATGATCGGAGCCCAAGGCGGCATTGGAGCGAATCCGACGACCAAATTCCGAAAAAGTCATGGACAGTACTCGATCCTCAAGACCTTGCGCTTGAAGGTCTTGGTGGAAAGCCAGCAGGCTAGCACTTAGATCGGCTAGCAGCGCGGCATGCTCGCCTTGGGCCGTGTCGCCTAAATCTACCTGGTTGGCGTGGGTGTCGTAGCCCCCTTGGTTAACGATATAGACCTTCGTGGGCAAGCCGCCGCTAATAAGATAAGCCACATTCTTGAGTGCTGCCGCTAGCTGGCTATCGGGGTATTCTACTAGGCTACTACCTTGTTCAGCAGTGCTTTGGATAAGGCCCCCATAGGCATTGGTCTGGGCGATGCTGCTACGTAGGAAGCCCAGCTCGTCTCCATAAGGCGTATTCGGTAAAGGCGTATCACCTCCCACCGCGATAGCTGTAACATTGAAGGGATCGGTAAGCGCCATACTGTAGTTGACACCCACTCCTTGACAGGTTTGAGAAACTTGGCTGCCAATGGCAATCGCAAAAGGAGCAGGGTAGTCTTCATTAGGGTAGCCTTCCGGAAAGGCAGCATGATCGGTCATAAAGTGGCGCCCTAGCCAACCGGCTGTAATCACTTCCTCGGCACTGGAGCCAGACGTCCAAATATCAGTAGAGCGAAAATGCGATCTATTCTGATTCGGATAGCCTACACCTTGAATGGCTCCCATCATGCCCTCTTGGAAAAGCTGCTGTAAGCCCGTCATGGCTGGGTGAAGGGCCTGGGTGTCTGTGAGCGAAAGTAGCCTGTTCTCAGGGATCATTAGATTGGTGCGCACACCCATTAAAGTGGCATACTGATCTAAGGGGATGAGCGTGTTCAACCCATCATTCCCACCACTGAGCTGTACTAATACCAGCACGCGATCGGATTGAGGGTCCACTAGCTGTTGTAGCCACTGGGTCATGTTGGCAGAAAGTGGGCTAGCCAAGAAAGGTAAGCCTATAACACTAGAAGCACGAAGGAAATGACGACGATTCATACGGTATTGGTTTTGGTTGTACAGCAACGCACCGTTATACGGCTTAGCAAAGATGATTTTCAGCTAGTGTGAAGAGTGCTACCAAGAAGGATTGTAACTTGTTTTGCAAGGCATTTCTCAGCATCGTATTGTTAGGCTCCACTAAGTAGAGGCCGTATTCATCCGTCCACTCAAAGTCGGGCAGCCCTGGGATGAGAAAATCTTTTAAAGCATCCAATTGAACCTGTTCTAAGGGCTTGGGTAGGAAAAGTGCTGCTACTTCGGCCACCAAAGCATTGGGATCGGTAGGGTTGTCTAAACCCGCTATCCAGTTAACTAAGTCGAACTGATAACGCGTGCCTGCTACCAAATAACCGGCGCCTAATTGCTGATTGACGAGCCGCGTCCTATTTTGTAAGGTAGAACTATTGATCCAACTGCGGTTAAAAGCAGGGGTTTGGTACCAAGCTTCCCAGCCAGCTACAGTAGGAGGGCTATGATAGTCTAAGCCCATTTCGCTAAATTGCCCGAGCAGCCGCAGCGCCAAGGTGTATTCTGCGGCTAAACTAGCATTGGTAAGGTGATCATATCCGATGCCACGTACAATGGCTAAGCCAAACTCAAGGGGCGATTTAATCATCGGCCCTCGATTACGCTGATCGTAGAAGTGCTGGCTGCTAAGCAAGTTCTCTAATACAGGGCCTAGTTCGTAGTTGCTCTCTAAGAGTAGCTCCGCTAATGGTGCTATAATCTCGCTTTCTATTGCTGCTGTAATATCGTAATAAACAAAAAAGCGATAGAGCTTCCGACATAAATAACGAGCAGTTTGGGCTTGGGCGAGCACCAAATCAATCACCTGGGCATATTCTTGGTCGCCGCCATTTTCGATCGTCTGCTCGTTGAAGTGGTAGCTGAGTTGCTTCGTACCGGTATCGTGTTGATTGGCTCGGAAAAAAGCCTCTGGCCGTAGCTCGGGATTATTATTGGCTAGGTAGCGAGTGCCCCAGCCAGTGAGGGCCCGCGAAAGCTCCCGAACATCGGTTTCCGTATAATGGCTATAGTCGCCCGCACCGATTTGAGGGCCTTTGCCCAGCGTAAATAGTTCCAAAAGCTCGCGACCATAATTCTCGTTCGGAGAGTCGGCCGTGTTTTGATTGCCGTTCAAGAATACCAACATCGCAGGGTGGATCGTCACTTCTTTAAGCAGTTGCCGGAAGTTCCCAGTAGCTTCTCTACGCAGCAGCGTATTGTAAGCATAGCGCACGCCCGGGTCGCCATTGTAGGTGACACCAAAATGATTTTGCCAAAAGAAAGTCATCTTTTCACGGATGCTCTTGTCTTGTATCAATTGAAGGATCACCCAAGCACGGTAGCTTTGTGTTCTAGGGCCTCGTTCTGTGCCGACATTGGTAAAATGCCAATCTACCCAGCTTTCTCCAAGGCCTGCGTTAGGGTCAAGAGCATAATTATAGTAAACAGGCGGATTTGGCAAGGCTTGCTCGCCTAACAAAGCGGCAACTGTAGCTGCCATCCCTTGGCTGATGGCTTGCTGAATATCCGCTTTAGCCGGCCCAAAGGTGGCTCTACGCAGCAAATGAGCGGCTGCTGAGAAATCCCATTCTCCTGTGTAAGGTGCCAGCCCGCTTACCATCGTTTTTGTCATTACACTACCCATTACTATCTGTTTTTCACCCTTCAAAGATAGGCTTTATTGCCTCATCCTCGCATAAAAATTATGTTTTTAGCCAGTAGCTATCTAAGTTTTTGGCTACTTCACTAGCCACCCTTGCGCCATCAAGTTCCTCTTGCCCCCGCGTTAGCCAGCAAATTTAAGCTAGGACTTACCTGTTTTTTTGGCCGGAGGCAGGGGCAGGTGTTTTCTTTGTAGCGCAAAACAGCTAAATGAGGCAAACTGCCGCCCTTCGTTTTTTGCCACTGCTCACGCTTAAGCTGGTGCAGCTATTTCAAAAAGGTTGCCTGCAGAGCAATATTTTTATGGAATTATTTACAGTTGGAAGGAAAAAGTCTGCTTAGTTTCGTTGCCCCGATCGTCTTTTACTTGTAGCTCCAGGAGGTAATTTCCCGCTGGTAATGCTTTTGGGAAGTGGTGGAAAAGCTCCTGGTTTTTGCGGTCGTCTTCTAGCAAGAACCACTGGCCATTCAAGTAGGCTTGGTAGCGTAGGCTACGTGCGTTACCGCTGCTGTTGAAGTTGTCGCTTATCTTAAATCGAATAGGTGCCTGGCGTTGTTTTGGGGAGGGGAGGCTCAAGAGGGTAATTACTGGCGCTAAGGTATCCATCATGAGCACATAATCGCCGAACTGTCGGATAGGTACGGCTTGTACTTGTCCTGCTTCGTCGTAGGCAGGGCCATAGCTGGTAGGGATTGTTTGAGGGTCTTTGGGGCAGTTGGCTACCACTATTTTCGTTTTCAAGTGGGAAGGGATGCGCCGGTTGGCCGCAATGGATAGCAGCGCCGCCTGATGCAGTGGCGTAGCGGGGTGGTGCAGATGATGCACGCGGCTCCAGAGGCTTTGATCGGGGTCGTAAACAGCTTGGTAGCGCAGCAGGCAATCGGTATAAAGGGCATTGGCCGGCACTTCTAGTTGGGCATCATCCCACGCCAAGATGCTTGTTTTTGCCTGGGGGAGGAAATAGTTATGCGGCTGCTCAGGTATTGGCTGCCCATTGGGCTGATAGAGGAGGCGGAAGCTTAGTTCGCTGCTGTTGCCGGCCCAGTCTTTCACTAATAAGCGGATGTTCAGCGTATCGTGCGCCGTAAGGGAGAGTACGCCTTGAGCCGCCGCCGTAGCAAGAGGCGAGTAGATAGATAAGTGGTCGCCAGGCAAGCGAAACAACCGATGATACCAACTCTTGTTGAGCACCCAGTCTTCATAATCGGTATGCGCATTGAGGTAGCGCGTTTCCTCAAAAGCGATGCTATCGTAGCGGAAAGCATGGTGTAACTGCTCGTTCACATAGAGCTGGACGGCGTAAATGCCATTGTAATTAGGCAGCCCGTCTTGCTGGTCATAGGCTTTTATGCCAAGGCCAATACGCGGGTAGGGCGATACGAGAATCGGTTGGGCAAGCTGGTACTGTGTGGCGGTGTTTTTTTTGAGTGTCAGCTCCTGGCCGGCATAGGTATTGGAGGAAGGGTCTAGGGCATAAAGTTTGAGTTTGCGCAACTGAGGCGGGCGGCTATCTTGAATACGAATACCGAAGTGGAGTGGATTAAGGGGGCTATCCGTTTGGCTATCCCGAATTTCGAAGTGCAGGTGAGGCCCAAAGCTGAAGCCACGATTCCCCACACTACCGATGCGATCCCCCTGGCGGACAGGGAAGACCCCCGGCTCGAAGCGCAGTTGTATGCCAAAACTTTGCTGTGCCTGTTGGTAGGCACGGATGGTGTCGAGCAGCGCAGGAAGGAAAGCATCTAAATGACCATAAACAGAACGGTAGCCCATTGGATGGTCGATGTAAATAGCTTGGCCATAGCCACCAGGGCTCACGACCAAGCGGCTAATGTAGCCATCAGCCACGGCATAAACAGGTGTGCCAACGGCACCTCTAAAATCGAGACCGGCGTGAAAGTGATCGCTCCGCAGCTCGCCGAAAGTGCCTGTCACCAGCAAACTACCTTCCAATGGCGGCTGATAAACCGGATACTGTGCCCAAGGGCAAGACCCTAGCAGAATTAGGAGGTACAAAAGCATACCTATTCGCTTTCCGTATATAGCACAAGGCATTGTACACGGCACGTCGGTTGCGGGGGATTCGTCTTTTAAGTGGCACATAGGCGGTAAAGTAAGGAGCTGCGTTTACGCTTTGTTCCCTCCTTCGTTGGAAACTAAGCACACATCAATTTGAGATGGCGAAGCTACACATTCGGATTGAAATGGGGGGCTTTTAGGTCAGTTGGACGGGTCCATTTGACCATTTTTCGTGGGTTTTACCCAGCGTTCTTGATGTTGGCATAAAATGCAGGGGCAAGGGAGACTTTGTAGCGCAAGTGCTATAATAGGGCTTTTCGCGAAGGGGGGGGAGCTGGTGCGAAAGCGGCTTTTAGGTCAGTTGGACGGGTCCATTTGACCATTTTTTGTGGGTTTTACCCAGCTTCGCGCCTATTCGCCACGGTTGTAGCGATAGGGTATTGGGGGTGGCCAACGAACTAAAAAGAAGAGAAGTCCTATAAAATACTTAACTTAGCCCTCTAGAATCTGTATTCCCGTCCGCTTATGTTACAAGCAACTGACATTGATCGTTTCAAAAACTGGGTCGTTGAAGCTGACTATCCCAGTCTGTTCGAGGCCTTATTCAGGCTTATTCGGCAACTTAGCCCACTACTGGAGAACGATCTGTTGATTCTACACGGCGACTACCGGCGCATGGAGGCCGACTACAACACCCAAACGATTAGTAGAACGGACTACGACTTGGAAGCGAATCGCTTGAACAGGTCTTTATTGTATTTGATTGATCAATTACCCGTAGTAGGCCAGCTGGGCACTAGTATAGCGAAGCGTTATCCAAGTGGAAAGATACTGCATGATATTCCCCGCCAGCTTCCGTTGCAAAAGGCGACCAAATGTGTAGTGCGCATCGGAGAAACAGCTGCTATCGTTTTGGAAAATTATCGTCCCAGCTCGGATGCACAAATTGAGGACGTACGCATCTCGGAAGTAATGGAAGTGGCTTTGCTAGATGCTAGCGAGGGCGATTGCTTTGAAATCAGCAGCCTCAACCGTTCCGACCAAACCATTGACAGTGGGGATTATAGCCAATGGATCTTCTTTGTGAAGGCCTTACAAACAGGCCAGCATCCCCTTTACCTCAAAGTAAGTGTGGTGCAGGAAGTGAACGGTAAAGAACGCAAAAAAGAGATTGTTTTCGAGCGTTCCGTTGAAGTAACTAGTGAAGAAGAACTCCTTGCGCCCAAGCGCAGTTGGGTGGATACCGAAATTAGAGTTGCAGGCTCAGGAGCACAGCCAGAGAGTGCTTCTTCCTCCGGCTTAGATGAGCCCTCGCTAGAAGTGCCTAGGGAGACGAGCGCCACAGTAGAGTCAGGCTCCGAGGATACTACAGTGAGGGATACTGATGATAAGGCAGCAACCTATCCCTCTTCGGAGATACCTGACCCCGCTAGTAGCTCTCCTACTAGAGGTGGCGGGGCAGAAGACACTAAGCCTAGTAAAACTACTCCATCAGGCGGGTATCCGAAGCGCGGGTATCCGAAGCCACCACGACCGCCCAAACCAGCTACTCAAGGGCCGCTATCTAGGCCACCATTAGCTAGCGAAAGGCCGTCATTAGCTAGCGCAAAGCCGCCAGAACGGACTGGTGGCATCTCTTCTTCTCCTTTTTCAAAAGGAGAGATACCTAGACCTTCGCCTTACATCGAGCAAGCAAAAAAAAGAGGAGGCTTCACCTTTAGTGGCTCCACAGACCGCTTTCCATGGACAAAGATGGCGGGTGTTTTTCTTTTGATTGTGGGGGCAATTACGGCTACTTTCCAGTTTAGCAGATCATACACAACCGTAAACTCCTCCTCTGGTGATACAAGTACCCCCTACGAGGAAGAGACCGCCGTGAAGGAAGACTCATTGCGTACACTTAAAATGCCAGACTCACTGAGACTGGAAAACTGAAAGAGAAACAAGAGCAAGAGTAAGTGGCAGCTAGGTTTAAAACAAAGACGTGGAGAACAAGTGAGAAATTCTCAAACCACATCGATTCAAGTCTATTTACTTATTCTTGCGTATTCGCTGTTGTAGGTAATCTCTACTAGCTCGGAGGCTAGCCATTCCATCGGCAGGGTTATCGTGTTCGATCATAGGGTAACGCAGGCCTGCAGTGGCTGCATGGCGGAAGATTTTTTTGAAAGGAATTACCCCTTGGCCCACGGGTTGTAAGGTGAGTAAATCGGCCTCGATATCTTTTACATGCCAAAGCGGAAAGCGCCCTGGATGAGCTTTGAAAAGCGCTATTATATCTACTCCGGCTTTAGTGGCCCAGGCCAGGTCGAGCTCCATCTTCATTAGATCGGCAGGAATTTGAGACAAGAAAACGTCATACGGCCGGCTGTTACCTACGGTTTTGAATTCCCAATCGTGGTTATGATAGACTAGCTGAAGGCCTGCCTTTTTACAAGCTTCTCCGCTGCGCGTGAGTATTTCCACGGCTTCGGCTACTTCGGCCTCCGTATTAGTGGGTATGTTGGCGCAAACGAGATACTCGATACCTCCTTGAGCCGCTTCGTCGATTAGTTCTGAGCTGTTTTCTTTCAGGTTGCGCATAACCGGAAGTGGAAGGGGCTTGCCATTTTCATCCGTAGGCAGTTTTACATCAGGTGGTAATTTAAAGGGGGCACCGATGACATGGTGTGCCTTCCACTGGAGGCCCAAATTAGCTAGGAGAGAGGCAAAGCCCTGAGCAGACTGCCCGTAAAAGCCCCCTTGCCGACTAAAGGCAGATTCGATATTCTTATAGCCTAGGTCAGCTAATTGCTGTAAGGTGCCGCGGGTGTCTTGGTCAATTACTGCCATGAGGGTGTATAACTGCACACCCAAATCGTAGGAGGCTTGCTTAGCCAATAAATTTAAACCACTACCGAAGGCGAGGCTACCTAGTGCTACTTGGCCAGATTGTTGGAGAAATGTTCGTCTATGCATGATTGAATATATTTTTCTCACTAGGCAGCTCTTAAGTATTAGCCGTGCGACAGCGTCATTGGTAACTGCTTGGGGAAGGTTGGTTGGTTTTGTTTTGAACACTGCCAAGGTACTTCTAATTTCAGTAATTTTCTGATCGAAGGAGAAAAACACTTGCGCTACAGAAAAAAACTTGCCCCCGCGTCAGCCAAAACAAGGGAAAAAATGTTGAAAAGGAGAACCAAAACGAAGCAATATTAAAACGCTAAGCAATCTAATTGGCAACACTCCTTTAGTAGATCTCACGGCCTTACTGCCCAATACTAAGTCTCAACTGCGGCTGTTTGGTAAATTGGAAGGGCAAAACCCAGGCGGAAGTATCAAAGACCGAGCGGCTTTGAGCATGATTCGAGGTGC
This sequence comes from Lewinella sp., assembly GCA_036735605.1. Lineage (GTDB taxonomy): Bacteria > Bacteroidota > Bacteroidia > Chitinophagales > Saprospiraceae > Neolewinella. The sequence continues at coordinate 12,895 of DAINNZ010000054.1, read as the reverse complement.
CCTAGAACGGGGTGAACTGGAGCCAGGTATGCGAATAGTGGAGGCTACGAGTGGAAATACAGGCATTGCGCTAGCGATGATTGCCGCCACCCTCAGGATACCTGCCACCTTGATTTTGCCAGATAATAGCACCCAGGAAAGGGTACAAACGATGCGTGCTTTCGGCGCAGAAGTGATATTGACGCCGGCGGCTAAAAGCATAGAGTATAGCCGAGAAATAGCCGACGAAATGGCTGCTACGGAGCGCTATTACCAGCTCGATCAGTTTGCGAACCCCGATAATTGGCGAGCGCATTACCACGGCACAGGCCCTGAAATTTGGCGCGACACCAAGGGAAGCATCACCCATTTTGTAGCTAGTATGGGCACCACAGGCACCATTACAGGCACGAGCCGCTTTTTGAAGTCGAAGAATCGCGACGTACAAATTGTGGGGGTACAGCCTACCGATGGTAGCAGCATACCGGGTATCCGCCGCTGGAGCCCTGCCTTTTTACCCGCTATCTTTGATCCGGCGGCCGTTGACCGTACGCTAGACGTAAGTGAAGAACAAGCCAAAATTACAATGCGCCGCTTAGCTGCTGAAACGGGTGTTTTTGCAGGCGTTAGCAGCGGTGGGGCAACGGCTGCTGCGCTCGCTTTGGCCGAAGAACTAGAAGAAGGCTTGATCGTTTGTATTATTTGCGATCGGGGTGATCGTTACCTGAGTAGCGGGGTATTTGCTTAAGTTGGCCGACATGAAAACGGAAGCACAAAAGACGGGCCTACAAGGAGAAGACCATGCTTGCCGCCACCTGACGCAAGCCGGCTATCTATTATTGGAACGAAACTGGAAAAAGGGACGAGCGGAGATCGACATTATTGCAAAAAAAGACGATGTGCTGGTTTTTATAGAGGTAAAAACCCGAACAAATGATCTTTTTGGTGCCCCTTCGGCTTTCGTATCCGAGCAGCAGCAAGCGCGGATTAGTAGCCTTGCCGCCACCTATATGCGGAGCATTGGGCATGAGTGGGAGCTGCGCTTTGATATTATTGCCATCTTTATTTTCCCAGACGGCACCTACCGTTTGGAGCATTTGCAAGATGCCTTTTTCACGGGTTTACCTTAGCCACCGATACTCGTCATACTAGTAAATAGGCTATTGCCAGCTTTACGTTCAGCCTCATGGCCATCGACGGCCTTGGTGCGGAGGTACTGATGAACCAAGTCCCCCAGCGCATCATCACTAATACCCGCTCGAAGCAAGGGCAGCAACTCTAAGCCTTGCTGGGTATAAAGACAGTGTAACAAAGTGCCCTTGGGTGTTAGGCGTAGCCGATTGCACTGACCGCACAGGCTGCGGCTGTAGGCGGGTATGATGCCCAACTTCCCTTTCCACCCCGGGTGAGCGTATCGCCAAGCAGCGGAGTTAGGGTCGGCATCGTCTCGAAATAAATCAGGAAAGTGCTCTTCCAAACGAGCCAGCATTACCGCTGCCGATAAGTACTGTGCCCGATTGCCATCCCCCGCATTAAAAGGCATCGCTTCGATAAAACGTACCTCTAGGGGATACTGCTCGCAAAGCCGAGCAAAATCCAATAGTTCGTCTTCGTTTACTCCTGCCATGAGTACCACATTGAGTTTAGTCGGCAGACCTATTGCGAGGGCCGCTTGTAGATTGGCCCAAACGGCGTCGAAATCATCTCGCCGAGTAATCTGGGAAAAGCGTTCCGCTTGTAAGCTATCTAAACTGATGTTTAGCCCTTTCAAGGGTAGCTTTGCGAAAAAAGGTAGCATGGGAGCCAGCAAAACGGCATTCGTCGTTAGGTGTATTGAAAGACCTTGCGCAGCTAAGCCTTCCAATAAGAAAGGCAAATCGCGGCG
>DAINNZ010000054.1:0-11021 GCA_036735605.1 Lewinella sp. | reverse complement strand
ACTAGTGGCTCGCCGCCTGTGATTCGAACTTTTCGTAAGCCGTGTTGGCTGAAGAGAGCCGTTAGGCGTAGCATCTCCTCGTAGGTCAGCAACTGTTGACGGGCTAAAAAATCGATGCCCTCGGCCGGCATACAATAACGACAGCGCAAGTTGCAGCGATCTGTAACCGCTAGCCGTAGGTAGGAATGATGACGAAGAAAGGAATCGGTAAGCATAGTACTGCTAAAGTACACAAGCCCCCCGCAAAAAGTTGATTAAAAACTATAAACTTAGCAATAAAAGAAAAAGGGCTACCTTTGGGTAGCCCTTTCTTTCCGAACTTGAGAGAGCAGCCAGAAAAACTGACTGCAAAAACTGGAGTTTAGCGGCACTGAACGCAGTGCCAAAATCAAACCAAAACTATACTGCTTTCCATAAAATGAGCTTGGAGAAACCAACAATCTCTTCGGCTCGACACGCTTTTTGGAAAGTTTAAAAAAAAAAGTCATATACCTTTTATCTGTCACAAAGATACAGGCACTCAAGAGCGTTATGCTACCCCATACTAATGGGGGGGTGGGGAAAGCAGTAAAAGAGGCCTGCTTTTTTACCTTTTGGAGCCTTGAAGAGGTGAAAAAGCTTAGAGGTTGATGGATAAAGGACTATTTTTTTTAAGGGCAAGGCTAGTTGACTAAGTGAATACGGAATCATTCAGCCCTTACCCACCACAACCTAGCAAAAAGTCATCTGTTATACAGATTCCCACCTTCCAACCTGCGCACTTTTGCGTTGTGAGGAAAGTGACATACTAGCCATTTATGAACGTACTGATGATGTTCCAACGAAGTTTTCTTTTTTTCTGCTTGTTGCTGCTGCTTGCGGCTTGTAATAGCGATATGCAGCGAAATTTACAACCTACACCCACGGCATTTGGCCAAATCAATAGCCTCACGGTGGTGGCCGATTCTTCTTTGTGGGCACAAGGCATTTCGGATTCAATTGAGGCCTACTTTGGAGCGCCTTATATCATTTTACCACAGCCAGAACCTATCTTTGATTTACGGCAGATTGAGCCTTATCGTCTTGTTGCGGAGCCCTCCTGGCAGCAGCTGCGTAGTTATTTGGTCGTGGCCGATTTGAGCGATACGCAATCCCCTACCACTAAGATGGTGCTTAAGGATTTAGGAGAGGAAAAAATATTACAAGTACAGCGGGAAGGCTTCGGCACGGCCATTGGCAATAATAAATGGGCCAAAGGCCAGCAACTCATCTATTTATTAGGCAAGAATGATACAGAGCTTCGCAGTGGTATTTATGCAGCTTATCCTGCCGTGATCCGTCGCCTTAAAAGCCGTGAAGCTGGCCGCGTAGATGCTACGACCTATTTCGACGGCGAAAACCGTGAGCTACAAAGCAAGATAGAAAGCCTTACGGGTGCTCGTATGCGGATTCCTAAAAGCTATGTATTGGCACCTATCCCAGATAGCAGTGTCATTTGGTTGCGAAAAATGGTTGCGGAAGGTAGTCTGAATATTTTGTTGACAAAAGTGCCCTATGAGCATCAAGAACAGCTCAGTAAAGAAGGGCTCAAAAGCTTGCGCGATCAACTTGGTAAAGAGTATATCAGCTCTTCTACTCCTGGCACTTTTATGCGCATTAATGATGTGGATCTACCACTCTTTACTTCCGTTACGGAGATTAATGGTAGCTACGCCTTTGAAGGTCGTGGTATATGGGAGATGGAAAATGCCTATATGGCTGGCCCTTTTGTTAGCTATCTGCTGCATCAACCAGAAAGAAAAGAGCTACTCTTCGTAGATGGCTTCGTTTTTGCTCCTGGGCAGAAGAAACGCGATATGATGGAAGAACTCACTTATGTCTTGCAGACCACACAATTTTAGCCGAGCCTTTAGCTTTTTTCGTCTCTACTAACTAGCCTTTCTCACCAAACCAAAGGCGTGTAGTAGTAAACGACCAAGCTGATGAATAAAATGCTAAACAGGTTTATCGCAAAACCGACCCTAGCCATATCCTGAATGCGCAAGTAATTGGTGCCAAATACCACTGCATTGGGCGGAGTGGAGATCGGCAGCATGAAGGCGCAGCCTGCGGCCAAAGTGGCGGCTACCATAAGCAGAATAGGGTTCACTTGCATCGCTTGGCCCGTTACCGCTAAAATGGGCATCAGTATGCTCACTGTGGCCATGTTGCTAGTGATTTCGGTGAGGAAGTTAACGATGGTTACAATAACCAACAACAGCAGGAAAAAGGGTAGCGATTCTAGCTGCCCCAACTGGCTACCGATCCAGCTCGCCAAATTAGTGACTTTAAAACCTTCTGCAATGGCCAAGCCGCCTCCAATCAGTAGTAGGACGCCCCATGGAATGTTTTGTACACTAGGCCAGTCTAATAAGGGTACTGAGGTGCGGCTGTTTTTGTGCCGCTTCGTTCCACTAGGCAAAACAAATAAAAGGAATACGCCGATTAGGCCAATGGTTGTATCATTCATGAGTGGAAAGGCACGGCTCAGCAAAAAATCGCGACTAATCCAACTCAGCGCAACCACACCAAAAACAAGCCCTACTCTTTTTTCGGCGCGGCTAGCAGGCCCTAGGGCGCGGTACTGCTCTTTTACCACTTGTTGCCCTGCCTGGCCAGATTGCCCTTTGAAGGAAAAGGCAAATCGGCTCAGATAGATCCAGCAAATGAGTAGCAAGCCTATTCCGATAGGCAAACCAATAGACAGCCATTTTTGGAAGCTAATTTCCATCTCCAGTAGCTCACTAGCTGCGTTGGCAAAAATCAAGTTGGTCGGCGTACCGATTAGCGAACTAATCCCGCCTATACTAGCGGAATAGGCAATACTGAGTAGCAAAGCTTTGGCGAAATCGTCGTCTTCTCCGCCAGCCACTCCGCTTAAGGTTACCGCCACGGCCACTCCGATAGGGGTCATCATAACGGCAGTTGCCGTGTTGGAAATCCACATGGATAGAAAAGCCGTGGCGATCATAAAACCTAGCAAAATACGATCAGGAGCTGTTCCCGTCGCTAAGATGATCCGTAGGGCAATTCGCTTGTGCAAATTCCATTTCTCAATAGCCGCAGCTAGGCTAAAACCACAAAAAAGCAGCCAGACTAGCCAGCTTCCATAGGGTGGGGCAGCGGCCTTAATGTCCATTACGCCTGCTATGGGGTATAGAATGAGCGGCAGCATGGCCGTGAGGTATATCGGCACGGCTTCTGTGAGCCACCAAATAGCCATCCAACAGGTGCAGGCGGCTACCATCATACCTGGCTTGCCAAGACCCTCAGGAAGGGGCAAAAAACAAAACAGGAAGAAAACAAGTGGCCCTAGCAATAAACCAATTCGCTGCAAGCTGGTAGGTGGCATAATCTCGCTTTACGGTTTAAAGACGCTAAAATAGGGTGATTGCCCTACATCAATAGTTATATTTTTGTTGCCAGCGCTTTTTTAGGAAAGCACGTATCTTTTCCTCGTTAGGATTATTGTCTTGTGGCTGAAAAAAAACGCTGCCACTTAGCGTAGCGGGGAGGTATTCTTGCGCAGAAAAATTATCGGGCTGCTCGTGGCTATACTGATAGCCTTTACCATAGTCGAGCGACTTCATCAAGCGCGTGGGCGCATTGCGCAGATGGAGCGGAACCGCTAGATCGCCGTGTTTTTTTACGGCTGCTTGCGCCAAACCAATGGCCATGTAGCTGCTGTTACTTTTCGGGCTAGTTGCCAAGTAAACCGCTGCTTGGCTTAAGATAATCCGCGCTTCAGGGTAGCCCACAAACTGCGAAGCCGTGGCAGCCGTTTGTGCCATCAGCAAAGCATTGGGGTTGGCCAAACCAATATCTTCAGCCGCCGCAATTACCATTCGGCGGGCAATGAATTTGAGGTCTTCCCCTCCTTCTATCATTCGCGCTAGCCAGTAAACGGCCGCATTCGGGTCGCTCCCTCGGATGCTTTTAATGAAGGCCGAGGCAATGTCGTAGTGCTGCTCGCCTGTCTTATCGTAGCGGCTGAGGTTTTCTTGAATGCGCTCGCTCACCAATTCGTTGGTGATCACTAATGCTTCCTCATCACTAGTATAGTGGGTCACAATCTCTAACACATTGTAGAGCCGCCGCCCATCACCCCCTGAGTAGTGGAACAGTGCTTCGTATTCGGCTACTTGGATATTTTTTTTAACCAAAAATTCATCCTGTGCGATCGCCCGATCTACTAACAATTTTAGCGCCTCCTTCTCTAAGGGCTCTAGTACATATACCTGACAACGCGACAGCAAGGCAGGAATCACCTCAAAACTTGGGTTCTCAGTAGTGGCACCTAATAGGCTTACAATGCCCGCTTCCACCGCACCGAGCAGGCTATCTTGCTGCGATTTGCTGAAGCGGTGAATTTCGTCAATGAACAAAAGTGGGGAGGGCTTGTCGAAAAATTGCTGCCGCTGCGCCTGTAATAGGGTATCGCGCACTTCTTTTACGCCCGAGTTAATGGCCGAGAGGCTGTAAAATGGGACAGCTAATTGCTTGGCCAGTATTCTCGCTAGCGTAGTTTTGCCCACACCTGGCGGCCCCCAAAGAATGAAACTAGGCAAACGACCCTGCTCTACGGCTCTGCGAAGCACGGCCCCAGGGCCAACCAAGTGGGCCTGCCCTACATAATCCGTTAAAGTACGCGGCCGCATCCGCTCGGCTAAAGGTTGCATAAGGATGAATTAGAAAACAATTGTGCAAGAAACCACTGCTAAGATATGCTTTTCTACCCCTTTTGCTTGCTCGTAGCTTACAGCAACCGCCTTTTTTTGGCTGCCGCCCTTCCGGGCTCGCAGGGGCAAAGGGAGCTCGATAGCGCAAGACGGGGCTCAGAGTATATACAATATATACAAGCAGTATGCTAGAAGCTGGGCATAAAAGTAGTGGATTCTAGCCTATCCTACTCCCATTTCCCTATTTTTAAATCTTTGTAGAGATAAGCCAACTGCAGCAGCTACTTTTCTAAGGGCTTTTCGTAGCTTTGTCCTTGTGATATTTATAGTGTACGACATTGAGGCCACCTGTTGGGAGGGCCGCCCGCCTGGGATGGTGCAGGAAACTCTCGAGATAGGTGCTTATCGCCTCGATCGTTTTGGCGATATTCATTCCTCCTTTCAACGACTTATTAAACCTATTCTACACCCACAGCTTTCTCTATTTTGCCATAAATTGACGGGTATCGATCAGGCAGACGTTAATAAAGCGAAGTCTTTTGATGTAGTCGCCGAGCAATTCGTCCAATGGTCGGGCTTCCTAGATTCCCCTGATGTGGTAATGGCTAGCTGGGGGCGCTTCGACTTTCGGCAGCTCCGCAAAGATTGTGCCCTCCATCAGCTAGAAGATGATTGGCTCGATTATTGCATCGACCTCAAAGAGCAGTACCGAAGCATTAAGGGCTTACCCAAGGCCAAAGGCCTCAAAGCTGCCGTAGAAAGAGAGGGCTTCGACTGGATGGGTGAAGAGCACCGCGCCCTCGACGATGCCAAGAACACGGTGCAAATTTTTCGCAAATTACTCGATGACTGGATTTATTAATTTTTCCCTGCCAAATCAATGATAAAGGCGTAATCGCGCGCCACTTCGCGCAACCTTTTGAAACGCCCAGAGGCACCACCATGGCCCGCTTCCATATTAGTATGTAAGAGTAAGGGGTTTTTGTCGGTTTTTAGCTCTCTCAATTTGGCTACCCATTTAGCAGGCTCCCAGTATTGCACTTGGCTGTCGTGTAGGCCTGTGGTAACGAGCATGGCAGGGTAGTCCTTCGCCTCTACTTGATCGTAAGGGCTATAGCTGAGCATATAGTCGTAAGCAGCTTTTTCGTTCGGGTTACCCCATTCGTCATATTCGCCGGTTGTGAGCGGGATGGTCTCATCCAGCATAGTGGAAACGACATCTACGAAGGGTACAGCCGCTACCACGCCTTTCCATAGGTCAGGGCGCATATTAACAACGGCTCCCATCAGTAAGCCACCTGCACTACCACCATTAGCAAATAGTCGATCCTTACTCGTATATCCTTTGGCAATCAAATGCTCTCCAGCATCAATAAAATCCGTAAACGTATTGATTTTTTTCATCAATTTGCCATCTTCATACCAATGCCTCCCCATTTCTTCCCCGCCTCGAATGTGGGCAATTACATAAATGAAGCCTCGATCCAACAGGCTCAAGCGCGCAATACTGAAACTCGGATCCATACTATAGCCATAGCTACCATAGGCATATAACAACAGCGGGGCTGAGCCATCTTTGGGCGTGCCCTTTTTGTAAACGATACTTAGGGGCACTTGTGCTCCATCTCGGGAAGTAGAAAACAAACGTTCCGATACGTAATCGGCAGAAGAAAAATCGCCCAACACTTCGGTTTGCTTGAGTAGCGTCCGCTCTTTACTAGCCATGTTGTAATCGTAGGTGGTCGAAGGAGTCGTCATACTTTGATAACCAAAACGTAGCACATCCGTATCAAATTCAGGGTTGGTACTAGTGTAAGCTACATAAGCGGGGTCGTCAAAGTCAATATAGTGCTCTTCTCCCTCCCAAGGCATTACGCGAAGCTGCATCAAACCTGCTTTGCGCTCGGAAACAACCATGAAATTCTTGAAAATATCAAAACCCTCTAATAGCACATTATCGCGGTGTGGAATGAAAGCTTGCCAGTTTTCCTTCGTGGTTGCTTTCTCCGATGTTTTCATCAACCGGAAGTTTTTGGCATCCAAATTGGTGCGAATGTAGAAGTGATCGCCATAGTGATCAATGCTATATTCCAAATCGCGCGCTCTAGGTTGAAAAACGCGGAACTGCCCATCCGGTTTGTCGGCTTCTAAGATGCGGAATTCTGTGCTCAAAGTCTGGAAAGAGGCAATAACTAAATACTTATCCGACTTTGTTTTATACACCGCACAGCTGAAAGTAGCGTCTTTTTCCTCGAATACCACTACATCTTGGCTAGTAGGCTTACCGATTTCGTGGCGAACAATCCTGTAAGAGCGCAGCGATACAGGCTCTTTTACGGAGTAGAACAAGTACTTGCCGTCGTTGCTCCAAGTGGAGCCCCCCGTGGTGTTGGGGATCACGTCCTGCAGTAGTTCACCAGTTTGCAAGTCTTTAATGTATAGGGTATATTGACGGCGGCTCACGGTATCTACACCGAAGGCCACGTATCGGTTATCCATACTTACATTATTCCCTCCTAAGGAGTAGTATTCGTAGCCTTCGGCCATGTCGTTCACATTGAACATGATTTCTTCTGCCGCATCAAGGCTAGCTTTTTTGCGGCTGTAGATCGGATACTCTTTGCCCTCTTCGTAGCGCGTTATGTAGAAGTAATCGCGCACTTTATAAGGCACCGATTCGTCTTTTTCTTGAATGCGTCCCTTGATTTCTTGGAAAAGTGTTTCTTGTAAATCTACTGTGTGCGACATCATTTGGTCGAAGTAGTTGTTTTCGGCCTTCAAATAGTCTAACACTTCTTGGGTATGAGCATCCGGTTCGGGCGCATTTTTCTGCTCGTCGCTTAGGCGCATCCAGAAGTATTTGTCATAGCGCGTATCGCCATGAGCACTTAGTTGGTGCGGCTTTTGGGGAGCTGAAGGGGCTGCTATTTCATTCAACTTACTGTATAGCAAGGAGGTCTTATTTTGCATAGCTTGATCTAGTGACGCGGTTTGGTCTTTCGTTCCACAGCTGCTGAACAGGAGGTTTAGCAAAAGCAGCCCGAGGCCGAGGTATTTAATTTGGTTGACAAACATACTATTTTTGTTGTTAATGAAATAAGTCACAAGATAAGCTTTTTTTTTTAAGCCTTATTTCTTTTCTACGAATGGCCATTTTGGCGTCAGTTGCGCTACAAAGCTACCCTTGCCCCCGCACAATGTGCCTGCCTTCCCCACAATCTGCTTGCGCGTATGAGATTCAATAGGGAGGGGAAAGCTACCCGTAGCGAGCAAAAAAAACGGCTTGCTATGCAAGTTGCGTAGTTGAAAGCTAATGCCTACCTTTGCTCGCCCTTAGATAGAAATAATCCGCTATGGCCTGCCGAACAACTCTAATAGCTAAAGCGTCTTACTTCCCAATGATATAAACAGGGCATAGACAAGATACATAATTAACATAACCAACGAGAAGCACAACAATCGTCTATTCTCCAACTATTTTGATTTAAATATAGTACTGCTTTCAGCAGCATTTCCCTCTTTTGCAGCCATTTGGCTGTTTACCCTATAGCTATTTATTAGGCTCCCTCGAAGAACGGGGTAGCTAAGTTTATTAGAACAGAAAAAAATATGCAATGCAAGACCGAATGGTAAAAATTGGTATTTATTACGACGGAAATTATTTCCTGCATGTGTCCAACTATTACAACTACGATCACCCCCGGAAGCGCCGTTTGAGCATTTCGGGCCTACATCGCTTTGTGACGAGTCGGGTAGCAGAGAAAGAGCAAGTTCCAGAAGAGCGTTGCCGACTAGTCGATGCGCACTATTTTAGAGGCCGCCTCAGTGCCCAGGAGGCTTACCAACGGGGGCAAGTATTGTATTGGGATCGGGTTTTTGACGACATTCTCATGTCGGCCGGCGTCATCACACACTACTCTCCCCTCAAAAATGTAAACGGCCGCCGCGAGGAGAAAGGCATCGATGTGTCCTTTGCCTTAGAAGCCTATGAACAAGCCGTACTAAGGAAGCTAGATGTGGTAGTGCTAGTGGCCAGCGATGGCGACTATGTGCCTCTAGTGAAAAAACTAAATGCCTTGGGCACCCGCGTGATGGTGCTTTCTTGGGATTTTGAGTTCACTTCCGATACCGGCAACACTATGGTAACGCGCACTTCACAAGAACTGCTTGAGGAAGTCAGTTACCCTATTCCGATGCATAAAATTATCGACGACCGGCTTGAGAGTAACGACCCGATTGTAAATAATATCTTCGTTCCAACCTCTAAGGAGGATATAGGTCGCCAAGTGCATCCTGATTTCCAGCGTGGATCGGAAGGCGGTTTTTCAGGGCCACTTGGTTCACCTCCCAAGGAAGTAGAATTCGAGCAGCCCCTAGAAGGGGAGGTAGGCGATGTCATTGAAAGCACCGTGCTAAGCTTAAAAAATGGCTATGGTTTCATCAAGTACCCGCCCAATAATCTTTTCTTTCACTATACCACGGTGCAGAATGTTGATTTTAACGATTTGCTCATTGGCGATCGGATTGAGTTCACCCTCACGCACAATGCCGAAGGACAGTTGGTCGCAACGGAGGTGAATTTGATTGAGGAAGAAGAATAAAGTAAGCTAGTTCGCGATGCCAACCCTCTTTATCTCTAGGTCACTCTCGGCTCAAAGTCCGTTGCGACTTTGGGCAAGAGATAAAGAGGTTACCATTATAGATAAGTCTTTGTTGTTTTTCACGGCTGTTGACTTCGACTGGCCGCTAAAGCCTTTCGACTGGGTGTTTTTTTACAGCCCTAGAGCGGTTGATTTTTTTTTTAAAGCAGTTTCTTCCTTGCCTACAACCACTCGTCTAGCAGCGGTAGGTGGGGGTACGGCAGCGGCCATCCGAGCGGCTGGTTACCAGCCCGATTTTACAGGACAGGGTCAGCCAATCGATGTAGCGGCTGCCTTCTTGCCAGTGGCCAGAGGCAGCACGGTGCTCTTTCCTGCTGCCCGTCGGAGTGGTCGCTCGATCGAAAAGCTACTCGGCGATGCTGTACAAGCCCAATATTTGGTAGTGTATGACAACCAAATACAGCTAGAAAACCATCTTGTGTACACGGATTGGGTGATACTTACGAGCCCCTTGAATGTACAGGCTTATTTTAGTTGTCTGCCCCTTTGCAGCACCACTACTTATCTTGCTATCGGTAGCGTTACGGCTCAGGCCATGCAGCAATGGGGCGTAAAGGCAGCCTTCCCCGAATCACCAAGCGAGGAGGGGCTTGTCGCTTTGTTAGCGCAATTAAGTGGAGCGTGTTGAGGCAAAGCTGTCTCAAGATATTTTTCACGATCTAGTAGGCTGTTTATTAGAGTTGTTCGGCGGGTCATGAACGAGCGAGCTTGTAGTAAATTTTATACTGAACGAGGCGAAACCACGACCGCCGTAGGCAGCCGCGTAGCGAACTAGCTGCGAAGCAAAACGTAGGCGCAGTGGGGCTGCGGCGAGGCTTTTTAACGAAGTGCCGTATAAAATTTCGCTACGCGGCTACTTTGTGGTGCCACTTGCAGCCGTTTGATGACCTGCCGAACAACGCTATTGATAGGGTAATGTATGGCTCTTGTTCTTAATACAACTAAATTTGGCACGCAGTGCGGGGGCAAGTGTTGACTGGTAGCAAAAGTGTTGTTGCTACCGCTCGCACTGCGATAGGTGGCTTGTTGATGGGTGGCTTTTTGGTCAGTTGGACGCGTCCATTGATGCTTTTTTTCTGGGTTTTACCCAGCTTTACCCAGCTTTACCCGCTTTTGCCAGCCTTGTAGCGAAGGGGGCTTTAGATGGGCTTTTGTCTAGTTGGTGCGGCTTGCTTTTTGGTCAGTTGGACGCGTCCATTGATACTTTTTTTCTGGGTTTTACCCAGCTTTACCCAGCTTTACCCGCTTTTGCCAGCCTTGTAGCGAAGGGGGCTTTAGATGGGCTTTTGTCTAGTTGGTGCGGCTTGCTTTTTGGTCAGTTGGACGCGTCCATTGATGCTTTTTTTCTGGGTTAACCACCCTACCTCACAACAGGGGGGGAATGGTCTTAAACTTTCACCGAATAAGCTAGTCTAATGATGGGTTATCTTGTTGTAGGTTGGTAGTTGGTAGGTCTGTTTTGCGCTTAACAGGTTACCCTTGCCCCTGCACTTTGTGCCCAACCTAAAAATAAGGGGCGAAAATCTTTTCTGGTAAGTGATACGTTTAGTTTTTTTTATTTTTATATTTGAACCAATGTGGTTGGAGAAAATTGCCGTGCTCTTATCTGCGTCTTTGGCAAGTCAAAAAACGCAGGCACCCGTACGGGCGGCGAGGCTTTTTG
>DAINNZ010000053.1:8467-21657 GCA_036735605.1 Lewinella sp. | reverse complement strand
CCCACCAACACGGCCTCCCAGCAACGACGAAAAGACCAATCGTGAAAAGGCCGAAGCAACAAGCGCCATTTAAGGGTCTCCAGCAGCCAATTGATCGGCATCAGTAGCCACACCAAGCACCAACGCCATTGATTCGCCGGCTCGCGAAGCTGCGCCCGGAAGCTGGCCCAGTCAAAAGATGTGCCCAATAGTTGCAGCTGTCGCCATAAGACATACAGCAAGACCAGAGCCAATGCCGCCGTCAGCAGTGGCCGCCAACCAAAGGCGCATTTGATGGAGGAGGAAGGCAAGGTGGAAGGATTTTTACGGATTAGATTTCGCGGCTACCTCCGTTCGTTTGTAATCAATTGAGCAAATTTATTGTTTTCGGTCGCTCCACAAAAGTACATTTTTTATTTTTCCTCTAGCTTTTGTGCTTTGAAGAATAGGCGAAGAGCTAAACTAGCTAATCGGTGTTGACCTAGTTAACTCACTCTCCGGAAAAAGCAGGCCAAGTATCAGAACAAGGCCTTATCTTTGAGGAGCGAAGGGGAAATAGGGAGCCTATCGGCTTAGGCAGCTTCTTCCTCGAACTAGGCTTAGTACCCACTTGCGCTACAAAATTACCCTTGCCCCTGCACCTCGTGCCAGCACCTAGCTAAATTCGAGACGCAAGGGTTTGGTTTTTCGCGGTGACTAGTGAGGATGTAATGGCCAGCGGACGGCAGGTACTTACTCGTGCCTGCGAGCAAAATGAGGCAATTTGTACTTATAAAATATGCAAAAAGAAGCAAAAACAGAAGTGCCGGTATATCGAATTCTGGGCATTGACCCGGGCACAGTGGCTCTAGGTTTTGCGGTGGTGGAGATTCACCCGCGCTATCAGCGGATGCTGGAAATTGGCACGATGCATTTGCACAAATTGGGGGAACACCCCGATCGCTTAGCGGCCATTTACAAACGGGTGACGCAGGTGATCGGCACGCACAGCCCTAAGGTGATGGCCATTGAGGCGCCTTTTTTCGGGAAAAACCCGCAGTCGATGCTTAAACTAGGCAGGGCGCAGGGGGTTTGTATGGCGGCAGCGATTGCGCAGGGCCTAACGGTGGAAGAGTATTCGCCTAGGCGCATCAAGCAGAGTATTGCGGGCAACGGGAACGCCAGTAAAGAGCAGGTGGCAGCCATGCTGGCACAGGAATTCAGCTTGCCTGCCATCACGAAAGATATACTAGACGCTACGGATGCGCTAGGTGTGGCGATGTGCCACTACTACTCTACTAAAAATCTGGCAGGCGGTGCCAAGTCTTTCAAGGGATGGGATGCCTTTTTGGCGGCCAATCCGAATAGGCTTAAGTAGCCCTCCTTATTCCTCCTCAAACCAAAGGCGGGTGCGGGGGTCTTCATCATCCGTGTAGCAGATCAAAATTTCTTCGCCGGCAGCAATATCTCGGGCGGCGAAGAAACGAATCAGCTCGTCTTCAAATTCCATTTCAAAATCGGCATTGGGCTTGCTGGAATGGTTGTAGAGGCTGCCGTAGCCGAGTGCAATAGCCGAGCCTTCTTCCCCCCATAAAAAGTAGTAGTCGTGTAGCTGTGTATCGTGGATCACTTCCGTATCGGCTGTATCCAACAAGATCACTGCGGCTAACTCAATGGTGGTGCCTGCTGGTATTTCCTGAGCAGTGAAGACCCCTCGGCCACCACGGCGGCTGGGTTTGACGTATAAAAAAGGAAGATGTGTGGCCATAAGGCTGGCAAAGATAAGCAATGTAGCCAGCCAAGCAAGCCTAATCGCCCCCGCTATGTACCAATTTCTAGGGCGTCGAGCATTTGCCAAACAAGCTCCGGCTCGTAGCCACGTTTGACGATATAATCGGCTATTTTTCGACGGCGTAAGTAAGGGTGGGTCGCTTTTTTTTCGCTGGTATCGCGGCTTTGTATTTCGGCTCTCAGGGTAGCCATATAGTCGGTTTCATCAATTTCCGTGAGGGCTTTGAGGATGCAGTAAGAGGAGATTTTGCGTTGCTTCAAGGCTTGGGTGATGCGCAAACGCCCCCATTTATTCATGCGGAACTTACCGCGGGCAAAGGAGCGGGCAAAGCGCTCTTCATCCAAGAACTTTTCCTCAATGAGTGTAACGATAATCTCCTCGGCCCGATCGCCATATACACCTAGTTCGGCCAAGCGGTCGCGAGCTTCTTGGTGGCAACGGTCTTGGTAAGCACAGAAGTGCTTCAGGGTACTAAGCGCCTGTTCGGAGGCGGTATAATCTGCTTTTTTTCTCAATTTTTTTTGCTTGAGTGGTTCGGATGGGCTTATCTTGCCGCAGCTATTAGCTAGACGATTAACGCAACCAAACATAAAAAAAATTACCAATATGGATTTATCTTTTCTTCCCGAAGGCATCGTGACGCAAATTTACGCCTACATTCCCAAAATCGGTGCCGCACTGCTCATCCTCTTCATCGGTCTATGGCTGGCCAATAAAATCAGTAAGGCTGTTGTCAGCCGGATTGGCAAAGATGGCAAGGTGGATCCAACGGTGGCGCCTTTTCTGCGCTCTTTTATTTCCGTGGGCTTAAAAATACTGGTTTTATTAGCCGCTGCTAGTCAGTTAGGAGTAGAAATAACCAGTTTTTTAGCGATTCTAACCGCCCTTAGTTTTGCTATTGGTTTAGCTTTGCAAGGCTCGCTAGGGCATTTTGCCAGTGGGGTTTTGTTACTTATCTTTCGTCCCTATAAGGTGGGCGATCTGGTTACGATTGGCGGGGGCCAAACCGGCACCGTAACAGAGCTACAAATATTCAATACCGTTTTAGCGACGCTCGATAATAAGCGGATCATTGTGCCAAATGGCAATGTTACGTCCAACGTTATCACCAATATCAGCGGCCAAGACACCATCGGCGTAGAGCTCACCTTTGGCATCAGCTACTATGCAGATATCGATAAAGCGCGCGAAATCATCCTACAAGTAGGTAAAGAATGCCCCTATATCTTAGACGTACCGGCGCAAGGCGTTGTGGTCGCCAGCCTAGGCGATAGCTCCGTTAATTTAGCGACCCGCCCCTTCGCGAAAAGCGAAAATTACTGGAACGCCTTCTTCTACATGCAGGAGCACGTCAAAAAAGCCTTCGATCGCGGCGGTATCTCTATTCCCTTCCCTCAAATGGATGTACATATTCAGAATAGACTTGTTCAGTAAGCCATGAACGAGCGAGAGCGCAGCAAAATTTGTTCCGAACGAGGCAAAACGGAGGCATCCGTACGGACGGCGAGGCTTTTTGACGAAGTGCAGGCAAAAAATTTCGCTTACAGCCGTTTGATGGGCTGCCGAACAAGTCTAATAAGTAGATACTGTATTTTTTGGCTGACGCCCTCTCGGGCTCGCAGGGGCAAGGCGCAACTTGTAGCGCTTTGGCCTCGCTGCTGCTCCGTGGTCGCTCGTTCACGACCCGCCGAATAAGTCTATACTTGAATCAGGATGGTTTACCTTCGGTTCACGTATCCACTCAACTAAGTTGGTTGGGGGTAAATAAAATTGATATGCCCATTTGGATTACTTGTGCAGCTGTTTTGTTATTGCTAGGGCTCATTATCGGGCTTCGGTGGCATGCTTTTATTGCCCTCTTGGTCGTGGCTTTGCTCAGCGGCTGGGCCTTGGGGATGCCTGCGCAGACGCTCTTTGCGACGATTCAAAAAGGGATTGGTAGCACACTCGCCGATATAGCCATCATTTTAGGCTTGGGGGCAACTTTAGGCGGCATTATATCCGACACTGGTGCTGCGCATGTGATTAGCAACCGCCTAATTGGTACAGGTCAACAGCCGCAGCGAGCTATTTGGACGATTGGTCTAGTCGCTTTCCTGATCGGGATTCCGCTTTTCTACAATGCAGCCTTTGTATTGTTGGCACCTATTATTTTTGCCGTAGCCACGAGGGTGCAACTACCTCTGGCGATGGTAGCGGTGGCAGGCGTAGCGGCCTTAAGTGTTACACATGGTTTTTTGCCCCCACACCCAGCACCTGTTTTTATCGCTGGCGAATATGGTGCTGATGTTGGAAAAGTATTGGTCTATGGCTTGCTAATTGCTATTCCCGCTATGCTGATTGCAGGCCCGCTTTTCAGTAGCCTCTTTCTACGTAAGATGCCACTTTCCACCAAGGAAAGTGCCTTTCAACCCCTACAGCTGCCTAGCCGCTTGCCTTCATTTGCGCTCAGTTTATTAGCCGCATTACTTCCGGTGCTGCTCATTGCCACAGCCGCCGTGGGGAAATTCTTCTTGGCCGTTGACCCCGAGCTGGAGCAGCCGCCAGGGCAGTGGTTCATTTTGGGCAATGAGACGGTAGCACTTTTAATAGGTGTACTCTTTGCCGCCCTTAGCTTATCGGCTGCCAGCCAAAAAAGCGTGGGGGAACTGATGCAAAGCGTAGGCCGCTACCTAGCACCTATGGCCGCCGTTTTACTCATTATCGCCGCAGGCGGAGCCTTTAAGCAGGTCTTAGTAGATAGCGGCACCAGCCAATACATTATCGAAAAATTGGAAAATTTCAATGCCCACCCTCTCGTCATCGCTTGGGTAATCGCAGCAGCTTTACGCATCACGCTTGGCTCCGCTACGGTGGCAGCTATTACCGCTGCGGGCATTGCACTGCCGCTGCTCGAAAGTAGCCAAGTGAGCCCAGAGCTACTCGTCCTAGCCACTGGTGCAGGCAGCCTTACTTGTAGCCATGTAAACGATACGGGCTTTTGGCTTTTTAAATCCTACTTCGGCTTAAGTGTAGTGGAAACTTTGAAAAGCTGGACGGTCATGGAAACCCTTATTAGCTTGATTGGTCTGGGCGGCTGTTTGCTACTAGCCGCTTGGGGCGTTTAAAAGGCACAAAAAAAGCACAAAGCAGTTGCCCGCTTTGCGCTTTTTTAGGTTGGGGTAGCTATACTATATGTCTAAAACCCCATATTTCTTTCTATTTTATCTACACTATGATTATCTATTTACAAAAAGACGACCTGAAAAATGAAAACTTAAAAACGACCTGTTCAAAATCTTATGTTCAACACTTACGACCTGTTGATGACACAAATATACGGGTCTTCGCAAATGCCCTACAAGGACTGAATTCAAAAATCAGTTCCACTCAAAAAGTCAAAAAAAGGAATCTACTTTTTCATAAAAATCTATAAATCAATTAATTAAATAATAAACTTTCTCCTCCAATTTCATTCATTTAGTGATTTTTAGCAACTGGTTTAGCTGATTTTTAGCACAGCTTTGCCAAGTTTAACACCTTCTTGGTACCTTTTACGGCTAAGAATTTGCCCGCTTAGCGATCGTTAAAATCAAAAGGCATACAACGCTAAACAAACGCAAAGCGTTACCTTTGGGCAACCTAGGCTTTTATGCTTGAAATAGCCGAGTACTTAGATCAATACAGGATGAACAAACCACTACGCCCGATTTTACTTTTAGTGGCTGCGCTACTATGGCTAGCTAACGCACCCAGGCTAGCAGCGCAAGTGGGTGGTATTGCTGCTTATGAATTTCTCAATCTGCCCAATAGTGCTACCGTAGCGGCGCTAGGAGGGCATCATATTGCTGTACAGGATCACGATCTAAGTTTGGCGGCTCGCAATCCGGCTTTATTAAATGCCGCGATGCATCAGCAATTAGCTTTGAGTCATGCCTTCCATCCTGCGGGTATTAGTAACAGTTATTTAGCCTACGGCCACCATCACGAGCGGCTAGGGATGAGCTTCCATGCGGGATTACAATACGCTAATTATGGCGGGGAATTGATTCGACGCGACGAAACAGGGCAAGAACAAGGCACCTTCAGCGCCAATGACTTTGCTTTCACGCTAGGCGCAGCAAAAACCTTCGACCAACGCCTTACGCTAGGGGCTAATTTAAAGCTAATCAATTCACAACTAGGCGGGTATAATAGTTTTGCCCTAGCCTCCGATTTAGCCGCGCATTACCAAGATAGCAGCGGCCGCTTTACCATCACCTTACTAGCTAGAAATATTGGCTGGCAGTTGGGGCGTTACGCCACCGCTGGCAACCGCGAACCCATGCCTTATGAACTACAACTAGGTATCAGCCGAGAACTAGAGCATCTCCCCTTTCGCTTTAGTATCATCTATCGTTACCTAGACCGCTGGAATGTACTGTTCGACGATCCTAACGCGCCCGACAGAGCGCTACTAACACTTTTCGACGAAGAAGTTAGCGAGCGAAGTGCTGGGGCAATCTGGTTCGATAATTTTTTTCGCCATTTTGTTATCAATGGTGAGTTTATGGTGGGGCAGCAACGAAACTTACGCCTACGCTTTGGTTACAACCACGGGATAAAAAAGGAACTTAGCCTGATCGATTACCGGAGCTTAGCAGGCTACTCGGCAGGTTTTTCTTTTGGGGCGAAGCGTTTTCGCCTTGCCTATGGCCGCACGAATTACCATATCGGAGGCGGCATTAACCAACTGGGATTGGATATTAGCTTGCGATAAGGCCCCTTAAGTAGGCCTACTTTTTGGGGAATAGCTTACATTTGTCCTTGGTGAATGCTAAACGCTTACCCTGCTGTGGGGAAGGTGGCTAAAGAGGGCATCGCCGCTTTGAAACCAACTGCATGTATCAACTCCAATACCAAGGCGGCATTTTGAAAGGCCACCTCCAGCTTACTTCTTCCAAAAGCATTGCCAACCGGGCACTTATTTTGCAAGCTCTGAGTGAAACCCCCATTGTGTTGCACCGCCTAGCGACCGCAGATGATACCCAGCGGCTGCAAGCACTACTGCAAAGTGATGCGGCCGTATTAGATGCAGGGCCAGCCGGCACCACGTTTCGCTTCCTCACAGCCTTGCTTTGCCGGCGGCCCGGCGAGCAAATACTAACGGGTAGCCAGCGCATGAAGGAGCGCCCCATCGGTATTTTAGTAGATGCCCTACGGGAGCTTGGTGCCGAGATCACCTATGAAGAAAAAGAAGGCTTCCCACCACTGCGTATAGGTTATAGCCCCTTGGATAAAACCAATGTCTTGCGTATCAGTGCGGGCACTAGCAGCCAATATATCTCAGCGCTGTTGATGCTAGCTCCTACCTTGCCACAAGGGCTACGCTTACAATTGGTGGGCGATATCGTTAGCTTGCCTTATATCCGCATGACGCTCGCCTTAATGCAACACTTCGGCGTGGCACATAGCTGGGAAGAGCAAACTATCGTCATTACGCCTCAGGCCTACCAGCTAAGCGACCCCGCAGGGTTTACCATCGAAGCGGATTGGTCGGCGGCCAGCTACTATTACAGCCTAGCAGCCATTGCCCCTGCGGCAGACCTCCAAATTGACGGCCTATTCTCTAATAGTTTACAAGGAGATAGTGTACTGGCTCAAATTTATACCACCTTCGGGGTGCAAACCACCTTCAACGAAACGGGCCTACGACTCACAAAAGCAGCCAATGCCAAAGCAGCAGCCCTATTGGAATACGACTTCCTAGAGTGCCCCGATATAGCCCAAACCTTAGCGGTTACCTGTGCAGCCCTAGGCACTAAAGGGCTTTTTACCGGACTGAAAACACTAAAAATAAAAGAAACTGATCGCGTAGCAGCCCTGCAAAAAGAACTAGGAAAAATCGGTGTGTACTTAGGCGAACTACCGCCAAGGTTTAGTCCACGCCAAGGCCATACTTATGTCATGATCGACGGAGAACTTACTTTCCCCGCTGAACCGCCTGTATTTGAAACCTACCACGATCACCGAATGGCTATGGCCTTTGCTCCACTCGCGCTGCTACATCCTATACGGATTGAAGACCCTATGGTGGTGGTGAAGTCCTACCCTGAATTTTACGACGATCTGGCTCAACTAGGCGTCGAAAGCCGTTCCTTAGCGTAAATAAAGCACGATTGAAGAGCCGTAGAACTACTTAACTTTGAGGCAAAAACCAATACCGTGCACATTTTCGATCTCGATCTGTGGATCGGCTTGTAGGTATTTTCGCAACCGGCTGATGAAAACATCTAAGCTGCGGCCCATGAAGTAATCATCTTTGCCCCATATTTTTTGCAAAATCAGGCTTCTTTCTACAATTCGGTTGCTATTTTCGCAGAGAAACAGCAGCAAATCAGCCTCCCGCTGTGTGAGGCGCTTTTCCATTTGGCTGCCTTGGTGGAGCAAGGAAAGATTAGCAGGATCGAATTGAAAACTACCAATTTCGTGCTTGCGCTCACTAGGCAACGACGCGGCGGGCTGCACACGGCTTCTACGTAGGAAAATAGCAATTTTCAGCACCAACTCTTCGATGCTGAAAGGCTTCGTAATATAGTCGTCGGCACCGATCTGCAAGCCATGAATCCGATCTTCCTTCATGCCGCGGGCGGTGAGAAACAGAATAGGTAAATCGGCATCCTGCTTCCGGATAAGGCTCGCTAATTCAAAACCGTCGTGCCCTGGCAGCATAACATCCAATAAAACTAGGTCATATTGTTCTACACCCGTTTCGATGGCTTTTTTTGCTTGGTGGCCGTTGGCGCAATGGATGACTTGGAAGCCGCTTAGTTCCAGGTGGTCTTTAGTGACATAGCTCAGACTTTCGTCGTCCTCCACATAGAGTAAATTTGCTTTCGCCATATTGCTGCTTTTTAAGTGGTTTTTGATTACAAAAAGGGCTCCTAAAGTGTTTCATTTTGAGACCTCCTAGGAGACTGCAAAGAGAAATGGGAAGCCTACAAAGGGAGGTTGACTTCCTCCTCAACGGGAAGGAGCGGAATACCAATACAAACGCGGGTTCCTTGCCCCACCTTGCTATGGAGCTGTAGATTCCAAGCATGAGCCTTGCAGATTTCTCGGATATAAAACAAACCGAGTCCGAAACCTTTCACATCATGCACATTGCCGGTGGGGATGCGATAGAACTTTTCAAAGACCTTATTTTTTTCCTCCGCAGAGATACCAGGCCCTTGGTCGCTCACGGTTAGTTGAGCTTGTCTTTTGGCTATCACTTCCACGCTGAGTGCTATATGGGGCGCAGTACCCCCGTATTTAGCGGCATTATCGAGCAACCCGTGCACGATGTTTGTAAAATGTAGGGCATCTGCGGCTACCCACAAGGGCTGAGGCGCTAGCTGTAGGCTAAGCTGGCCGCCCTTTTCCTCCACTTGCATCCGGAAGCTATCTACTAAAGGCGGTAGTAGGTCTTGTAAAAGAATTGGCTCCTTTTTAAGGAAAAAACGGCCTTCTTCTACTTTAGCCAGTTGCAGTACTTTCTCCACTTGGCTATTGAGCCGTTCATATTGCTCATGGATAATATCAGCGTAGCGTTTCAAGCGTTCGTCTTGCTGCACAAATGGCTCGCGCTGAAAAACACCACTAGCAATACGGATGGTAGATAGCGGCGTTTTAAACTCGTGGGTCATATTATTGATGAAGTCTTTTTGCATCACCGCCAACCGTCTTTGCCGTAAGATCACGAGCATAGAATAGGCAAAGAAAGCCACCGTTACCAAAAGAATAACGGATAGGACGAGCGCCAGCTGCATATTCCGCAGTAAAAAACCAGTGCGTCCAGGGAACTTTACGGTAAAATAGTACGTAAAATCGGCCTCTTTTTCAAAATTGGTCGTTGGGGGCTGTGCAAATTCTTCTTCGGGATGATAGGTACAGTAGCCTCCATACAGCATTTGATCCGTAGTGCAATCAAAAATAGCATACTCAAAATCGAAGCGTAAGGCTAAGCGCTCCAATTCTTTCTGCAACAAATACTCTAGGGTGATACTATGAATCTCGGAGTTGGTATTCACCACAAAGGTGTTGCTACTTTGCTGGCGAACGATGTCTCTAGGCGGCAGCTCGGTATAATTAATCTCTGCCAAGGTTTGTGCAACGCGATAGAGTGCCAAGTTAGCTTTTTGTACAAATTCTTCTTCGTTAGCATTCCAGCTGGCAATGAGCCAATACGATTGCGTACCTAAGATGCCAGCAATGGCCAAGGTGCCTAAGATAATAACCCGCCGAATAATACTTTCCTGCATGTTATGCTATACTTGAACCGCTGTATTTTACCTCCGGTGATCGCTTGGCTCGGGCTGGAAAAAATCGCGTATAGCAGGAACGAAATCGGAGCATCGGATAGTATGGCTTAAACTAGCCCACTGCAATGTGCGATCAAGCGCTGTAAGAAAGTATCACAGGCCGCCAGTTGTTCGCAACTTATGAACTCGTTGGCGCGATGGGCCTGTGCGATGGAGCCAGGGCCGCAGATAACCGCTTGGAAGCCCGCCTGACTGAATTGCCCTGCCTCTGCGGCATAGGCCACGGTGCTGGTCTGTTGGTACCCACTGAGGGTTTTGATGAAGCCAACCACGGCTGCTTCCTCGGGCGTGTCTAGGGCTATCACTGGCGGGTGATGCGCTCGGTGAGTGATACGAAAGCCGGCAAATTTTGCTTGTAGCCTTTGCTCCCGCTCTCGGCAGTAAGCCTCCACCGTAGCGAATATAGCGGCTGCATCGTCGGCGGGAATATTGCGATAGTCCCAATCTACACTACATTCGTTGGCGATGATGTTGAAGGCCGTACCACCATGAATCACACCGGCATGGATCGTCGTATGGTTGGGTTGGAAACGATCGTCGGTCTGCTGTTCGGCCAAGCGCAACATATAGTCTTCTAGCCAAACCGTGAAGCGCGCTGCTTCGTGTACCGCGCTTACTTCTTCCCGCACTCGGCTACTATGGCCTTGGCTGCCGTAGAAGGTGGTGGTGTAAACATTAATACCCTTTTGGCCAGTGATGGGGCGCAGCCTACTCGGTTCGCCGATGATGGCGTAAGCAGGTCTTTCTGAATAGTAGTCCCGAATCCCTTCGGCCAAAAGCAGGCCCGCTCGGCAACCAATTTCCTCGTCGTAAGAAAAGGCAAAGTAAACGGGTAGCACCAAAGTAGCCGCTTGTAGGGCGGGCACAGCCGCTAAGCAAGCTGCCAAAAAGCCTTTCATATCACAGCTGCCTCGGGCATAGAGTAGGCCGTCTTTTTCCACTAGCTCAAAAGGGTCCGTTGCCCAGTCTTGCCCCTCGGTGGGCACCACATCCATGTGGCCAGAAAGGATCACCCCGCCATCGGTAGCTGGGCCGAAACGACAATGCAGCGCGGCCTTACTGCCGTCTTCGTTCGGTAAAAGCTGGTAGGAGACCCCTCGCTCGCGCAGGTAGCTTTCTATCCAATGCAAAAGGCGGAGGTTCGACTGGCCCCCCAAGACAGGAAAGCGAACCAACTCGGCTAGTATCTCTGTAGTCGTCATAAAATCGTATCTAGGTGGGCCTCTACCCCTAGCGGAAAAAGAGCGACCCTTGTAAAAAGACCCCTTCGCGCCCTAAGCTGGGTATTCCACATAATTGCGCGGCGTTTCATAAAGCCGGACGTAAAGATCGAAATTTTCCGCTAAGCGCGCACGCAATCGCTGCCAAATCACAAAACAGATGTGCTCGGCCGTTGGGATCAACTGCTGAAACTCAGCCACCTCCAGGTTGAGGTTCTTGTGGTCTAGGTAGTCTTCTACCTCTTCTTTGATGTAATCTTTCAAGATGCCTAGATCAATCAAATAGCCAGTTTCCGGATCCACCTCCCCTACTACTTTTACTTCTATTTCATAGTTGTGGCCGTGGAAGAGGGGGTTATTGCACTTTCCGAAGACCGCTTGGTTCTTCTCGTCGCTCCAATTTGGATTATACAAACGATGGGCAGCATTGAAGTGCGCTTTTCTGAAAGCAGCTATCCGCATGATTAGGAAACTTAATGGTTGATAAAAAACCTTCGACTACTTGAGCAGTTGTCTTGCGCTACAAGACAACATTTGCCCCTGCACAGCGTGCCCGCTTTAGACAGGGCGAGCGAAGCGACAGGGCGAGCGAACGACAGCCAGCGACGGTAAGAAAATGCGCGAGGGAAGTGCCCGCCTTGCCGCCTGCTGTGGATGCTGGGCTTTAGATGAACGTTCGCCAAAAAAAACGAGCTTTCCGCCCAACGGCAGTGCTCAAAAATTTCAGTTCCCGACCAAACCTTAGCACTATCGCTCCATAGGGGAACTAATGATAGGCCTAATTGGTTCATACACAAGGACCGGAAGGCTGTTTTTTAGTTGGGCTGCCGCTTCGCTCGCAGGGGCAAGCGCCCCTAGGTAGCGCAAAAGAAAGAAAAGCCCCTAAAAAATAAAAAAATAAGGGCAAACTATTGCAAGAATGAAAGTTTGGCAATACCTTTGCCCCGCTTTAGTCAAAAAAACTACAATTGTAGCAGACAAAGCCACTGCGGGTGTGGTGGAATTGGTAGACACGCTAGATTTAGGATCTAGTGCTGCGAGGCGTGGGGGTTCGAGCCCCTCCACCCGTACACACTAATAGGTGAGAAAGCCTGCCGCCAGCGGCGGGCTTTCTTTTTTTATTTTGTACCAAAAATTATATTGTACCTATGTTTACTACCGATTTTGAAAAAATATCGCCCGCTCTAGCCAAGCTCACAATAAGTGCAAGCAAGGAAGAGATTGAGAAAAAGTTAAAGTCGGAGCTGACAAAAGTGCAACGAACTGCTCAGCTAAAGGGTTTCCGTAAAGGGAAGGTGCCGATGGCTACGGTGTACAAACTATTTGGCAACCAAGTATTAGCGCAATTCGTCGAGGAAAGCGTGGATACCACCATCAACACCTACATAGACCAAAATGAGCTGAAACTCCTTTTCTCTCCTATGCCAGCAGAAGGAGAGGAGCAAATCGATATGGATGCCAAGACGATCAAAGACCTTAGCTTGGTTTTTGATCTGCCCTTGCTGCCCGTAGTGCAAATTGACATGCCCGAAGAGGCTTTCGACACCTACGAAGTGCTGCCTACAGCAGAATTCATCGATACGGAAATAGTAAACGTTCGCAGGGAGCTAGGCGAGCCACTTGAGATCACAGAGGGCGACAGCATCGAGGAAAACGACCTGCTAGAAGTGCAGCTGACAGAACTAAAGGACGGCCAAGTTTTAGCCGACGGTTTAGTAAATGAGATCAAAATATTGGTCAATAGTATGACCGAAGCGGTGAAGGCACAGTTATTAGGCCAGCCGGTTGGTTACAGCACCACCGTTGCCATCATGGAGTTGGAAAAAGATAGCAGTGAAGAACATGTTCGCGACTTCCTGCTGGAAATTGACGAAGATACCCCTTTTGAGCCTATCTTTG
>DAINNZ010000053.1:0-8457 GCA_036735605.1 Lewinella sp. | reverse complement strand
TCTTTGAGCTAAGCGTATTGTCTATTCGCCGCCATAAAATGGTAGATTTAGACGAGACCTTCTTTGCTCAATTTGATCCTAGTGGAGGGGTGACGGACGAAGCAGCTTTACGCATACACTTCGAGAAATCTTATATCGATTATTTTGCCACTGAAGCGAAGGGTATGCTGCGCTTCAACATGCAGAAAAAAATAGTGGATACTGCAGAGATACCCCTAGACGAAGACCTGTTAGCGCGCATCTATACAGGTAAACCATCGAAATACGACATCTTCTTGCGCAGCGTTCGTTGGATGGTTATTCAATCGAATTTCATGCAACACCACAGCATTAAGGTCACGGAGGCTGCTATAAATCGCTCCGTTAGCAGCAGGTTGCGAAAAATGTTTGGTGGCTCTTCTCCGGATTGGTTAACAGACGAAATGGTGGGCATATTCAAGAAAAGCATGCTAGAGCGAGAAGACACCAGGCGCGAAATCTTAGAAGAGGCGCTGCTAGATGAAGTGCTCGATAAGATGATAGAGTTATCAACGCTGAACAAGCAGCAAGTGGATTTGGCTGCTTTCACTGATGTCGTCAAGGCTTTTAATGCAGAGTTTGGCGATGGCGAGTACGGGGAAGAAGAATAACCGCAAAAAGGCAAAGTGGGGGGGCTATGAAATAATAGACCGCTAAACTACTAGCCGCTTTAAGGTGTTAAGAATGGGGATGAGACAGTAGGTTTCATCCCCATCGTATTTCAAAACAATAAGTAAACTAACGGATGATACCTCCTCACGAATTCATGAAATATGCTACCAAACACCTTGGTATGAGTAGCATGCACCTAGAAAATTATGCTAGCCAAGTTGGCGCAGCAGCAGCTCCTAACATCTCCGGTTTTACGCCAAATGTGATTGAGGAGCGCTCCATGAACGTAGCTGCTTTAGACGTATTTAGCCGCTTAATGATGGATCGGATCATCTTCCTAGGCGTGCCCGTTTCGGATTATGTAGCGAATGTGATTCAAGCCCAGTTACTCTTCTTGGAATCTACCGACCCAAAGCGCGATGTACAGATGTTCATCAACAGCCCCGGTGGTAGTGTGATTGCGGGTATGGGTATGTACGATACCATGCAGTATGTAACACCTGACGTGGCTACGATCTGTACTGGCCTAGCGGCCAGTATGGGGGCTGTGCTCTTAGCCGCCGGCGAGAAAGGAAAACGCTCTATCCTCCCACACGCGCGCGTTATGATTCACCAGCCAAGTGGCGGTATGCAAGGCCAGTATTCTGATATGGAAATCAACTATCGTTTGATTTCTAAGCTCCGAGAAGAGTTGTACAACATTCTAGCTAAGCACACCGGCAAAACCTTTGAGCAGATTGAGAAGGATAGCGATCGCGACAACTGGATGACGGCTCCCGAGGCCCAAACCTATGGCCTAGTGGACGAAGTATTGATGCGTAAAAAAGATTAAGTAAAAACAAAGCTTTTGGAGCGGCTAGGTAGCCGCTCCAAAAATGCTGTAAACCCTCAGCACCTTATTTACAAAAAAAAAGACCTATGCGAAGTAAGAAAGAACAAAAATGCTCCTTTTGTGGCCGCGACAAATCAGAGGTTGAAGTACTCATCTCTGGCTTAGACGCCCATATTTGCGATATTTGCGTGGAGCAAGCCGACGAAATTGTGAAGCAAGAAGTTTTTGGTATCGATGCCCCCACGGCTATGAAAGGGAAGAGCAAGATCGGGAGCAAAAATGTCTTGCCCGATGATTTTACCCCCCGGATGATCAAAGAGCATCTCGACAAGTATATCATTGGCCAAACAGAGGCAAAAAGAATTATTTCCGTAGCCGTCTATAACCATTACAAGCGCCTGAAAGACGCCGACAAGGGCAAACAACGACACGAAGACGTAGTGATTGAAAAAAGCAATATCATGCTCGTTGGTAGAACCGGCACGGGCAAGACCTTGCTCGCCAAGACCATCGCGAAACTACTCAATGTACCCTTCTCTATCGTAGATGCCACCGTTTTTACCGAGGCCGGCTATGTGGGAGAAGATGTAGAAAGCATCCTGACAAGGCTTTTGCAAGTATGCGACTACGATGTAAAAGCTGCTGAAAGAGGTATTGTATATATCGACGAAATCGATAAAATTGCTCGCAAAGGGGATAATCCCTCCATCACTCGCGACGTGAGTGGCGAAGGGGTGCAGCAAGCTATGCTCAAAATGCTAGAAGGAACGGATGTAAACGTGCCACCTCAAGGAGGCCGTAAACACCCCGAACAAAAAATGGTGAAGGTGAATACCGAAAACATCCTCTTCATCTGTGGCGGAGCTTTCGATGGCGTGGAAAAAATTATTTCACAGCGCCGCAACCGGCAAGTGATCGGCTTTAAAGGCAACCAAGAAGAACGACTGTTAGACGACAGCAGCCTACTGCCTTATATTAACCATACCGATTTACGTCGCTTTGGCTTGATTCCCGAGCTAATTGGCCGACTACCCGTGCTTACTTACCTCGATCCCCTCGATCATGAGGCTATGTGCAAAATCTTGACAGAACCCAAAAATAGCCTTATTAAGCAGTACCAATACCTCTTCCAACTGGAAGGCATCCAATTGGAAGTGACGCAGGAGGCCATCAGTTTCATCGCCCAAAAAGCCATCGATTATGAGCTAGGGGCTAGAGGGCTACGCAGTATTTGTGAAGCCATTCTAACGGATGCTATGTTCGAGCTACCCGGCACCAAGGGGCTCAAGGAATACACGATCGATTTAGCCTACGCCGAGAAGAAATTGGACGGCAGTAAATTAGCCGCTTTAAAAAAGGCAGCTTAGTTGGCCGAGCTGTTACGGCTTAGATATTGTTTGGAACAAATAAGGGCTTGCGCTGTTAAAACTTCTCAATCGTTACTACTAACGACCGAATTGGTATAGCTATGATTACTCAGCCGCTGTCAGCAAAAGCACTTTCAGCCTCTCACTTTGGAAAAAAGGGAGTTCTACTCGTTAATTTAGGTACGCCCGACGCTCCTACTTACGGAGCCGTGTACCGTTATTTACAAGAGTTCCTCACCGATGGACGGGTGATTGACATCCCTGCCGTGCCTAGGCAGCTCTTAGTTCGAGGTATTATTGCTCCGTTCCGTTCCAATTCTTCTGCGAAGCTGTACAAGGAGCTGTGGACAGAAAACGGTAGCCCCCTTAAATATTATGGCGAACTGCTAGCTGAAGGCGTACAAAGCCGACTGGGAGAGGACTATCACGTAGAGCTGGCCATGCGCTACCAAAAGCCGAGTATTCGCTCGGCTATCAAAAAGCTGCTGGATGCTGGGGTGTCTGAGATCATTGTCTTTCCACTCTTCCCACAATACGCTAGTGCCACTACAGGCAGTGTACACCAAGAGGTAATGGAAATCTTGGCCAAAGAACAGGAGATACCCGACCTCAAGATGGTTAATTCTTACTACGATCACCCGGAAATGATCCGAGTATTCGCCGAGCACGCGCGGCAGTTTGATCTGGATAGCTACGACTATATTTTCTTCAGCTATCACGGCCTGCCACAACGCCAACTCAAGAAGGCCAGTCGTTGTAACTATTGTCTATCTAAGCCGGATTGCTGCCAAACTTTAAGCCAGGCGAACCAATTTTGTTATAGTGCCCAATGCCATGCTACCACGAAGGCGATTGCCGAATTGTTAGGTTTGGCACCGGAGCGTTACGTTACCTCTTTCCAAAGCCGCCTAGGCTTCGACGACTGGGCGAAGCCCTACACGATTGATGTGCTAAAAGAACGCGCGAAGAGGGGCGATAAGCGGCTGCTGTGTTTTAGCCCGGCTTTTGTGGCCGACTGCTTGGAAACCATCATAGAGATAGGCACGGAATACCAAGAAGAATTTGAAGAGCTAGGCGGCGAGCATATCGACTTAGTGCCTAGCCTGAACGATGACCCAGTTTGGATGGATGCTGTGGCGGCTATGATCCAAGCTCGCTAGGGGGGGAGCGTACTAAAGAGCTTTTACGCTAAAGAAAGATCGTCGTACTGCGGTTGCCAACCTAATTCCGTTCTAATTTTTTGGCTATCCACTCGCTTACTAGCCAGCCCGCCAGCTATTGGAGTAGGTATGCCCAGCCCAATAGCTGCTGCGGCTTTTGCGTAGAAGTGCCCCTTGCTAGGGTGAGCCGCCGCGCAAACATTGAAAGTGGCAGCGAGTGGCCCGCGCTGCAAGGCCAACAGAATAGCCTGTACCACATCGGTTTGGTGGACTAAATTAACGGCAGCGTCTGCCTGCGGGATACTCCCTTTACCGCCAAACCAGCGGCCAGGGTGTCTATCGGGGCCGTATAAGCCAGCTAAACGAAGAATGGTGAGTGGAATCGGGCTACTATTCAACAATGCCTCGGCGGCTAGAACTGCTTTGGCCGAAGGCGTATCGGCTAAAGTGGGGCTTTGCTCATCGACCCAACCTTCCACCTCACCATATACGCCGGTGCTACTGCTGTAGATGAGCTGCCGGCAGCCACCTGCTTCAGCCGCCTTAAGCGCCGCTGCTAACTCAGCGAGGTACTGCTCTTCGAGGTTGGGGCGACCTCGACCGGGGGGAATGGTAATCAGTAGTGCCTCCGATTGGAAAAAGAAATCCTCTTGCGCCTCAAGCTGTGGTAAATTGATAGCCTGCGCGCAAAATAGTCTTGCGCTTGGAGAAACCCTTGCCCCTGCGACAGCCATAAAGCTCGTGGGGGTAAGCGATGGTAGCTCTACGTCTGTGCTTAAATTCACTTGCACCTTGGCTGGAAGTTCACTTACTGCGCTCGCCATTTTTTCGACCCATGTAGTCGCATCCACCACTTGGCTGCCTGCTGCTTGTGCTTGTGCGCTTAGGGCAGCTCGTTTGGTGGCCGCTCGGCTGCTGACCTGTAAATGATACCGCTGGAAGCAAGCCGCTGCCACGGCCGAACCAAGCCAGCCGGCACCTAAGATGGAAAGCGATCGGGGGGGGAAGAGATTTGCCATAAGCCTAGAACAAAGTAAGGGGATGAAAGTGTTGTAAAAATATAAAATTCGCGATGCAAGACTACCAACCGATTCTTTGCCAGCACTACGATACCTTAGAACTATTGGCCAGCCGACAGCAACCTACCACGGTGGTATATACTTTGGCAGATGGTAGCAGCATTCGCAAGGAAGGCGTTAGGCTGCAAGACTTGCAAAGCATCCAAGGCGAAGAATTTCTTTGGTTAGACGACGGAAGCCAACCCATCCGATTAGATCAATTACAAATGGTAGGTGACGAAAATTTCACTGGCCATTGTACGCAATAAGCAATTAATTTCCTCTTTTACCTAATTGTTATTACTTTCGTGTTGTCACTCAATACAGTACCTTATGACCAGTACCACACCACTTCCGCCAAAGAAAATTTTGCGCTACCAATTTCGCGACCTGGAGAAGATACCCGTTAAGGTATGGGAAGACAGCGCGCTGGCCTCCGCCTACGTGGCGCAATCCATCGCGCTAGCCATTCGGCAAAAGCAGCAAGAAAACGAACCAATCGTCTTAGGTTTAGCCACTGGCTCATCCCCCATTCAGGTCTATAACGAGCTAGTGAGGATGCATAAGGAAGAGGGCTTGAGCTTTCAAAATGTGATTACCTTCAATTTGGATGAGTATTACCCCATGCAGCCAACAGCCGAGCAAAGCTATGTGCGTTTTATGCACGAATATTTGTTCGACAAAGTAGATATCCGCCCGGAAAATATCCACATCCCCGATGGCACACTGCCCCTCGACGAAGTAGAAGCCTACTGCGACCGCTACGACAAGCTGATAGAATCCTACGGTGGGATCGATATTCAGGTGTTAGGGATCGGGCGCACGGGTCATATTGGCTTCAATGAACCCGGCAGTTGGGAAGAAAGCCCAACCCGCTTAGTACGCCTCGATGCCCTTACGCGCCAAGATGCGACCAAAGACTTTATGGTGGAGGAAAATGTTCCCTACCGCGCTATCACTATGGGCATCAAACCTATTTTACAGGCTAGAACGATCTACCTCCTAGCCTGGGGCCAGCACAAAGCAGAGATTTTAGCCCGCGCCGTAGAAGGGGAGATCAGCGATCAAGTGCCGGCTACCTTCTTACAGCAACATCCTAAGGTAAGAGCCATCGTGGATCGGGCGGCTGCCGAAGAACTCACCCGCTTCAAAACGCCTTGGAAAGTAGGGCTTTGTAATTGGGATGCCGATTTACGCTACCGCGCTGTGCTCTGGCTCAGCGAGCAAACGGGCGTGCCTATCTTAAAACTAACCGATGAACATTATGCTGAGCACGGCCTACAAGAGCTTATTTTGGAGCAAATTAAAAGCTACGATTTAAATATAGAGGTCTTTAATCGGCTCCAACGCACTATCTCTGGCTGGCCCGGCGGTAAACCGGGGGCTGACGATAGCAGCCGCCCAGAACGCTCTAGCCCCAACCCTAAACGAGTGATCTTGTTCAGCCCGCACCCCGACGACGACGTGATCAGCATGGGAGCTACCTTCGAGCGCCTTATCGAGCAAGGCCATGAGGTACATGTAGCCTACCAAACCTCCGGTAACATCGCCGTACACGATCACGATGCCCTCCGCTTCGCGGAGTTTTTAAAAGAAATGGGCGGTAGTGAAAAGGTGTTTTCTGATCCGCTCGCAAAAGAAGTGGTGAAAAATGCCGATAAAATCATCCGTTTCCTCCACAAA
Organism: Lewinella sp.; assembly: GCA_036735605.1. Classification (GTDB taxonomy): domain Bacteria; phylum Bacteroidota; class Bacteroidia; order Chitinophagales; family Saprospiraceae; genus Neolewinella. The sequence goes on along the minus strand of DAINNZ010000053.1, from coordinate 1,727 downwards.
AAAGGCCCAGGCGAAGTGGACATTCCCGAGGTGCGCTTGGTCAAAGGACTCATCCGAAGAGGAGAAGCCCGCGCCGGTGCCCGAGCCGTAGGGCTATTGGATGAAAAACGAATGCACTTCCTCGATCTGCCCTTCTACGAAAGTGGCAGAAGCCGCAAAAAACCACTGGGAAGCAAGGACATTAACCTCGTTCGCGATTTGATCGAGCAGGTAAAACCCCACCAAATTTTCGCAGCTGGCGATCTAGCCGATCCCCATGGCACCCACCGCATTTGTCTCAATGCCATCTTAGAAGCACGCAAAGAGCTAAAGGACAAAAAATGGATGCAAGATTGCTATGTGTGGCTCTATCGAGGCGCTTGGATGGAATGGCCTATCCACGAAATCGAAATGGCCGTGCCCTTTAGTCCTGATCAACAGCGCATCAAGCGACGGGCTATTTTTATGCACCAAAGCCAAAAAGATCGCCCGCCCTTCCCTGGGCAGGATGAACGCGAATTCTGGGTAAGAGCCGAGGAACGCAACCAAGGAACCGCTGATAGCTATCGCCGCCTTGGCCTAGCAGAATACCAAGCGATGGAAGCCTTCCGCCGCTGGAAGGAGTGGTAGAGTTAATCCTAGGCGGAATCGCTTGGTTAAGCCAGCGATTCCGCCCATGACATTATTGTGGTTGCTCTAGCTTGCTAGATTCCAAAGCCGCTTTGCTAGCCTGCACTTGTGCTTTTAGCTTATTCAGTTGGCTTTTAGCTCCGCTTATAGCCGTTTCTTGACGAGCCAATTCTTCCCTGCTTACATTACCGCTTGCTTTGGCTTTGGCTAGAGCCGCCTCTGCTTTGTTTATTTTTTCCGTAGCCTTTTTTTCTGCCGCTTCTGCCGCTTGTACGGCTCGCGTTGCTGCTTCGCGCTCTCGCTGATTGGCTTCTCTTGCCTCAGCAGCGCGCGCCTGGCCAAAGGCTTTGCCCGAAAGTTCCCCTTTGTCGCGGCCATAGGCATTGCCTTTCTTATCTTTTTCTTTAGCAGCTTCGGCTTTAGCCTGTTCTTTAGCGGCTTCGGCTTTGCCTTTAGCTTGTTCTTTAGCGGCTTCGGCTTTATCTTTAGCTTGTTCTTTAGCAGCTTCGGCTTTGCCTTTAGCTTGTTCTTTAGCGGCTTCGGCTTTGCCTTTAGCTTGTTCTTTAGCAGCCTCCGCTTCGGCTTCAGCCTGTTCTTTAGCGGCTTCGGCTTTGCCTTTAGCTTGTTCTTTGGCAGCCTCGGCTTTATCCTTAGCTTGTTCTTGTTTTTCTTTTCCTTTACCTTGTCCTTGTGCCTGGATAGCTTGGCTACCTAGTAACACGAAAAAACAAAGAAAAAGGCGAAGAAGGGTGGAGGACGATAAGTTTATCATTAGTTGCTTATTGTAAGAAGTGAAAAATGTGTGGTGGATGCTGTAGAAAGCATCCTGCTTTACTCAGTGGTTTCTGGGAAAAGGCTATCGAGGCTATTGAGGCTGGCACTGAGGCTATCAAGCGTACTTTCTAATTCGATTGTACTGCTGTGGATCGCTTCGTTTGCAAGCTCAAGTTTTTCAGCAGCCTTTTCGGCGGCCATATCAGCCTCTGCGGTGGAATTGTTTCCGCAAGCTGTTAGGCTAAGCGTGGTGGCAACGAGTAGAAAAAAAAGGATTCGCATATTATAGTAAAGGATATGTAAACGGATTTTGTATTTGCGCGCGCATAGCGTGCGTGCGCGTA
>DAINNZ010000052.1:18001-21959 GCA_036735605.1 Lewinella sp. | reverse complement strand
AACAGGCTTCGCTGATCTCGGCTTCGATGTGGATGTTGGCCCCCTTTTCCAAACACCCGAAGAGGCCGCTAAGCAAGCCGTGGAAAATGATGTCCACCTTTTAGGTATCAGCAGCCTCGCTGCCGGCCATAAAACACTAGTACCCGAAACGCTGGCTGCCCTGAAAAAATTAGGCCGCGAAGACGTACTCGTAATCGTTGGCGGCGTTATCCCTCGCCAAGATTACGACTTCCTCTACCAAGAGGGCGTAGCAGGTATCTTCGGCCCAGGTACGAATATCGCAAAAGCCGCAGAGGAAATACTACAACTGATGCTAGCAGCCTATGAGACGGCCTAATTGCCTAAGTGTGTACGGCACAGGCTGCTACTCGTGTACACTAAGCGCTTAAACGAGATACTCATGCCTACTTCGAACCGTAAGGTAGGCAGGCAAAGAGGCAAAAAATGGCTGTTGGCTTCTCCGCGTCTTAACAGTTGTACTCTACAAACAGTAAAAGAGAAGAGATACTTGCTGGTATGCTTAGGCTAGGCCGCAGCACCTACAATACTCGCTAAAGTAGTGGGGTCAACTGGTGGGGCAAACAACAACTCGCCCTGGCGGTCATCCACCACTTCTAGTTGCATTTGCTCCGCCAGTCGTTTACCAATCCGCCCAATCTCCAGGGCGTAGGCTAGGGGATGACCTTGAGCCGCGTACAAGTCAATTAGACCGATACGTACTAATTCCATAGCGTCTTTACGGAGCAAAACACTCCGCAAACTTGTTTGCTTGCTGAGCTGAATGCCCTGCGCCACCAAATCAGCTAGCAAAGCTTCTTTACTTCCCCCGATGATTTCTTGGCGGTAGGGATGCCAATAGGCCATATCACCCCCGCGCCGACGAGCATAAGCCGCTTGATGCCGCTCCTCTGCGGCTAGCTGACAGCTAAAGCGCGTCATGGCTTTAGTTTGCTCCACTAGTCGCAGCATCGCCTCCGTATCTAATCGCACTTGCTGCGGATAGGCACTTTCCTCTCGAAACAATTTGTTAGCAATCGCTTCTTTTACCTTTGAACGGCTTCCGAGCGTGACTAAGCGCGCCATTTCCAAACTAAAGTAGTATTCTTTCAACAAGCTATCCGCCGCCGTAGCCGCCCGCGCAAAATCGGTCATGGCTTGTGGCTTGCGAATACCGTCGTGAAACTGATAAATATCAGATAACCAACGCTTTACGTGTTCTGCGTAATGCTCGTCTTTGAATCCTAAAACACGGTGTAATTGTGTGCTTTTTACAACGCGTGTTCCTTTTTTGCTGGTAAGAATCAGTAAGTCCATAACAATTTATATGCTGTTGCAGCACAAAAATACAGATTGTTTTTTAATTATCCAAACAAAAGACACAAAAAGTTTAAAAAATTATTCTACTCCTTCCAAGTAGTAGGCACCGCCTGTAACCCACTCCGCCTGGAGGGTGTTGCTGAAGCTGACGAAATCGCCGTAATCTACCACTTGTTCTAGCTGTATTTTTTCATAGCCTTCGGCCGTTTTCAGAAAGCCAAAATAGGCATTGCCTGTTTTCAAAACGGCATCTCTAGGAAGCCCTTTTACGATTTGGCTGCTAGCTTGGATGCTAGCTTCCACAAATAGCCCGGGGATGATACGTGCGGCCGGCACTTCGGGGTCAATGTGCCCATGTACTCGCAGCGTATTAGTTTGGGTATCAATCATTGGATTGATTTTTACAATGCTGGCCGTGCCTTTAAGCGAGCTGCCGGGAAAACTAAAGCTGATTTTTTGCCCTTTTTCCACCGCTGCGGCATAGCGTACAGGCACGTCTAATTCAAGGTGAATGTGGCTTTTGTCGGCTATTTCTAGCAGCGGCATACCGGGCTCTACCATTTGACCTTGGTTGATAAACACCTCGTGCACATGGCCGCTGCTGGGGGCATAAATGGCCACGCTTGTTTGGTAGTTCATCTCTTCTTCCAACGAGCGTAGCTGGATGCCAATTTGGCTCAATTCCTTGCGCAAACCTTGGTAGGTGGCTTGTAGTGCTTGCACTTTTGCTTGGCTGGACTCCATTTCCTGGCTTGTGGTAGCATCGCCAGCCGCTAGTGTTTTTTGACGGGCTAAATTTTGTTCCGCTACGCCTAGTGCTGCTTTGGTTTCTAGCAAAAGCCGTTGTTTTTCTAGCAGGCTTGGCTGCGTCAGCCGAGCTAGTAAAGCACCTTTTTTTACATAGTCGCCGGGTATATACTGCAAATCGCTTATTTGGCCAGCTACCATGCTGTGAATAGAAAGCAAATCCGTGGGCGGTATATCGATCGTACCCGTACAAGCAATGTTTTGCTCAATATTTCGCTCTAGTAAAGGGCCACTACTGATGGTAGTGCTCACGGTTGTGGTGTGGCTAGGCTTTGTTTCTACGGTTGTTTCGTTCGTGTTTCCACAGCCTAAGAAGAGGAGAAAAAGCAGGGTTGAAATAAAATTCGTTGACATAATTTATTTTTTTGGCTTGTCCCTTTTGCACCGTTGTTAAGTCTTGTTTGATCGGTTTTTACTTATATCCGAAAGACGGGCACGAGAGTGCAGGGGCAAGGGTTGACTATTTAGCGCAAGTCGCTTACAGGTATCGCTTACCGATTGCTTAGCGGCTGTCCGCTGAGATAATGGTATTCGATGATGAGTTGATTGAGTTGGTGTAGTTGGGTCGAGTAGCTGCGTTGTTGGTTCAGCCCTCGGCTTTGCAGCTGGCTAAAAGTGAGGAAGTCAATCTGCCCAGCTTCCAATTGTAATTGTGCTAAGCGGCGGATACGCTGTAAACCTACCGACTGCGCTCGCTGGTGTTCGTTCAGTCCTTGGCTTCGCCGATCGATTTCGGTGGCGAGTTGTTGAAGGCGATCACGGTATTGTCCTTCTAGGTAGTCGCGTTGGTACTGTAGTTGCTCCTTTTGCAGCTGTTGTTGAGCTGTTTTTACTTTTAAGCTACGCTGGTCGAGTGGTAGAGCTATCCCTAGGCTAGGCCCTTGGAACGGGAAAGCTTTATTGAGGCTCTGGGCAAAATAACCGATACTGAGTTGAGGCTGCTTAGCTAGGCGCTGTTGCAGTGCTTGTTCGTGTTCCAAGATCGTGATTTGCTGCTCATATAGCGTTAGGTAGCTATTGGCGGGAGCCTTAACTTCTTGGGAGAAGGCAAGGGGCATGTCTAGTATCGCTAAGGGCGGTTTTGCCAATACGGCTTCCGGTGGTAGCACGGCGATACTACGCAGCCTTTGCGCTGCTAGGGCCGCTTGGGTATTCGCCTGTTGTAGGTCTTGCAGGGTCGCCCGAAGCTCTGTTTGGAACAATTCGTAAACGATCGCGCCTAATGCACCTGCCTCATACTGTAGCTGTATGCGGGTTTGCATACTTTGTAGGAGGCGGTAGCTACTATCGATCGTCTGCTCTTCTTCTAAGGCGAAAGCCCAATCGTTATAGGCATCGGCTAAAGCCTTTTCCAGTTCGTAGCCCAGTAGCTGCTGCTCGGTAGTGAGGGCACTGATCTGATCGGCGATTAGCTGCTTTTGCGCTGGCTTATTAAAGAGGTGATTGAGCGATTGGGAGAAGCTGAAGTTGTGGTCAAAATCGGGGCCATCAATTCCTCCACCTTGGTAGGCAAATTGCAAAGGAGCCCAAGCACCAATGGCCTTTTCGTTTAGTGCAGCCGATTGGATCGCTGCTGCCTGCTGCCTTAGGTCGGGGTGGTTTACGATAGCGTGCTGGTAGATGGCTCCAAAATCCATAGCCGATTGAGCCGATAGCTGTGGTAAGCAGCCTGCTACCAAGAGCAATATACCAGCCACTTTTGCCCACTTAGCCCGATTGAGCAAGTAGTAAAGCGCTGGCAAGACTAGCAAGGTCAGTAGGGTAGAGGAGATAAGTCCCCCGATTACCACTGTCGCTAAGGGCCTTTGTACTTCCGCGCCGCTGCCCGTTGAGA
>DAINNZ010000052.1:8332-17991 GCA_036735605.1 Lewinella sp. | reverse complement strand
ACCAAATGCCGCCACAGCGGCCGTCATAAGTACTGGCCTAAGACGACTTGCGCTAACCGAAACGATTGCCCCTGCGATAGCCAGTAAAGAAGGGGTGTTAGCTCCTGCTGATTCACTACTGAGCGTAGCTATTTTATCTTTAATCGCACTAAGCAAGACGATACCATTCAAGACGGCGATGCCGAAAAGCGCGATAAAACCAATGCCGGAAGAGATGCTGAAAGGCATGCCCCGTAGCTCTAAAGCCCAAATGCCTCCAATCGTAGAAAGTGGCACGGCTACGAAGATGATGAGCGCATCGCGCAGCTGCCCAAAGGCCATATATAGCAACAGCAAGATCAAACCGAGTGCGATGGGCACAGCTACAAGTAGCCGTTGGCGTGCGCTGCGGAGGTTCTCAAACTGCCCACCATACTGAAGGCTATAGCCGGGCGGTAACGCCAGCTGCTCATTGAGTTGACCGCTAATTTCGGCTACTAGGCTAGCTACGTCACGGTCTCTAACATTCACCCCTACATTGATGAAACGCCGAGCTTGCTCCCGCGAGATCAACATAGGGCTTTCTCCTTCTTCCATCGTGGCCAATTCGCTAAGGGCTACTAGCTGGCCGTTGCGGGTAGGAACGCTAAACTGTGATAGGTCTAGCTGCTGCCGGTATGGCTCCGCCAATCGGACGACTAGATCAAAGGAACGCTCCTCTTCATAGATTTGGCCCACTACCTCCCCTGCATAAGCGGCTCGGATCAGTTGGTTGAGTTCACGGATATTGACACCGTACTGCGCCAAGCGTGCCGGATCGTAGCGGATCGATAATTGCCGAAGACCATCGGTTTGATCCACTTTTACATCCGCTGCTCCGGCGATTTGCTCGATGATCTTAGCTGCTTCCTCTCCTTTTGTCTTGAGGATAGCGTTGTTTTCACCAAATATTTTCACGGAAATATCCGATTTAGAGCCGGTCATCAGTTCGTTAAAACGCAGTTGGATAGGTTGGGTAAACTCATAGGCCGCCCAGGTAATGCCGCTGAGTTTTTCTTTCATCTGGGCAATAAGGTCTTCCCGATTGGTGGCGGAAGTCCACTCGTCTTTATCCTTAAGGATAATCATAATATCGGCATCTTCGATAGCCATTGGGTCGGTGGGTACTTCGGCGGTGCCGATTTTGGAGACCACATGCAGCACCTCGGGAAAATGATCGAGCAGGATTTTTTCCGCCAGACTAGCGGTTCGGATGCTCTCTTGCAGAGAGCTACCCGGTTTAATGGCTTGCTGCATGGCTAGGTCGCCTTCTTCCAGCGTGGGGATGAACTCACCCCCCATTCGGCTGAATACCAATAGGGAAAAAGCCAAGGCTACCACGGCTAAACCCAAAGTAGCTTTTGACCAACGCAGCGCACCACCTACGAGGGGTCGGTATCCGCTTTCCAACCAGCCCATAAGCTTCGCCGCAAAGCCACTTTCGGGGCGGATGTTCTTCGACAGTAGCCAAGAAGACATCACCGGCACATAGGTCACCGAGAGTAAGAGTGAACCGAGAATCGCAAAAGAAACCGTTTGCGCCATTGGGCGGAAGGTTTTTCCTTCTATGCCTTGTAGGCTCAAAATAGGTAAGAATACGACTAGGATGATGAGTACGCCAAAGGCCGCAGAGCGATAAATTTTGGCGGTGGACTTGCGCACAGCAGCATCCATTTGCCCCTGCGTGAGCCGCTGTCCTACGTGTGCGATGGCAAGGCTGTGTAGTAAGCCTTCTACGATAATCACGGCACCATCGATCACAATTCCAAAGTCGATAGCACCAAGCGACATCAGATTGGCCGAAATGCCAAAGTAGCGCATCATCGAAAGCGCAAAGAGCATTGAAAGCGGAATGACAGAAGCTACCACTAGGCCAGCTCGGAAGTTGCCCAGTAGGAGGAGTAAGACGAATATTACAATTAAGCCCCCTTCTATCAGGTTGCGTTCCACGGTTTGTATGGTTTTCCCGATTAGTTTGGCGCGGTCGAGGTAGGGATAAATATGCACACCTTCCGGTAAAGAGGTGGCTATTAGATCCATTCGCTGCTGCACATTTTTCAGCACTTCGGAGGAATTAGTACCTTTTAGCATCAGCGTTATACCGCCTACTACTTCTCCTTGTCCATCCATTGTCATAGCACCATAGCGTTTGGCACTGCCGCTGCTAACGCTAGCTATGTCGCGAATCCGAAGGGGCGGGCCGCTGCTATTACCAATGGGGATATCCTCAATGGCTTGCTGCGTGGCAATGCGGCCTTCGGTGCGGATGTAGTAGGAGTAGCTACTTTGCTCGATGTAGCTACCGCCGCTGTTCTCGTTATTATCTTCTAAGGCTTGGATCACTTGTGATAAGCTCAGGCCGTAGTTCCGTAGCAGCTGCGGATCAAAGGCCACTTCATACTGCTTGAGGTAGCCGCCGAAGCTACTGACTTCTATGATGCCCTTGGTGCCATTGAGTTGGCGCTTCACGATCCAGTCTTGGATAGTACGCAGTTGGGTGGCATCGTATAGATGTGCCTGAGCGGGATCCACCGTTAGCACGTATTGGTAGATCTCGCCGAGGCCGGTGGTGGTGGGCATTAGTTCTGTTTCTACCCCGAGGGGTAGGCTAGCTACGGCAATATTGAGCTGTTCTTGGACAAACTGCCTCGCTAGCATCGTAGGCACTTCCTCTTCAAAAATAAGGGTAATGACTGATAAGCCGTAGCGGGAAATAGAGCGTATTTCCAGCACCTTGGGGATGTTGGTCATGGCAGCTTCTAAGGGGTAGGTAATCAATTGCTCTACCTCTTCGGGGGCGTAGGTGGGGGCCACGCTGACAAGCTGCACTTGGTTGTTGGTTATATCCGGTACGGCATCTAATGGGATTTGGGTAGCAGAAAAAACACCCGCTAGCGCCATTGCCAATACGCCTAGTAATACCAGCAGTTTGTTCTCTAGCGAGAAACGAATAATAGCATCAAACATCTTTTAAAAGAATAAGGTAGCTCCGCAAAGGGAAGCCAAGAAATAGGGATCGCAACAGCCCCGATAAGCAAGCTCGGATAAACCTTATATTGCCATATAAAGCGGGAAAGCTACGGCCAGCCGCCGTACACTGTGCTTGCGAAATGAAAGTGATGAAGCGAACGGAGCGTCCGCTAGCAAAAAGAGGGAGCCACGGCGGGTGGGCCTCGCCGGCTACCCCCCCAGAGGAGTAGTGACTTGGTTAGAATGAAAGCATCCACCGTAGCCTCTATCCTCTTTTCTGAGCCTAGCAGTAGCTGGACTAGCACTGCTAGCGCAGGTGCTGCTAAATGAAGTGGCTGTGCTTCAGCTTGTGCGCTTAGTTCATCGGTTGTGTCATGCTGACTGAGCTGCTCCAAGTGCCCCAGCCCTAAATCCGTTTCTACCAAGCGGAGCAGTTTGCAAAAAAGGCCGTGTTGCTTGTGTTCTTGACTATGCAGCAGTAGCAAGTCGCCACTCTTCGCTTCGTGCAAATGCGGCACGAATGCGTGAAGGCCAAAGAAAAAGGCGGCCAGTAAAAGTAATATGTTGCGCGTTGCTTGAATAATACGGATTGTCTTTACGACGGCTTAATGGTTATTACGCTAGTGTATTCTCCTACTCATAGCTCATGCAGATTATTGCCCGTAGGGCAGGGGCAAGGGCTACTTTTAGGCTCAAGACTAAGCTTGAAAAACACCTTAGCCCTAGGGTATTTCACTGTAGGAGTGAACCAATCAAGAAATATTCCTTAAAAGCTGAAAGCAAAGATAGGGTTTATTTTACAAAGTGCGAGGAAAACCCTCCTAACTATACTACATTACTCGGTATTTTTCGAGGAAAGGCGAAGGAAAACCAAACAGCTAGTCCTTATGGACACTGAATAGCATTTACGTTAGACTAGGCTAGCGGCCAATGCCCCTTTAAAATTAAGCACCAGTGCCTAGTCAACTTTGGCGAGTTGCAAAATGCTACTTGGGTGATCAATAGCGTGCTAGCTACGCTATACTAAGGGGAACTAAAAGGCCACATTACTACGTAATCAGAATAGCAACGACGGATGCTAGAACGATGGACAGTACTAGAACTACTAAATAGACCCCGCTTATCACAAAGCTTTTAAGCAGTACTTTCCAGTATCGCTGGGGATAAACGCGCACTAAGGCAACTACAAAATAGACGGGCATACTAAAGAAAATAAGGCTATTCAGGAGCTGTAGAGAAGTGCCAAAAAAACTCGACACAATGAGTAGTAGCAAAGCCAAGAAATAAAAACTATGTAAATGCAAGGAAAAGATGAGGTGAAGGATATACGGCTTGTTGTGCCGGATATAGAACAATTTGAGTAGCAGTGCAAGTAGGGGAACGGCCAGCAAAATACCCCAAATGAGTTGCCCTATTAACTGTTTTAAAGTTTGGGTGCCGCCTCGGTTAATCTGCACAATTTTACCTACTAAATACTGATTAAAGACGCCTTCCACACCATACATGACCGCTATACTGTCGATGGGTGCTAGTTGGTAATCGGTGATGGCAACATCCAGCTCCCTTTGCTCAAAAGAAAGCCCCTTATTGTGATGCAAGTAGTTTATCCACATGCTATCTGCTTCTAGGGTGTCGAGCGTACTCAAAAGGTCTTCGGCCATTAGGTTTACTTCGGGTGTTGGGTATAGCTGCCGCAGGCTATCTATTCGTTGATTAAGCTGGGCGTCGAAGGTTTTCTGGTAGGCAGCGACGTTTCTGTTTTGCACCCATCTGTCAATAGTTCCACCGAGCTGCTGCTGAGCGAGAAAGGAAAAAAAGGCTAGAAAAAGAGCACCGCTTACCAAAAAAAGCCGTAGTGGATGAATGTAGGCTTGCTCTCGGCCGGCTAGATAGTAGTTGGTGAGCCTCCCTGGGATAAGGAGGTTTTTCAGGCTGCGAAAAAAACGGCCATCCAAGTTGAAAATAGCGTCGAAAGCGGTTTTTAACAACTCGCCAAAGCTAGGTAGTTGTGGGCGATATTTTTGGCCGCAGTTAGCGCAAAAAAGATCGTTTTCAGCGAGTGGCGACCAGCAGTTTTTACAGTTTTTTCTAGTAGTTGGCGTAGAGAGGCTGGGCATTAATGATAGGTTTGTATAGCGATATCTATTTCAAGGGCTTCTCCTGCGAAGTCTTGCAGCAGTTGCAATTGATCGCGCCCTAGCCGTTCGCCGAAACGAGAAACGGCATAGAGGCTGAGGAAGAGCAACAACAAAACGGGCACCCCCCATAATATACCTGCGGGCAGCCCCAAACTTCGATTTGAGAAGCCAATAATACTGATAAAAACCAGCAGGAGGCCAATTAAGAAATAGAAGAAAACAAACATCGTCCAGATAGTTGGTCGAGGGCCATATAGCCCTCTGATGACTTGCCCTTCTTCACTGCTTTCGATCGTCATGCTCAGTTGTGGCGACCAGTAATGCTGTGCTGCTTTTGGAATAAAAACGGAGATAAAACCAGGATTGATGCTAGCCGTGCAGCCGCTTGTACTCTTTGCTAGCTGCGCCTTAAAGCTAGCGGTTATGTCGGCCTCACTTCTGGGCGTGATGATTTTGAAGCGGGGGCGAACATGTGGCAGAGGATTTTTAAAGCTATCCATAGACCCGTAGTTTAGTGTGTTTATAGTAATGCTTCTTCATTACCACGAAGGAAGGAAATACCCATGCCTTGGCGGAAATCTTTTTCTAGTAGTAATTCTAGGTGTGCTTTGAGTATCTGCCCCATATTGTTGCAGTTTTCAAAGACTTTGCTATTGTGGTGCTGAGCGAGTTCACTTCTTAATTGATGAGTTCTTTCGCTATCGGATAATTCGTCGATGGTCATCAAGCGGAGCAGTTCGGCTACGCGCTGCCGCCCGGCTTTGATGCGCCCGGCGATGAGGGAGCGCTCTTCTAGTTGGTACTGCTCCACGGTGGCCGCATTCATGTGCTGGAAACCTAGAAAAATAATAGGGTGATTTTCTTTAAAGTATTGCGGCAGATAGAAGTTTTTTCTGCCTTCGTAGCACTGCTGGTCGAAGTCGATGGCACGGAAACGAAACTGACTTCCTTCAATATCGGGTGTAATATCCACTACGTAGTTGTAGGCGCGCATATCACCTAAAAGGCGGACGAAGCAGCGTTCGTTGAATTTTACGAACTCTTTTGCCATCCGAATTTGGTTGAAGGTGCTGTCTTGCAGCTTATGCTTGAAAAAGTCATCGCCAGGAATGCCGGCTATATGTTCTTCTATAAGCGTTTCCCCATTGACAAGGTAGAGTACATTATTAGGCGATAATAATTCTTCTAATTCTAGGCCATAGATGCGGGAAGCATCGGCTCGTTTGACGTAAAAATGGTCGTAATTATCGTTTAACCGATTAATGATACGTACCCGAAAAGGGCCGGTATTGGCGAATAGGCAAAAATCGATTCGGGCTACTTCCAAATGCTCGGTGGCGGAAAGGTCGCCGTCCATGCGTAGTAGGGCATAGATATTGCGCAATGCTTTGAAGATATGGTTACGGTCGTATTCATCGTAATAAACGGTTTCCCAGAGGGTATCATTACCTTCCATATCCACTAAGGGGTAGCCGCCGCTGAATCGCATTAGATCGTCATAATCTAAAGGTAGGTTGACCATTCTGCCGTGGGTGTGGAGGTAGTCGTGCAGTGGCCTAGTAATGGGGATACGCTTTTTTTTGTCCATTATTGGATGTTTAGATCCACTGTTTGCTCAAGTTTTCCAACTTGTAGCTTGATTTGGTAGCTGCCGCTAGGGATATATACCTTTCCATCGTCCGCTGCTTTGAGTTGTAGGGGTCTTTCCGCTGCTTTTTGCTTGGCTCTGAGGGCTTTCTCAAGGGGCGCTACGGCCGCTGCATCTACTAGGAGGTCGTAGGAAATGAACTGTAGGCCTTTTGCTAAGTCCACCTTCCGCTGCGCTACGATGCTACCGTCAGTGTGAACCACCTTGAGGCTAGCTTGGCCAGCTTGCGGGCTGTAAACTTGTAGTTCCATGCTGGCAGCTTTTTTGTTGCGGGGGAACCAGCTATCAGCCCCCCAGCGGCTACTAGCGCGGATGGCTGAAGGCTTTACGAGAACGAGTGTTTCCAAGTCTTGGTCGAGTGCTTGTAAGGCTTTTACGTCGGCTCTGAAGATAGAACGACCGTGGGTGCCTACGATAAGATGGCTTTCGGTTGGGTGCACCACTAGGTCGTGTACCGCTACGCGCGGCAGTTGATTGGCCAATTGAAAATGCTGTCCTCGGTCTAAACTAATGTATAAACCGTGATCGGTGCCGACATAGAACAACTGCGGGTTGGTGGGGTCTTCTTTGATCACATTCACGGGTTCGGCAGGCAAATCGGTGCCCATAGCCACCCAGTTAGCACCGTAATCTTCGCTCACATAAAGATAGCTGCTGAAATCATCGGAGCGGTAGCCATTGAGGCTTAAATACACTCTACTTTCTTGGTGTGCGCTAGCTTGGATGCGGCTCACCCATCGGTTGGTAGGTAGGCCTTTGGAAATATTTTGCCAGCTGTAGCCGCCATCTCGGCTCAGATGAACTAAACCGTCGTCACTGCCCACATAGAGTAAGCCAAAGCGAAGTGGGCTTTCGTGCAGGCAGGTCAGCGTTCCATAGGGCACATCACCTGGCCGGCTACCGAGGGTGAGATCAGGGCTGATGGTCGTCCATTTTTCGCCTTGGTCTAGGCTTCGGTGCACGAAGTTGCTGCCCATGTAGAGGATATCTTGGTGATGAGTGCTCAGGTGGATGGGCGTTTGCCAGTTCCAACGGTAGGGTGCTTGGCCTAGTTCGTGCTTGGGCGTGATGTAGCTGCGGTCGCCATTTTCTAGGTGGATTCGGAAATAGTTGCCAAACTGATAGCCGGTATATACGGTATTGTTATCGCGTGTATCAATAGCCACTTGCATCCCATCGCCACCCATGATTTCTTGGTAGGGATAGCGGCCTTCCATTTGCCAATCGGTGGCGTGTTGGTAGGTATGCGGACCATACCAAACGCCATTGTCTTGCATACCCCCATAAACACGATAGCCTTTTGGATGCGTGTCCACCGCCACGGCATAAAACTGCGAAACAGCAGGGGTGTTGAGTTTCGTCCAATGACCTCCATAATCGTAGCTCATGTTGAGGCCGCCGTCGTTCCCATTGATGAGATGCGCCGGATTCTTGGGGTTTACCCATAGATAGTGATGATCTACGTGTGCGTTTTCGCCATTGACATTGACCCAATTTTTGCCGCCGTCGTCGCTGCGTAATAACGGAACGCCCATCGTATAAAGCTGATTGGCATTTTGGGGATTGACGGCTAGATAGCCAAAGTAATAGCCGTAGGAATAGGTTACATTCTCCAAATAGCCCTGATGCGTTTTTTCAAAGCGGCTGTCGCCTTCCAAAAGCCGATAAATTTCTAATCCTATGACGGGCGTATTGAAGAGTTGTTGGTTGGCATCGGCTAGGTAGTTGAGTAGTTGCTGCGGGTTTAGTTCGCCACTGCGAAGCTGCTCGCGAAGTTTTTTGACCGTTAAGCTGCGGGGAAAGCCATTTTGCCGCAAAAAATCGGATAGTACATAGTCTTTTTTAGCTGCAAGGGCCTCGGCTGAGAGGCTACTTACATCGGTGGCTTCGAGGGTTTCGGCTTCGGGGGCAGGGCTTTTGGGCTCTTCCTTCGGTCGATGGTTGTAATTATCGAGGCTGGCATAGAGGCAGCGTTTGTTTTCAGCGGTGTAGGCGATTGCCAAGCCGATGCGGCCCGCACCGGCTCCATCTGGGAAGCCGGTGGTAGCGGCCGATATTTTTTGCCAGCTATTGCCCGCGTCTTGGCTATGCCAAATGCCCGAACCCACACCAGCTTCTTGGAAGTCCCAAGCTTTTCGGCTTCTTTCCCAGCTTGCGGCGAAAAGCTCGTTGGGCTTTTGTGGATCGCGCACTAAATCAACCACACCGGTTTGCGAATTAATGAACAGCGTTTTTTCCCAGCTTTTGCCGCCATCATTACTTTTGAAAACACCTCTTTCAGGGTTGGTCGAATAGAGGTGCCCCAGCGCTGCTACCCAAACTAAATTGGGGTCTTCTTCGGCTACAAGGATACGCCCAATGTGATGGGTTTCGTCTAGCCCGAGGTGTTGCCAGCTTTTACCGCCGTCGGTGCTTTTATATACCCCATTACCTGCGTAGCTGCTGCGACTACTGTTTACCTCTCCGCTGCCTAGGTAGATCGTTTTGCTGGGCCAGTGTACGGCCAAGGCACCGAGAGTCATTACACCTTCTTCTTGAAATAGGGGGGTGAAGCTAGTTCCGTTATTGTTCGTGTACCATAAACCTGAAGACGCATAAGCGACATAAAACTCAGTTGGGTTGGTGGGATTGACAGCGAGATCCGTCACGCGCCCACTCATAACGGTGGGGCCTATATTTGCAAAGGGCATCCCTTGTAGTAGCGAAGTAGTTGCCAACTCGGTTCTCTGTACGATACCAGCTAGGCGCTCAGCAGCAGGGGTGGGGCTTTGTGCGTAAACACTTGCCCATAGGAGGGGGAAAGCAGCTAAGCAAGCAGTCAGGATAAAATTTCGCATCTCAGTCATTTTAGCGGGCAATATAGGCTAAAAACTGTATAAATGCGG
>DAINNZ010000052.1:0-8322 GCA_036735605.1 Lewinella sp. | reverse complement strand
GCGGATAAATCCTCTATGGCTAGGGTTTTTTTAGTTAAAGTCTTGCGCTACAAAGCAAAGCCTTGCCCCTGCGAGCGAAGCGGTAGCCAACCAAAGTGAGCAACCGATAGGCGAATAGACCGACTAAAGCGGAATGTTACCGTGTTTCTTTTTGGGTAGTTGGACTACTTTATTTTCCAGCATAGCGAAAGCTTTGATGAGTTTTCGGCGGGTCTCTTGCGGGAGAATGACCTCGTCGATGAAGCCACGGGCGGCGGCACGGTAGGGGGTTGCGAATTTTTCGGCGTATTCGGCTTCTTTTTCTGCGAGCTTGGCAGCCGGATCGGCTGCTTCCATGATTTCTTTGCGGAAGATAATTTCGCTAGCCCCTTTGGCTCCCATCACGGCAATTTCGGCGGTTGGCCAAGCGAAGTTGAGGTCGGCACCAATGTGCTTGGAGTTCATCACGTCGTAGGCACCGCCGTAGGCTTTTCGGGTGATGACGGTTACGCGCGGCACGGTAGCTTCGCTGAGTGCATAGAGTAATTTAGCGCCGTTGGTGATGATCGCATTCCACTCTTGATCCGTGCCGGGAAGGAAGCCAGGCACATCTACGAGCACGAGCAAAGGAATGTTGAAAGCATCGCAAAAACGCGTAAAACGAGCTGCTTTTTTGGAGCTATCTACGTCTAAAACACCTGCTAGGCTCATGGGTTGGTTGGCCACAATGCCAATGCTGCGGCCTGCTAGGCGAGCGAAGCCCACCACGATATTTTCGGCATAGACGGGATGAATTTCCAAAAAAGTGGCCGCGTCGATGATGCCCTCAATCACCTCGCGCATATCGTAGGGCTGGTTGGCGTTTTCGGGGATGATATTAGCGAGTTGTTCTCTTATTTCCGCACCCATTTCGTAGGGCAGTTGTGGTGCTTTGTCTTCGCAGTTTTGTGGCAGGTAGCTCAGCAATCGTTGGAGTTGCAGCAGGCAATCCATGTCGTTCGCTGCGGTGAGGTGCGTAACGCCCGATTTGCTAGCATGGGTGCTAGCACCGCCTAGGTCTTCGGCGCTTACTTCTTCGTTCGTAACGGTTTTCACCACATTGGGGCCGGTGACGAACATATAGCTGGTTTTTTCCACCATAATGGTGAAATCAGTCATGGCAGGGGAATAGACTGCCCCGCCGGCGCAAGGGCCCATAATGGCCGAAAGCTGCGGAATAACACCGGAAGCCATCACATTGCGGTAGAAAATATCGGCATAGCCACCCAGCGAACGAACGCCTTCTTGGATACGAGCACCACCGCTATCATTAAGGCCAACAATGGGTGCGCCCACCTTCATGGCCATGTCCATAAGTTTGCAAATTTTTTCGGCATGGGTTTCGGAAAGCGAACCACCAAAAACGGTGAAATCTTGGGCAAAAACATAGACAAGGCGGCGGTTGATCGTGCCGTAGCCTGTTACCACGCCATCGCCATAGAAGAGCTGGTCTTGCATCCCGAAATCGGTGGTTCGGTGGGTCACCAGCACGCCCATTTCCTCAAAGGAGCCTGGGTCGAGGAGGAAGTGAATCCTTTCGCGGGCGGTTAGTTTGCCCTTGGCGTGCTGTTGTTCGATGCGCTTTTCGCCGCCGCCTAGGGCCGCTTCCTGTAATTTAGCTTGTAGGTTGGCTATTTTATCCGTCATTTTTCTTGGCTTATCGTTGGTTTGTCCACTGGGTGGGCAATTGGGCAGGTACTTGGAGTTGATTAGCTGCGTGGAGGAATATTTTGGCCGCTAATAAGGCTGCTAGTTGGGCTTCTGCTTGTTCTTTGGCCCGTATTTTTTCAGGGGTGAAGTGCTTTTTAACGAAGTGGGTGTCAAACTGCCCGCTACAAAAAGCTTCGTGTTCAAAGACAAAGCGCCCGAAGGCTAAGGTAGTAGCAATGCCTTCCACTTGGAAAGCTTGAATAGCTTCTAACATGCGCCGGATAGCCGCTGCGCGATCGGGGCCGTAGGTAATGAGCTTGGCAATCATGGGATCGTAGTAGATCGGAATTTCCATGCCTTCTTCATAGCCGTCATCTACCCGAATGCCTTCGCCACTTGGCGGTTGGTAGCGGCTCAGTGTGCCGATGCTGGGCAGGAAATTATTCAGCGGGTCTTCGGCATATACCCGCAGCTCGAGGGCATGGCCTTGAATGTGTAAGTCTGCTTGTTGAAAGGCCAGCCGTTCGCCACGTGCTACACGGATTTGCTGCTCCACTAGATCGATACCGCTGATGAGTTCACTAACAGGGTGTTCTACTTGCAGGCGGGTGTTCATTTCCAAGAAGTAGAAATTATGCTGCTCATCTAAGAGAAACTCTACCGTGCCAGCACCTACATAATCACAAGCTTGCGCTACCCGCACCGCTGCTGCGCCCATCTGCTCGCGCAGTTGGGGGCTTAACACGGCGGAGGGGGCTTCTTCTACTACCTTTTGGTGTCGTCTTTGTACGCTACATTCCCGCTCGAAGAGGTGTACGACTTGGCCGTGGGTGTCTGCTAACACTTGTATTTCAATGTGCCTGGGCGAGCCAACATACTTTTCGATAAAGACCGATCCATCGCCGAAGGCAGAAGTGGCTTCGCTAACGGCTCGGCTCATTTGTTCCTCCATTTCGTCGCTATTCGCTACGATGCGCATTCCTTTACCGCCGCCGCCGGCAGCAGCTTTGATCAGGATGGGGTAGCCTATTCGATTGGCCACTTCTTGCGCTAGGCTCACGTCCGTGATGGCTTCTTCAATACCCGGAACCATCGGAATATCGTAGGCTTTTACGGCATCTTTGGCCGCTAGTTTGTTACCCATTAGTTCGATAGCGTGGGGTTTCGGGCCAATGAAGATCAGGCCCGCTTCCTCCACCGCCCTAGCAAAAGCAGCATTTTCACTCAAAAAACCATAGCCCGGATGGATTCCTTCGGCACCACTACTAAGAGCCGCAGCAATTACCTTATCCATCCGCAAATAGGAAGCAGCGGAAGGAGCTGGTCCAAGACAAATGGCCTCGTCGGCAAATCGAACATGTGGGGCTCCACGATCCACCTCCGAATAAACGGCTACGGTTTTAATGCCCATTTTTCGGGCGGTACGCATCACACGAAGAGCAATCTCCCCACGGTTGGCGACTAATATCTTTTTCATGGCGACTTAGTTTTACGGCTCCATTTCGATGAGCAACTGTCTCTTTTCTACGGGCATTCCTTTCTTAAGCGGAATGGACTTTACTAGGCCCTCTCCTTCGGCTTTGATCACATTTTCCATTTTCATCGCCTCCAAAATCAAGAGCGGACTCCCTTTTTCTACCCGATCACCCACTTCGACGAGGATGTCTAGCACCAAGCCGGGCATGGGGGCTAACACGTCTCTAGCGCCTTGGCTCGCTTGCACATCTAAGCCCATTGCCTTCACGAGCCGGTCGTAGGCATCGGCTAGTTGTACCTCGAAGCGGTTGCCATTAATCGCAATCTTGAGTTTTTTGTGGTTGAAATCCAGCTCTTCTAGCTGGCAATGGTAGGCTTGGCCATCTTGCAATAAGTGGTAGCTGCCATCTGGCAAAGGTAACAAGTCTAGCGCGGCTAGCGCGGCTGTACTGATCTCAAAAACCTGCTCTTGAATCGTAGCAGTGAGTTGGTTTGGTTCGGGCATATCATTTAGTAGCGGTTACAAGCACAGCGGCTTGGAGGAAAAAATGCGCTGTAAACATACAGAATATTTTTTAATGCGCCCCAAAGTCTCATATTTTTATGCCCTTACAAGCCACAAGACTCCTTTGCACCCTTTTCTCTTTTTTTTTGCAAGGATGCAGGGGCAAAGGCTCCTACTGCGTTGCTGTGCGTAGGTCTTTTCGGCTGTAAGATCCCCACTTGCGCTACCTAGCTGCCTTTGCCCCTGCACGGCGTGCCATTATCAATAGACTTGTTCGGCAGGCCATTAAACGGCTGCGAGCGGTACGACGAACGCCGGAGGCAGCCTTGCAACGAACTAGCCTTGCAACGAACTAGCCTTGCAACGAACTAGCCTTGTAACGAACTAGCCGCGTAGCAAAAATTTGTACTGAACGAATCAACATGGGAAAGGGTCGTTTTTACGACAAAAATTAGCCTAAGCCGATCCTATGGAGGCGGATAAAGAGAATTGGCACTATCTTGTGCCGATGAAAGTACTTTTTTGCTTGTTGTGGAGTCTTGGTTGGAGCTTGTCGTTAATGGCTCAGGTTTGTAATGGCAATCTTGGTGAAAATATATTTACGGATGGCGACTTCGGCAGAGGCTTAGCGAACACGCTACCAAACAATCCGAATATTGCACCAGGATATACTTACACCAATATGGGGCCGCCTTTTGACGGTTTTTATACCATTACGAATAATACGGGGGGGTGGCCTGGGCTATTCGCCACCTGGCTAGCCATAGGCGATAATAGCCCCGACCCTAATGGCTACATGATGGTGGTAAACGCTAGCTTACAGCCAGGTTTGTTTTACGAGCAGCAGGTAGATGGTCTTTGTGAGAATACCCTTTACCAATTTACAGCCGATATCATAAACCTCATCCGTGTAGGAACACCAGATCACATCGATCCGAATGTTTCTTTTCTACTCAATGGCGATGTAGAATATTCAACCGGCTTAATCCCAAAGACCAATAGCTGGAATACTTACGGCTTCACTTTTGTTACGCTGCCTGGTCAAACCAGTGTAACGCTTTCCTTGCGCAACAATGCCCCTGGAGGAAATGGAAATGACTTGGCGATCGATAATATCTCCTTTCGCGCTTGTGGCCCTCTAGCACAAATTTTGCCTGAAGCTATCGAGCGTATCTGCGAAGATGGCCAATTCACCACTCTTACCGCTACGATTGATGGCGACCAATACCCCGCACCTGCTCTGCAATGGCAAAGGAGCTTTGATGAAGGCCAAAGCTGGGTCGATATACCCGGAGCGAATGATCTTACCTATACGCATACGGCATTAGCGAGCGGCTTCTACTACTATCGCTACTTACTAGCCAATGGGGGCGTAAACCTACTCAATGAACGCTGTCGCGTGGTTTCTAATAGTAAAGTAGTAGAGGTGGTGCCCAAATTATGGACTGTTGCCGATACAATTTGCCAAGGCACTGTGTACGAAACGGGCGGTAGCATCTACGACCGAAGTGGTATTTATGTGGATACCCTGCTTTCTTCTCTGGGCTGCGATAGCATTGTTACTTTGCAACTGATCGTAGAGGAAGATAGTAATCTGCATCCTAGTATTGTATCGGAAGATCCCCCTTGCGTGGGGCAGTTAGGGAGGGTTCGCATCGATTCGGTGGCGGGGGGGCTTGCGCCTTATACCTATATTTTTAATGCGGAAGACAGCGGCTCTCAAACTGATTTTACCGACCTGGCCCCTGCTAGCTACTCCATTCGGGTGGTAGATCGAATTGGATGTGGTTTTGATACGGTGGTTAATATACAAGCCCCCTTAGATTTTCAAGTGGACTTAGGCCCCGATCAGCAGCTGGACTTAGGCCAAAGCACGGGCTTACAAGTGGTGGCAAATGATCTAATTGCTAGTAGCCAATGGATACCCGCCCAACCAGACTGCGCTGCGCCCTGCGATCGACTTTCGTTGTTGCCTACTCAGTCGGGGGTGTACTCGCTGCAAGCCATTTCGCAATTGGGCTGTCTGGCAACGGACAGCATCCGCATTAGCGTAGTAAAAGTGCGGCAAGTCTATATCCCCTCGGCCTTTTCGCCCAATTTTGATGGGGTCAATGACTATTTTTATCCGCTAGTAGGCATCCCGAATGTGCAGCAGATCGTCAGCTTACAGCTATACAACCGCTGGGGTGCTATCGTGTATGAGGTGAAAGAGCAACTACCTAATAACGGCACTTCCTTCGGCTGGGATGGCACGTACAAAGGGAGAGCCGCCGAGGCAGGAACCTACGTTTATAAAGCGGAGATACGCTTTCTAGACGGTGAAGTAATACAATATAGCGGTGATGTGCTGCTATTGCCTTAGTGTTTGGTCACTGTCGTAGGCGGCTTTAGTTGCTAGCTGCCGGATTGGCCAAAGAGGCTTCTAGTTCTTGAAGAATTTCCTCATCTGATTTACCTAAATTTTTGAGCAAAATAGCAGCGTCGTCGGCGAAGTCGTGCGCTGGATACTGCTTGATAAAACGCTCGTAGGCTATTGTAGCTTGTTCCAAGTCTTTCAAATTCTCATCGTAAGTGAAGGCAAGCATAAAGTAGGCTTCTGCGGCTCGGCTGAAGTTCGGAAAATCTTTGGTGATGCGCTGGTAATAATCGATGGCCAAAGGGGCTTGATTCATGGCTCGCGCTACCTCGGCTGCCCGATAGAGGTGCATAGCGATGGCTGTATCCCTGGGGAAGCTGGTTGCGATATGGGCCACTTTGGCAAGGTAGTCGGTGGCTACATCCTGCTTGAGTAAGCCACTCTCAGGGTCGCTCAGTTGACCAAACTGCTCGTGTAGCTGTTCGCTCATTTGCACTAGATCCTCGCCGCGGTTAGTCTTGCCACAGCTGACAACACAAAAGGATAAGATAGCAGCAACTAATAAATATTTCATATCGTTTATTTTTTTGTCAATACTTGTTGGATAAACTCCACTACGGCTGCTGGGAGTGCTGCTTGAAAAAGCAGTTGTTCTTTTTGTAGCAAGCAGCGCACGAAACCCTTTTCAGGAAAGCCATTCAGGTAGTTTTCATTGAATAGAAAGCGTAGCTCCTCTAAAGAAACGGCTGTGAGCACTAGGTAAGTACGGCTGTGTACATCATAGGCCACCAGTGTAGTAGGTTCATTGGGCTTAGGCTGCCCGTTGAGTAATAGTAAGTAGGGGAACTGCACATATTCCGCCTGCCATAGATGATAAAGCGGTGCTTCAAACAAAGGATAAACGCAGAGGTCTAAAGCTTGCTCGCTAGGCGGCGTTAGTGCTTCCTCTAGGGTTTTTAGCTCGGCATATTGCCGTTCGGCTGGCCCTTGCTGCGGATCAAATTGTGAAAAGGGGAGCCAACTATCGCTCACCAAGTCGTAGTATTCGGCCTTCCCCAACCGGAGCTTATAGTCGAAGCGCTCGTAGCCCGGTACTACATAACCCGGGTAATAGAACACATGACCTTGTTCTAAGCAATAAGCTATTTCTAAGAGCATCGTATAGTAACCTAAGCTGTAGTGCTTTAGCGTCGGTTCATAAATGCCCAAAATACTAGCCGCTGTTTTTTGCCCAAGATCAAGGTAACTCGCCGCCACCAGCTCGTTCGTATCCCTTTTTCTAACCGTTATTTCGTGGGTGTTGAACACCAAACCCTCGTCGTAGTCCTCCAAACTATCCCGTAGGCTAGGGGAGAGCCGCCCATTAAAATGGCTAGCGTAGCGGTGGTACAATATCTCCTTTTCTTGCGTCAGGTGCCGATAAGCAGCGCGATGCTGGAAAATTTTTGCATTCTTCGCTAGCAGCTTCCGCTGGCTCTTCGTAAAATGAAAATCTTGCAAATTGAGCCGAATCCAAATAGCTGAATACAGCTGGTTTTGGAAGCAAAGAAAATGCGTCGTGAAGATATTACTTCCCATCCTGTACCACCCCTTCGAGAGGTACCAGTCTAAGCTCGCAGGGCTCAGCGAGTAAGGGTGAATTTTTTCTACGTAACAATAAGACATCCGCAATGCAAGCTAACTAATAGCTCGCCGCAAAAATACAATCTTCCGCCATCTTACAAGGATTTAATTCTTCCTATTCTCAAATCACATCGATGCAAGTGTAAAATGTAAATCGCTAGTGAGCCACAAGCAGGGGGAGACCGCTCATAGTGTTAAGTCGAAGTCGGCCTAGTTGCCGAAATAGCAGGCGGAAGTCGTTTGCCGCGCTGCTACTAGTTCGTGGCGGTCGCTTCGCTCACCCTGTCTAAAACCCATACAAGCGAGCGGGCACGCTCAGTCTCTCCGCCCTGAACGCCTAGCTGGGGGATATTTCGCGAAAACCTTGCAAGGCGGCCGCTACTTTGACAGTTTTGGAAGAAGCTGAAAATAATCCCGATCTTGGAGGTAACCTATCCTCCCTGCCCCAAATGAACAAGCACAAGGAACATATACAAGACCTTGTAAACGAGTACATTGGACTTTATCTTTTTTTTTATCAAAATCCATTCATCATGAGATTCATACTTTTTTGCATTGCCCTTTTCGCGGGCAGCCTGACCTTCCTGTCTGCACAAGACCTGCACCTGCCGCTTTCCAGCACATCAGAAACGGCCAAATCTGATTACTTCAAAGCGCTTCAGGCCGGTGAGAGCGCAAACATGCCTGTCTTTTT
>DAINNZ010000051.1:0-22460 GCA_036735605.1 Lewinella sp. | reverse complement strand
AGGTGCCCACCCCGCTGGGCAGCTTTGCCCGCACTTCCACCCGGCCGTAGGTAAAGGCGAACTTTGAGTTCAACCTGGCCGAGGTATAGTTTTTCGTATGGCCCTGGTCGGTGAAGGTTTCCTTTTTGGCCACGAGGTACAGCACGCCGTTTTCCACGTAGGCGTTGTCTGTGCGATTGGTGTAGTGCTGAATTTCGCCATTGTACCAGCTGCCGCCTTCGGGCAATTGGGTTTGGTGAAACCACTTGCTCGTATTAATGGCACCCTCGCCTTCGAACTCATCAGACCATACCAATTGGTTGAAAGGTGTCTGGCTATTGCTAGGACTAATGGAAGGGGGAGCTAGTTCATTTTGTTGGGCTTTTCCTACACAAAAGATAGCTAAGAACAAGAAAATGGTTAGTGTATTTTTCATCGATTCGGTTGGCTTGTATTTTAAATTTATTACCACGTAGCCAAAGATAGCTATTTTGTGAGAAATTGCTAGCATAGAAAGCTGATTTGTCGGCTGCTCACCTAGTTTGTAGGGAGAATGTATATAAATAATGGGTTCGCCCCTTGTCAGCAAGGCCTTTTTTTGTGGCAATAGTTAGCCCTTGTTTTTCATAAATACCATGAGATGCAACCCTTCTCATTTTGCTTCGTCTTTATACCATCTATGTCTTACACTTGGGTAAGGCTAAAAATACAAACAGATGAAAACAACCCTTCTACTGCCTTTGGTGGCAATTTTTTTACTGGCTTTTTTGCCCACTGATTTGAATGCACAGTGGGGACGTTGGCGCAACAATGAAAGCGTAAAAGGAAACGGAAATATAGAACGCTCGGAGCGCGATTTAAACGGTTTTGACGGCTTGAAAAGCTGTTGTAGTATGGAAATATCAGTTCGCTTAGGGCAAACGTATGGTCTTGTAGTAGAGGCCGACGAGAATATTCTTCCTTACGTCATCACGGAAGTAAGCCAAGGGATGCTCAGTATGCGGATACAGCAGGGAGTTAACCTAACGCCTTCCCAACGGATCAAGGTATTCGTATCGATGCCGAGCTTACAAAACTTGGAAGCTAGCAGTAGCTCAAGAACAATGGTGGAAGGAATCTGTAAATCGGATCAGTTGCGCATCGATATCAGCAGCTCCGCAAAAGTGGATTTGCACTTCGAAGGCCGTGAACTACTCGTGGAAGGCAGTAGCTCTGGCCGACTAGAACTGCGAGGCCAAGCGGAGCAAAGTCGTATAGCGGTATCTAGCAGTTGTCAGGTAGTAGGAAATGATTTTACTAGCCGTAAATTGCGTGTGGACGGTAGCTCTAGCAGCCGCGTAGAACTAGCCGTGACGGAAGAACTGCGCGCCGAAGTGAGTTCAAGCGCTAAGGTAATTTACAGCGGCAACCCCACAAAAGTATTCACCGATGCGAATTCAGGCGCAAAAGTGCAAAAGTCGGGCTTATAGCCTTACCGCTTTCTGATTTTTAGCCGCCGTTTCCTAAACGATTGAAAAAAGAGTAGGTAAGCTACAAGATTCGTACTTACCTTCGTCATCGATTATTCACTTAGAGTAATCATAGGGATGACTTTTGGGCCTCGCTTCGTGCGGGGCTTTTTTTTGGTGGGTGTGCTTAGCCTCGCATCACGGATCCACATTAATAGCCACCCGAACGCCATTCATCCCCTTCGTTTCGCTTAGGCGGTCGCAAGCTTTTTGGAGGCTTTGTTTGATGAAGCGGACTTTTTTCCCATCTTTTTCCACGCGTATCACCATATCGCGCAAATAGTAATTTCGTATCCTGGCGATACTGGGTTCGAAGGGGCCCTCTAGTACGGAGCCGATGCTTTTTTGCAGCCAGCTTGCCATCAGTTTAGCGGCATCCTCTACTACGGGTGCTTTGGTATGCCGTAGTTGCACGTGGATCATTCTACGGAAGGGCGGGAAGTTGAGCATTTCGCGGTGGGCTGCTTCGCGTTGGTAGAAATTGCTATAATCTGCATTCACTACATCGGCTAGGACAGGGTGGGTGAGGTTATAGCCTTGGATAATGACTTTCCCTTGCCGGTGTTTTCTGCCTGCGCGGCCGGCCACTTGAAGCATAAGTTGGAAGGCGCGTTCATCTGCGCGGAAGTCGGGGAATTGTAGTAGTTGGTCTGCGCTGATGACGCCTACTAGGCCCACCCGCTCAAAATCGAGGCCTTTGGTCACCATTTGGGTGCCTACTAGTATGTCTAGCTCGCCTGTTTCAAAGTCGCCAATTAATTGGCTAAGTGCTTTATTGCCTTTCACGGTATCCAAATCCATTCTAGCTACCCGAGCATCGGGGAAGAAGATTTTTAGCTCGTCCTCCACCTTTTCCGTGCCGCTGCCTCTTAAGCGTAGGCCAGGGCTGCCACAAGCCGGACATGCCTCGGGCAAGGCTGTTGTGTAGCCGCAGCAATGGCAGCGAAGGCGATTAGAGAAGCGATGGTACGTGAGCGATATATCGCAGTGAATACATTCGCTATGCCAATTACAACTAGGGCAAAAATAGACCGGTGCGTAGCCACGGCGGTTTTGGAATAGGATGATCTGCTCACCCTTTTGCAGGCAGTCCGCGATGGCATCTAACAAGCTTTGGGTGAAAAAGGGGTGCTGACTACGGCTTTCCAGCTCTTGTCGGGCATTCACCAACTGAATTTCAGGCAGGGCTAGGCCCCCGAATCGTTCGGTCATTTCAACGAGCCCGTATTTACCCTGCTGTGTGTTCAGATAGCTTTCTAGGCTAGGTGTAGCCGTCCCTAGCACCACTTTGGCACTAAAAAGATGGGCTAGATAAACGGCAGCATCTCGGCCGTTATAAAGCGGGTTGGGCTCATGTTGCTTGTAGCTAGGGTCGTGTTCTTCGTCGATAACCACTAGATCGAGCTGCCGAAAAGGGAGGAAGAGTGCCGAGCGCGGACCAATAATAGATTTTTTGCCTTGAGCCACGGCTTTCCATATCTCCGTCCGCTCCATATTATTGATGCGCGAATGGTAAACGAGGATATCATCGCCCAGAAATTGCTGTAGCCGGCTTACGACTTGGCTGGTAAGGGCGATTTCAGGCAGCAAATAAAGTGCCTGTTGGCCCTTGGCCATACTTTCCTGGATCAATTCGAGGTAAACGCGGGTTTTGCCGCTGCCGGTTACGCCATGAATAAGTACGGGTTTTTGTTGGGCGAAAAAATTGCGTGTAGCGGCGAGGGCTTCGGTCTGCTGCTGGCTTAAGGCATAGGCTGCGATGGTTTCTTCTTCGTAGCCACCCAGCCGGCTTACTTCCCGATCGTAGAGCTCGAAGATGCCTTTTTTCTTGAGGGCGTTTAGGCTGCTATCGTCGGCACCGGTTCGTTTGAGGAGATCGCGGCGGCGAACGAAGGGCAACTGCTTAGACTGTACGATAAACTCTAGTAAGACGGCTGTTTGTGGCTCCGATTTCTGGGTGAGGTCGAAGGCTTTCACTTGTGCTACGGGGTCTTGGTAGGCCGCTGCCCAGCGCACACAGCGCACGTGCCTTGGTTGGTAGGCATCTGTGAGTTCTTCTTTTTGGGCGATAATCCTTTTATCTAGCAAACTTTTAATCGTTGGGTAGATGGTTTTGATCTGCAGAATATCTTGGATATCGCTCAGTCGTAGCTCTTCTTGCAAACTGAGGGCTTCTGCCACCAAGTACTCCTTCTCATTGAGGCTA
Source organism: Lewinella sp. (assembly GCA_036735605.1). Taxonomy (GTDB): domain Bacteria; phylum Bacteroidota; class Bacteroidia; order Chitinophagales; family Saprospiraceae; genus Neolewinella. The sequence goes on along the minus strand of DAINNZ010000051.1, from coordinate 18,767 downwards.
TCTACCGATACATGGAAAAGAGGCCCCGGCAAAATAATGGTTTCACTCGCTAGTTTTAAATGGGTAGGGAGAGCCGCAGCCATCACTTCTCCGATGGTGCAGGCGTAGTAATCTGCCATCCATTGCCAAAAATCGAGTTGCTGAGGAGTGACAACCGGATTAATATCCAGCACGGCTAGTACTGGCTTCACCTTGTAAGCGGGGGGCTGTTGGTGAATCTTCGCTACAATGCCTGCATAATGCCTTTTCTGGCCGAACTGCACCTCTACCCGCAGGCCTCGTACTAGATCGGCCACCCATTCCTGCGGCACTTCGTAGGTATAGGTACGCGCTAAAGCAAGCGGGAGTAAGATATCAGCGTAGGTGGTCATGCGTACTTTTCTGCTGGGGTTTTACCACATGTCGTAGGCTTGTAGCCTCGCTTCTAATGGGCCATTCATGAGGGGAATTTTCCGGCTTGTTCGCAAACCCACGTGCTTGAGGGCATCTCGGTTAGCACTGAAAAGCCAGGCTTTGTAGCCTTTATACTTTTGCTTGAAGGTGTCGCCGATGCTTTGGTAAAGTGCCTCGATATCGCCGGTGCGCATCCGAAGTTCATAGGGCGGGTTGGTGAGCAAGATACCGCCAGGCTGCCGATCTTCTAGTGGGCTCGGAGGCACACTAGCAGCTATGGGGTTGGTGGAAAGCTGCACATAGCCGAGCATATCTATGCTTTTGAGTGCTTCTCGGCTATCCGCCACTGCTTTAAAAGCTAGATCACTACCCACAATCGGTTGGGCAGGTCGCCGTTCTTGATCGCGAGCAGCCTTTTGCAGGGCCAGGAAGCTTTCGGCTTGGTAATTGGGCCAGGCCATAAAACCGAAATCGCGGTAGGCGCCAGGAGCCCGCTGCGCAGCGATCATGGCCGCCTCACACAGGATGGTGCCCGAGCCGCACATCGGGTCAATGAAAGGCAGGGAACCATCGTAGCCCGCTAGTAATAGCAAACCCGCTGCCAAGACCTCATTCAAGGGTGCCTCCGCAGCCGTATGTTGCCGATAGCCGCGCCGATGCAGCCCTTCTCCCGAACTATCCAAACTCACGGTCGTATGCCCCAGCTTGCTGATGTGGATATTGATGCGCAAATCGGGCTGCTCTTTCTCTACACTGGGCCGCACCCCTGTATTTTCACGGAACTGATCTACAATGGCATCCTTCGCTAAGCGTGCCACAAACTGGCTGTTATTGAATCGCTCGCTCTGAACCACTGTGTCAATCCAAAGTGTGCCATCTTGCTGCAAATACTGGCTCCAGTCTGTCTTCTTGAGCATCCGATAAAACGACGACTCATCGTAAGACATGAATTTCGCCACCGGCAGTAGCACTCGAAGTGCCGACCGAAGATGAATGTTGGCTGCATACAATAAATCCGAAGACCCTTGGCAATGTAGCATCCGCCTACCGATTTCGATTTCTGTTGCCCCGAGCTGGCGAAGTTCTTGGGCGCAAACCTCCTCGAAGCCGGCCATCGTTTTAATAATTAGTTCCATTGGCACGAAGGTACGCTAGTTATCTGTTTCTTCCTCCAAGGCACCGATATGAAATAATGCGTCGCCCTGATTGACCACCGCCGAATTGACGTGCCCGATGATGAAACCATCTCGTGGGCAGTAAATACGCTTATCTTTTTTATCGCCATGCGGATCGCAAATAAGGCCCAAGGGCTCGCCCTTTCTAGCATAATGACCACTGGATTTATACCATCGGAACAAACCGGCTTGGCTCGCACGCAGCCAACTACTTTTAAAGATTTCGCGGCTTTTTATAGCAGGGTCTGAACCCATCGCTGGCGCTAGCATCCCGTAATGTTGTAATAGCCGCCGAATACCGGAGGTGCCCACCTGTAGGCTGTAGGCATCATAGCGCTGGTTTTCCCCGCCTTCATACGTGAGAATGGGAATCCCTTGTTTTTGAGCCGTTTTGCGCAAAGACTTTGCTGGCGCGGAGCCGGCAATAATCAAGGGTGCCCCGAACGCTTGGGCGATGGATTTAGAGGCCGCATCCTCCGGACTATATCGCAGCTGCGGATAGTTATAAATGCCCCGACCGCCCGTATGAAAGTCGATGCCAAAATCAATCAAGGGCAAAATCTCTCTCGATACCGCATAGGCCATCCGCGAAGCTAAGGAACCACTCGCGAGCCCGGGAAAAGCCCGATTAACATCTTTCCCATCTGGCATATCTCGGCTGAAATTAATAAACCCATAAATATTCAGCAGCGGAATAGCAATCACGGTGCCGCTATCCAATCGATCAAAAACCTTTTCGGCAATACTGCGGCGTAAAATCTCAATCCCATTGATCTCGTCTCCATGTACTCCTCCCAGCAACAAAATCGTGGGCCCTGGTTTTAAGCCCCTAAAAACATGTATCTTGATGGCAATGTCTGTGCCACTCGGCAAAGCCCCCACCGGCAGTTCTATTATTTTCGATTGGCCAGGGAAAAGCGAAGTGTCTCGAATAACTAAGGGATGAATGATTGGCTCCTGTGTTTGCATACCTATAAAAAAGATGAAAACCCTAAAAGTTGTATGCCATCACTCTTCAAGCTGGTAGAAACTGTTTTTGGCATAAATGCAGGGGCAAGGGTTGTTGGGGCAGCAAGGGGTGTTCGCCAGTGCCACCTCCCTTGCAAGGGTTGGCTACCTTGGCAACGAAGATAGCTCTCGCAACTGCTGCCGATCAATTTTACCACTGCCATTTGTGGGCAATACTGACAAGAAACTGAAATATTTGGGCACTTTGAATTTAGCAAGGCCCTGCAAACAATGAGTTCGTAAGGAGGCTTCGTCGGCCTGCTCATCTGCCGCTAATACGAGGAAAGCGTGGCCCACTTCCCCCCATTTGGTGTCTTTGCAACCTATCACAGCTGCAGCGGCCACAGCGGGGTGGGTGAGCAACCAGCGCTCTACTTCGGCGGGATACACGTTTTCGCCTCCGGAGATATACATTTCTTTGATCCTTCCCACCACGTAGAGGTAGCCTTCTTCGTCTTGCTGTACGCTGTCGCCCGTGCGAAACCAGCCGTCCGAGGTAAAGGCGGCTCGTGTGGCCGGTTCATTTCGCCAGTAGCCTGGGAAAACGATGGGACCTTTTAATAGAAGCTCCCCTGCTTGCAAGGGGGGACAATCTTGGCCTTGCTTATCTACGATGCGGCTTTGTACATAGAAATTAGGCCGGCCAATAGCTCCTTTTTTTCGGATAGCATCGGATTGATGCAAGGATGTTAGGTTGGGCCCTGCTTCTGTCATGCCGTAGCCTTGGCGAATCGGGACGCCCTTTCGATGCCATTGTTCGATGAGTGGGATGGGGAGGGCTTCCCCTCCTACTAAAATGTATTGCAGGTGGCTCAGGTCAGCTTGCTCGAAAGTAGGGGCGGCAGCCATCATGTTGAGCATAGTGGGCACGGCCATAAAGATGCTCACTTGCTCCGCTGCTAGCAGCTCTAGTACGCGATCCGCATCAAATTTACGCAACAGACAGCTATAGGCACCGTGATGTAAAAAGGGGGTCGTGAGCACGTTCCAGCCACCGGTGTGAAAAGGGGGCATCACATTGAGTGTGCGGCTTTGTGCCGTGAGACCCAGCGATAGGGCTGTATTGATACTGTTCCAAAATAGCATTTGATGGCTGTAGCAGACGCCCTTCGGGAAGCCCGTAGTGCCAGAAGTGTATAGGATGAAAATGGGGCTATCTCCGCTAATGATAGGCGCAGTAAAAGCTATGGATGACGGGGGTTGTACTTCGCTATACTGCCAAACTTCCTCCCAGGCCCAACAGGTAATGGAGTGGCTCAGAGCCGCTATTTTAGGCAGGTAAGCAGCCTCTACGATCAGTAGCGAAGGATCGGCGTCTTGGAAAATGTAGGCAATTTCAGTAGCCGAAAGCCGATAATTGATAGGCACCAAAATACAGCCCGTTTTTTGAGCGGCTGCGAAAAGAATAGGGTAGGCAAGTCCATTTTCAGCCAGTATTAGCAACCTACTACCTGGGCTAAGGTGCAACTTCTGTTGCCAATAACTAGCTAGTGCTGTGGCGCGTTGGTTGAGCTCAGCATAGGTCAGCAATTGGCCACTATCAGCCTCTTTGAAAGCGATAGCACTCGGGGAATAGCTCGCCCATTTAGCAGCCCAGTCTAGATCCGTACTTACAATTGGCATAGGAGGCATTAGACAATACGTTGTGGAGGAACAAACTTATAACCTAAATGCGGCACTAGCAAAGGCGAGGCCACCGCCAGAGCCAATGAAATAGACCAAATCGCCGCTTTTTACCAGCCCTTTCTCCCATGCGTCGTTAAAAGCCATCGGGATACAAGCGGAGCCGGTGTAGCCAAGGTGCTGCATAATGGTATGCCCTTTTGCGCGGTCTATTCCCAATAGGTCGAGTGTTTCCCAAATGGCATTGATGTTGATTTGGGTGATGAAAAAGCACTGTACCTCTTCTAGTTGGGTTCGACTGCGGCTGGCTAGCACCCTGGCCATATCACTCCAGGTGAGCGGATTGAGCTCTTTAGGAAATTTATGCACAAAAGCTAGCTGATGCCGCTTGTTGGCCAAGTTGGCTTCCGAGGAAGGGTAGCGCGCGCCACCACCATAGATACCCATCCATTCGTTATACTCTCCTTTACTCCTGAGCTCGCTAGCGAGGTAGCCTCGGCCCTTTTCTTCGGTGGCCTCTAGTAGAACCGCCGCCGCGCCATCGGCAAAGAGGGTAACGGTCTTTTTGTCGCTCATGTTGAGATATTTACTCATGGCATAGGCACCCACTACCAGCACTTTTTGATAGTGCTCATCGGCTCGGATATATTTTGCGGCAATATCTAAGGCCGTGACAAAACCAGCGCAGGCCGTATTGATATCGAAGGTGCCGGCGCGGCTAGCTCCCAAGCGGTCTTGCAGAACCGCCGCAGTGGAAGGCGAGATGAACTCCGGTGTGTCCGTGGCTACTAGGATCAGATCAACGTCGCTAGCGGCACATTGGGCTCTTTGTAGGCATTGTATGGCCGCCTTTTCGGCTAGGTCGGCCGTGCTTTCATTGGGCGCACACCAGCGCCTTTCGTGGATATGTACATTGGTGCTCAGCCAAGTACCTACGTCTTCACCGAGTAGTTGGTTGAAGTAGTCGTTGGTGAGTAGCCGCTCGGGGGCATAGGCTCCGCAAGCACTTATTTTAGCATTTCTCATTGCGCTATTTTATAGTTGATTAGGTCGGTTAGCTAGCCACCAGCTAATGGCTAAATTAGGTAGGTTGCTGCCTAAAAAAGCGAGGGCGGCTGTAACGCCTGGGTTTTCAAATACGATGCTACTAGCAGGAAATAGGGTGCTGCCCCAAGCATAGGCACCAAAGTGTATGCACAAAGCAAAGACCGAAAAAAACCACACCAGTCGCAGATGCACCCGATCAAACAACACGCCTGCCAGCAGCGGTGGTACAGCAGCTAAGACTAAACCATAGACACCTACCTGACCAAAAATGCCCAATAGCTTCGGGGGCGATAGCGTTACAAAGAAGGTAGCTATGGCTACCAAAACCAGAACGATTTGGCTGGCTCGCATCGCTAGCTGCATACTAGGCTCGGCGGCAGACTGTTTTTTTCGGCTCAGTAAATTTAAGACCAAATCGTTGGCGGTAATAGTAGCAATACCCACAAAAAGCCCATCTAAGGTTGACATGGCCGCCGCCAAGAGTACCACACTGATCACGGTGAAGAGCACTGGAGGGAAAACGGTTTGCAAGTAAGTAGTCATCACTACATCTTGCCGGAAAAGCCCCGTGCTAGGGTCTGTAATTTGCTCCGCTTCCAATACGGCATGCGCTAGGAAGCCTGTAAGCAGCAGTAGCGTGAAGAGTAGATAAACTACTGAAAAAATCACGATATACCGTTTAACATCCCGATCGCTTTGCACATACAAGGCTTTGGTGAGGATATGCGGTTGGCACACCAAGGCGGCCCCAATACAAAAGCCAGCAATATAGGTGGAGAAAATATCTTTGTAAAAACGGCTCTCCGGATTAGTCCAGGCAAGCAAGTTGGGCCTATCCGCTTTTAGCTGGGCTAAGAAAACGGTAGGATCGCCTAGCACCCAATAGGCCGAGGCAAGGATGATGAGGCTAACGCCCACCATCAAAAAACCTTGGAACATATTCGTATAGACATGGGCATAGGTGCCTCCTACCAATACGTAGGCCGTGACGAAAACCAGCGTAATCACTAGCGCACTCAGGTTGTTGATACCGAGCAGCTTTTGCATAACGATAGAAATACCCCCCACTAATAGAACAATAAAGGCGAAACTGAGCAGATTAATGAAAGCGAAATAGAGCGAAAAGTTCTTCGATTCGTAGCGCTTTCCAATCCAATCCGGAATCGTGAGGGCACCGGCGGCAGCACCTAACTGCCGAAAGCGAAAGGATAGTAGTAGGAGCATCCCCACAAAACCTATATAGACACTCAAGCCTAGGTGCATAAAAGCCGCCAAGCCATCTACATACACAAAACCTGGATTGATAATGAAAGTAGCGGCAGAAGCCGTTGCTGCTGCCAGCGTAACCCCTACTTGCAAGGGCGATAGATCCCCCCGCCCAATGGCGTAGCTACTGAAACCCTTCGTTTGTCGGAGCCCTAGCCAGCCTAAATAAGCAGTGCCTAGCAGATAAAGCAGAAATAAAGTCCAAGCTAGTAGCATGGTATCGGTTGCGTTATAGCCACGGCAGGGGCAAGCTTCCTAACGCGAGGGAGCCTTCCACTAGGGAGGGAGGGAAGGCTTTGCGCTACAAAACTACACTTGCCCCTGCCTTCGGCAAAAAAACTAAAAATCAATACGCAGGAAGCTTTATTTTTTGGCACCTGGTAAATGAATGCGTAATTCAAGGGTATATAATCCTTTGGTGGGGGCTGAAGCAGTAAATTCACGTAGTGGCTGATTGGCTAGATTGGTGGCCGCTGCGGCTAAGGTGACGCGTTCGGAAAAGCGGTAGCCAAGGTTGGCATCCATGGTAAAGAACCCGCCAAGTGGTCCATAGTTGAAGGCATCGGCTGAGCGAGCGTTTTCAACAATAGGAACACCTCGGTAGCGGATGGGGCTACCATCTTCATTCGTGAGGGTTTCGGAGGCGATCTGGAAGCTGGAGAAGTAATTGTAAGACTGCACCCAACGACCAAAGAGGCTGCCAAACCATTGCTTGCCACTATAATTGAGCCCAAGGCCAAATTTGTGCGTAGGCGCGTTCACTAAAATATCCAAGAAATTAACCACGCCATTGTTGTCGAAGTCGTTTTCAAGATCGTCTTCATCAACGCTATAATCGAAGAAGGAATAGTTCGCGAAGGCACTCAATTGCGGGTTGAAGTAGTAGTTCAACCCAATATCAAAGCCATAGGTGTTGACTTGTCCGAAGTTGACGTAAGTGGCCACGAGCCCACCGTAGAAAGGGAAGCCTGCTTGTACTTCCTGAATGGGGGTGTTACCTCGTTCCGTTGTGACGCCAATCACGGTTACTGGGCTAAGGAAGTCGCGTGAGATATTATAATAAGCATTCGCATCGATGAAGAGTTTATTGGGCTTCAACTGACCGCGGTAGCCTAGTTCGATGGTCTGTATTTTTTCTACGCTTTGTTTTTCTACTTTGCTGCCATCTAGTAGCGTAAAGCCTTCTGCGTTGCCAAGGATGAGGCCGGTAAATAGGTTGCCGAACATATTCAGGATGGTGGGTGCGGCAATGCCTTGGCCGTAGGTCAAGCGCCAAGTGCCCATTTCGCCGATATGCAAGAGGCCCATTTTGGGAATGAAGTTGAAGTCGTAGATATCGTGCTTATCCGCTCTAGCAGCTAATAAGGCTCGGAAACCACCGCCAAAATCGTAGGTTAAGTGGCCGTAGGCACCAATTTGCGCAACTTGGATGTAGTCGTCGGCATTTTCGTCTAGTAAATAAGTACCCAAGCTATTGGCTCTGTCGTTTTGATATTGTAGGCCGGTTACGACTTTGAGTTTGCCGAAGGTGTTGTAGTACTGCCCTTCTAGGTTCAAACGATTGGACTTGTCCTGGAAAAGGGCGCCGCTAGCATAGGAAAAAGCACCGGCTGCTTCGCGGGCACTTAGGCCGGCATCAATGCCTCGGTAGTATTGCTTCGTGCGATCGTCGATGGAGTAGGTGCTATCGGTTTTACTCACGGTGTAGTAGGCTTGTGCAAACCAATTATTGCCCGATAATTTTAGCTGCGTATAGCCAATGCGCCAGTCTTTGATCTGGTTGCGCCCTACGTTGGTGGGGGCAAGGTAGGTGCTATTGCTCCAGCCGCCTTTGAGCTCAACACTGAGCTTGTCGGAAGGATCGTAAATGAGGGTGGCCTCGCCGCGCAGAAATTCTACGTCGCGGTCGAGTTCTAGCTCTTCATACCCTTCTTTGATGCCGTCGGGGATGGGGTTGCCCTCGGCATTAAAGGCGCCTACGCGGTCGATGTAAACCGAATCGGCCCATTCAAATTCACGGCCAGCCGTGTATTCGCCCGTTATTTTATAGGCAAATTTGTCGTTGATGACTTGTGCATGACGGATGCGCGCCGAGTAGAAGGCATCGCCATCGCCCGTGACGCCGGGATTGATGGCGAAGGTGGTGCCTTGGTATTGTCGGGGGTCTTTGGTGATCGTATTGAGCAAACCATTGTGGGCATTGGGGCCGTAGAGGGTCGCATTGGGGCCTAGAATCAACTCCACGGCTTCAATATCTTCTTTGATAACGGTGTTGAGCGGCCCAAAGGGTAAGCCTGTGGCGATGAGGGTGGAAAAACGCCCGTCGGTTACTTGCAGGTTTTTGGCATTGAAGTTGGAGTTGAAACCACGAATATTGAAAGCAGGGGCTGCAATACCGGCTCTGAAATAATCAACCCCTCGCTGCCGCGCAATCAACTCGGCCGGGTTGCCAGCATATTCTTCGATTTCTCGGGCGAAAATGGTTTCAATGGTGGCAGGGCTTTCTGTGATCTTCTCCGGCCGGCGCGAACCCGACACCACCACCTCGTCAAGCTGGGTGCCGCTGCTTAGCTGAAAGTCGAGGCGTTGAGTAGCCCCACTAAGCGTAACCTTTTGGCGCAGACTCGCAAAACCTATGTACGTGGCCTCTAGCTCATAAGTGCCCAAGGCTAGTGTTAGGCTGTAGTTGCCATCTACATCCGTAGTGGCCACGGTGCTGCTGCCTAATACGGCTACATAAGCCCCAATGAGGGGGTCGCCATCTTGGCTGCTCACACGACCCATGAGCTTGGCGTTGCTTTGGGCCACTAGGGGCAGCCACAGCAACAAGGAAATTAAGCAGGTAATAAATAGACGCATAATCTGGTGAGGTTTAGCAAATGAAATAAAATTCTATCGAAGTAGCAAAAAGTAGCAGGCTTGTCGGTGAAGCCATCTTTTTAAGCAACTATCTTTGGTTGTGCAAATATTCATCTACTTGTCGAACTGTAGCCTGCCTGATAGGAATAAAAAAGGGTTGACTTTTAGGTTTTTTAAACCATATTATCGCTTTTTTTCCGTTTTTGAACACGGAATATTTACAAAATAGAGGGGTTGACTATTTTTTTACGAATAGCGGATTAGTGGCTGTGAATTAGGCTTTGAATGCCAAAACATCCATTATTCAGGATGTATCCTCGGTGATGCACCTAGCTCGGCTGCGCATTCGTCTGTTTTATGCCCGAACAACGCTATTCTTTTTTGGCCAAGGCAGGGGCAAGGGTTTGTTTTGTAGCGCAACTGTGGCTCCCTGGGGTGCTGCCTAGCGTCGGGTGAAAGCTCGAATGGCCGTAGCTACCTCGGCGGGTTGATCCCACTGCAAGAAATGGCCTGCTTGGTCGATGAGCTGTAGCTGTGCTTGGGGGAGTCGCTTACTTCCTGCTTCGGCAACGGCTTGCGGGCTTAGGTTGGGGTGTAAGTAGGTATTCGGAATGAGTTGATCTTGTAGGCCAAACAATACCAGCGTAGGATAGGCTACACTTGGTAGGGCTTCAAAAACGGGTTCTGCTAGCATGGCCTGAACGCAGCGCGGAATCATTTGCGCGTAATAGTGGTAGGCTTGGCTATCTTCGCGCATCCGGAGCCGATCCCTGAACATGAATTCGGCATCCTCGGGTAGGCCACCATGGAAATTGATGGCAAAATTGTTGCGAATTTGCTCTTCACTACTCGCTAAGATAAGTTGAGGCGTCATAACGGCCTCGAAAAAAAGCTGCTCCTGCGCGCTGAAGGTTTCAAAGCCAGCCGGCGCGAGCAGCACCAAACGCGCTAGGAAATCGGGCTCGCGTAGAGCAAGCTGCAGGGCAATTTGGCCGCCCATGGAATGGCCTACGACCGTAAGCTCTTTGAGCTTCAGGGCTTCGCAAAAGGCGATGAGCTGATCGGTAAAAAAAGCAAGACTGAAAGGATAATCCGCTTGCGAAGATTTACCATAGCCCGGTAGGTCTAGCGCAATACAACGGTAGTGAGGGGAAAGGGCTTCGATCGTTTTGTCCCATGCTTGTAAATTGGAGCCTAAGCCATGGATGAAGAGCAGGGTTTGCGGGCCTTTACCCTGTTCTACGTAAGCAATCTCCAGCGAATCTTGTAAGTGAATACGCTGGCTCGGGTAGCGATAGGCCCAGTTGTCGTTCATAGTGGCTTGTTTTATGATACTACTTTGGCAGCCTGCTAGGCCAAAACTGGCTAGTAAACTGATAAAAAGGAAGCGGATAATGATTTGCATAATGCTTTGAGGGAGCCTCCCTAGGGCTAAGACTGCTAACCCAGCAGCAGCTGTGTGGCTCTTTCCACAAATTTACCGCTCTAAGGCTGGGCTCACAAGCAAAAGACAGGAAAAAGGCAACTGATCGTCAAGGGCTTATTTTTTAAACCTAAAATAATGATTATTAAGCTTTTGTGATTTTTAATTTCTTGAAGTCAACCTATTTTTATATCTTTGTAAGGCTTGTTTGGCCGCCATTTGCCCTTAGCTTTCCTACCAAATTCTTAACCATAGCCTTAGCAAGCGGGCTGCTGCTGGGTTGTATAAAATTCAAATCATCGTGCTTACATTAGAAAACAAAGTGGCTATTATTACAGGCGGAGCCAATGGCATAGGCGCTGCTACGGCAGAATTATTTGCTTCCTTAGGTGCTGCGGTAGCTATTTGGGATATTAATAAGACGGCTGCGGAAGCCTTAGCGGCCCAGATAGGCGAGCAAGGAGGCCAAGCAGCGGCTTTTGAGGTAGATACGACTTCGCTAGCAGCTTGCGAAGCCGCAGCCCAAGCGGTGGTGAGCCGATTTGGCCGTATCAGCATCCTAATCAACAATGCAGGTATTACCCGAGACGCTTCGTTTAAGAAAATGAGCAGCGAGCAATGGCAGCAGGTGCTCGACGTGAACTTGAGCGGGGTGTTTAATAGCACCAAGGCTGTGTATCCCTTTATGGAGGCTGCTGAATACGGCCGCATTGTAAACACTTCTTCCATCGTAGCCCTCTATGGTAATTTTGGACAAACTAACTACGTAGCCACCAAAGCGGCCTTGATTGGGATGACCAAGGTTTGGGCTAGGGAGTTCGGCCGCAAAGGCATCACCGTGAACGCCGTAGCACCTGGCTTTATTAATACGGCCATGACGGCAGCCATGCCACCCGAAGTGCTAGCGGGTATGCGTGCTAAATCACCTTTACAACGCCTCGGCGAGCCTAGCGATATTGCCCAAGCCTACGCCTTCTTGGCTTCCGATGCAGCAGCTTACATCAGTGGCACTTGCCTGAGTGTGGATGGGGGAGCCGTTATTTAAAGTAGTCTAACGCCTATGCGCCAACATCTTCAGAAATTTACCCATTTTGCCAATACCTTGCTACCGCACGAAACGGCCTACCTGCTCGCAACCCAGTGCTTCGAGGATACCCAAAGACTGGAGATTTTGCAGCGTGTCGATTGCAATAGCCGCGAAATCGAGCAGTTTACCCCCTACGATCCTAGTATCGATAAGCGAAAGTATAGCCACTTACAGAATTGGATACAAGAGCGCCTACAAGCTATCGATGTAGATCACCAACACGACTGGATGCTCCACATGGAGCGCAAAATCATGACCGATACGATCGAAAGAGAAGAGGAGAAAAAACTGCTGAAAAGTGTTCGCCAATACGAGCACCCAAGCTTTTTTTTCATTCGCTTTTATGAGGTGCTGCTTCACTATCGCCATTTTTTGCTAATCAGAATCCGCCACCAAGATTATCAACTCGTCAATAATTGGCTGCTACAGTATGAAGCGGCCTACCAACAGGCGAAAGCTTGCTACGAACGACTCCATGAAGCCACCAAGGATGTCGTTAACCAATATGCTAGTGGCAACAACGAATCGGTACAATGGCTTACTTGGCTAGAAAAGGTCTTCCTCGATGAGCAAATGGACGGGTTGAATCGCTATTTAGCTTTCGTACGCCTTACTTTTATTGGCTTCAATTATCAAGATTATACGCAGATACGGCAGCATTTCGATGTGTTAGATCAGGCTTTCTTAACAGGACAGCATTATTCTAAACGGATATTGGCTAATTATTACAGCAACCGCTTGCTACTACATGCGCGGTTCAAAGAATACAAAAGAGCGGTCTTCTACGGTAAGCTCTCCATCCGAGCGAATAACCACGACTATTTGTTTTACGTCAACAACCTCGCTGCCGTACAGCTGCGCCTAGGGCAAACAGCCGAAGCGCTGGAATTGCTCAAAGCGGCCTTCCCGCGTGCCAAAACCACCACTAGTATGCATAGCCGAATTGGGCACGTAGCTTTCTACATGGAGGCCTTGCTCAAAAACGGCCAATATAAAAGCGCGGAAAGCTTCGGGAATACCTTCTTGCTTGCCTACAGCAAAGAAATACTGCAATACCGCTGGCACCTCTTTTTTTCTACCTACCTACAAGCCATGCTATTGGTGCAGCAGCCCGAAAAGTGCCTGAAAATTGCCAGAAAATACCGCTTAATAGAAAAGGATAAACTCTACCACAAAAAGGCCAACTACCTGCCTAATATTCCCATCCTACTCGCTATCGCTAAATGGAGGGAAGGTATGCTGTCCGACGCAGAACTACAACTAGAAACCAAAAGCCTACTTCAAGAAGTAGCTGCTCACCAAAGCTATCAAGACCAAAGCTATCAAGAGCGGTTGCGCTATTTTTTACAAGACCTTCATTTTTATTTTCCTGACCTCCTTTTCCGAGACCTCTTTTTTCGAGGGGGGTGAAAGCCCTCGGTTGTATTGCAAGGGGGGGGCACCGCCTTCGGGAGGAAGTTTTTTTTTCATTGTGAGGAGTATCATGCCCCTTACAATAAAAAAAATTGTACCTTAGTGGTGGAAAGGCCGTCTAAGCTATCGGATAGTCTTTTTGGGGCTTTGCCTTGGCTGCTTTTGGTCTGTGAGGAGGTGCGCGCTTGCGCTACAAAAGAAGCCCTTGCCCCTGCATTTATGCCAACAATAATCATTCAAACAACTACGCATTATGTCTATTTTAGGAGATCTTAAGAAAATTTTTTTCGGTGCCAAATCAGTTGCCAAGCACCAAGCTGAAAAGGCGGGGGAATTTGCCAAAGAAGTAGGCGGCGAGCTGCTGGAGCAAGGCAGTGAACTAGCAGGAAAAGCAAAAAGCCAATTAGAAAATTTAGCAGATAAAGGGGAAGCCTTTGCCGAAAAAGCCATGGATAGGCTGGAAGACCTAGGGGAAGACCTCAGTGAGAAAGCGGCGGTAGCAAAGGAAAAAGCCTTTGAAATAGGCGGAGAATTGGGCGAAAAGGCTGCCATTGCAAAGGAAAAAGCACTCGATTTAGGTGAAGACCTTGCCGAAAAGGGAAAGGCTGCGGCCGGCGACACCAAAAACTGGATCAATGAGCGTTTGGGCTCGATCAATACAGCGGCTCAAGAAGGTGCCGATAAAGTTGCCGACACGGCCGCCGAGGCCACGGATGCCTTAGAAGATAGCCTCGACCTAAGCGATTTGGGGCATGATTTGAGCAGCGAAGCCAAAAAAGCCCTCGATTTTGAGGCCGATCTGCCGTCAGCTCCCGCAGCTCCCTCTGCGCTGCGAGAAGTGGCCGATCAAGCCCTCGATAAAGCTGCTGCTGCTGGACTAGGCGCCAAAGCGGCTGCCGAAAAACTAGGCGGCAAGCTCATGGATGTTAGCGAAAAAGTGGGCGAGAAAGTGCTGGAAAAAGGCAGCGATGCCCTCGATAAAGCCGCCGAACTAGGCGCCGGCCTGAAAGATAAAGCCGATGCCCTAGTGGAAAAAGCCAGCGCCGCCGCCGAAAAAGAAAGCCTCGATGAAGCCATCGAAAATGCTAAAGCTGCCGCCGAACAAGCCGAAGCCCGTGCCCGTGCCTTCGGAGGCAAAGAAGGCGAGCGCGACGCCAGTAGCTCGCTACTAGACGGAACGGATTCCTTCTTCGACCGCGCTGCCAAATTCGCCGACGGCGACTACCACCGCGAAGGCAGCGTGCGCCTAACCGACAGCGAAACCCCACAAAAACCCAAACCTAACGACGCCATCACCGGCTTCGACGACAAAGACGGCGACGGCGATGCCCTCATCGACGATGCCGAAATTAGTGAGTAAATAAAAAAGCCCTGCATCCATCGGATGCAGGGCTTTTTTGTTTTAGGGGGTAACCCTAGCGCTGTAGGCGCGCTATTCGAATTGCCATCCTCACGCCCCCCACCAATTCCCCCTTTTTCCTATCTTTACCCCCACACAAGAATAGCGTATGCCAAACCCCCAACTTCCCGATACCTACACGCTTCCGCTGCCGAATGGGCAGCAGTACCCCCTGCGGCGCGTAGGAGCGGGCACCTTTATTATGGGTAGTGAAGGAGGAGATGCTTCTGATGATGAAAAACCTGAGCATCTCGTTCGCCTGAGCTGCGATTATTACATCGCTACGAACCCCAGCCAGGAGAGAAGGGAGGCTTATTAGTGCATCATTCATTAGGAGGGGAGGCGTATGCTATGGCTTCGGCTGACCAATTGGCTTTCATGTTCGAGAGTATGGTAAATAAACAAGGTATAGCCTTAAAGTTAGTTTTGCTCAATGCCTGTCATTCTGGCGAGCAAGCTGAAGCCATCGCTGTTCATATCCCTTTCGTGGTTGGCACTAGTGATGAGGTTCTGGATGAAGCCGCCTGGGCTTTTAGTCAAGGCTTCTATTTTAGTTTAGCTAATGAGGCAGGCCAAACAATAAATGAAGCCAGCGTTCGCAGAGCCTTCAATGCAGGACAAATGAATGCTGTTTTCATGGGGGAACCAACAAATCGCTTTATACTTTACATAAACGGAGTTAAGGCAGAGATATAAGGGTATGTATATTCCCCACATTACGTCCCCCCCCCCCAGGTTTCAGTAAACGTACGCCCAAAAAACAAAAAGCCCCGCATCCTAGGATGCGGGGCTTTTTGTTTTCACAGCAACAGCTTATTCCTCTGTGGGGGCTTCGGCTGCTTCGGCTACGTCTTCGGCGGGCTTATCGCCTGCTTTATCGACGAGGCAGAGGGTGAGTTCTGCTTTTACGTTTTCGTAGAAAGCGATGGTGAGTGGGTAGTTACCCAATTCCTTGGCGCTTTCTGGCATAAGGATTTTCTTGCGGGGCACTTCGATACCGAATTGCTCTTGCAGTTGCGTAGAGACCATTAGTGGCGTGATGCTACCGAAGATTTTGCCGCTGGTGCCCGCTTTAGCAACCATGATGAGCTGTTTGCCGTGTACGGCTTTAGCCATCACTTTGTAGTCATCTAAGCGCTTTTGCTCTTGGATGGCTTCACGGCGGGTCATTTCAGCTAAACGGCCGAGGTTCGACTTGTTGGCCAAGAGGGCTAATCCTTGAGGGATTAGATAATTGCGGCCGAAGCCAGGCTTTACGGTAACAACTTCGTGCTTATCGCCGACTTTGTCCACGTCTTTCAGCATAATTACTTGCATAACGAATTATGTTGTCCCACCCTTATCGGGGCAGTGCCCCATCGCGGTGGTGGTTAGGAAAGAATTTTATTTCAAAAGGTCCGTCACATAAGGCATCATAGCCAAGTGGCGAGCGCGTTTGATGGCCGTGGCCATTTTGCGCTGGTACTTGAGGCTGTTGCCTGTAATGCGGCGGGGAAGGATTTTACCTTGCTCGTTGACGAAGGTCAAGAGGAAGTCTGGATCTTTATAATCGATGTACTTGATACCGAAACGACGGAAACGGCAGTACTTTTTGTTCTTCGCCCCAATATTGGGGTTGGAAAGAAATTTTATATCATCGCGACTAGCCATAGTGAAGTCTGATTTTGCTGGTTAATGGATTATTCCTCTTCTTTGAAAGATTCTGCATCGCCGCTAGGCACACCACTGAGGTGAGGACCATCGGCTTTTTTCCGGCTCATACCGGAAGCAGAAGCTTCAGATTTGGGAGCTTTTGGCTTCTTGGCTTTTGCGATTTTACCATCGCGCTTGTCTTGGTTATATTGCACACCAAACTTATCGAGTGCTACCGTTAGGAAGCGCATGATACGTTCGTCGCGCTGCATTGCCAATTCAAAAGCGCGCAGAAAAACACCGTTCTCTGCTTTGTATTCAATGGAGTAGTAGACACCACTGTTCTTCTTGTTAATGGGGTAAGCTAGGGTGCGAAGCCCCATCTCATCCACATAAACAATTTCACAGTTCTCCTTACGGAGTTGTTCTACGTACGCCTGAGCTGTCGTTTTGATTTCTTCCCCCGACAGCACTGGGTCTACGATAAAAGTTGTTTCGTAATTCCTCATTCGGATCAGTCGTACTGAATTGTTAAAAAATTGATTAATGATTCCCTCCGTTCTCACGGAAGCGGGCGCAAAGGTAAGTACTTCCTCACAATTATACAAGTAGTTGGCAAAAAACTTGCAACAAGCGCTATTGTTCCTCCCCCCTCTTTGCGCTCCTTCGCCGCTTAGCGGTTGGTGAAAGACCTACCTCTTCTTGTATTGGGTCAAATCGAACAGGCAAAAATCCGGTAAATCCTGTGAAAAATCCGCCCACATCCCGTTTGCGTCTCTTCGCGGTTCAAATCCCGTTCAGAACCAAACATCCCTTCCCTTGTTACAAAGCTAAAACTATACAAGATGTTCGGATTCTTCAAAAAAGCCCCCCTCAAGCCGCTACAACAGCGCTACGAAAAGCTACTAAAAGAAGCCATGGACTTGCAGCGAAAAGGCGATATCAAAGGCTATGCCGCTAAAACAGCGGAGGCCGAAGCCGTGGCCGACGAAATCGCCGCACTGAAAAACGCCTAAGCCTTGGCAAAGGCTATCAAAAAAGCCAACCTACCCCAAAAGGTATGCCCTGTCTGTGGCCGTCCTTTTTCTTGGCGCAAGAAATGGGAGAAGGTTTGGGAAGCGGTTAAATATTGTAGTGAGCGTTGCCGACGCGACGCCAAAACAACAGCTTAAAAAATCATGGAAGACTATCCTCGCCCGCACGAATTGAAACAAGAGGTGGTGGAAACACCCGATAACTTTGCCTTCCACCCCAATAATGTTTATCTGTCACTGCTGCTGTTTAGCTTAACAATGATGTTCCTAGCTTTGAGTGGGAGTTTTGTTTACACACGTATTCAGAACGATTTACCATCCCTACAGCTACCACCCCTTTTCTTGCTCAATACCCTCGTTCTGCTAGGAAGTAGTTATACGATTCGCCAAGCGAAGAAAGCCTATTTACTAGACGATACGCAACTTTACCAACGTTCCTTATGGCTCACGCTGGGGCTTAGCTTGCTGTTTCTAGCGCTGCAGTCCTTGGCTTGGTACCAGCTTTTTAGCCAGTCGGTCTTTATCCATAGTGATAACTCAGCCGGCTATTTGTACGTGATTTCAATACTACATTTTTTGCACGTGATTGCTGGCTTACCCTTTTTAGGGCTCTTTATTTATCGCGCTCGTGTGAGTATGAAAGAGCCGGTCAGTGTCTTAATCTACTTCAGCGACCCTGATAAAAGGCTCAAACTCCGCTTACTAACGCTTTATTGGCATTTCCTCGATGGCTTGTGGATTTATCTAGTGCTGTTTTTCGTGCTGATGCGCTTCCTATTCGCCTAGGTGGGGCATCGTTCACTGCGCTTCTTAGAGGCCATCGAGCAGTTGGAAGATGGTGTCGTCTGCAATGCGAGCACCTTCTTCCATAAGCAGGAAGATGTCTTGTGCGCGGTCTTGCGCACGATAGGCTCGTTCGGCACTAAAAACCTTTACTTTCGCGCCGTCTTGGCGAATTTGCTGCATTATTTCCTCCGCCGCAAGCTCTGCTCTGCTTAGGTCGAGCTGCGTCTCGCCTTCGATCAATAGGCCGCGCAGTAGTATCTTGTCCGCTAAGCAATGGTAGGCGCGAATGTCGCGCGGCCTGCGATGCAACAGATGGGTCACGCGCCCGATCACCCCTTCGAAGACGAGTTGACTGAACTGCACAATTAATTGATCCGACTGATCGGGCTGCTGGCTTTTCATCTTTTGCCAAGCTACTGCGTCTAGGCCATGTACGGCTAAGAAGCGAACAAATTGAGGTGCTACCTCCTGCAACTCATCTAGGCGAAGCCGGCGAAATTTTTCCATAACGAAACGAAATGAACCGCTGCGCAAAGGCAAGCAACAATGGGGCAGCGAAAGGGTGGGGGAGTGGTCCCGGGTGGAATCGAACCACCATCTTAGGCTCCGGAAACCTATATAC
>DAINNZ010000050.1:2577-22525 GCA_036735605.1 Lewinella sp. | reverse complement strand
ATGCTTTCCCGTCATCCATTTTCTCGGTAGGATGTTTCAGCAGGGCTGTACGTTTACAGCGGGGTGAAGATAGGGGTTTTTATTTTTATTGGCTCACGCCCATGCGGGTGTTCCGACAGGAGCCGTGTTTTTTTTCAAAAGAGCTGGGCATTATCAGCCTTGACTGCTATCTGGCATTTTGGCTAGGCGGTTTTTCTTCCACCTTGGGCGGGATGACTTTGTGGCTAAAGCATGGCTCCTTTGGGTGGGCATGGCTCCTGCATGAGCCAAATTGAGAATTACTGGCATTAAAAAACCTAAAAAAGAATCTCCTCAACCTTTGAGGAGACCGAGTGGTTATATTGGTTGTATGGATTTGTGTCAAACCAACACCCTTATCAATAAATTTCCTAGGCTATGCGCACGGTAACAGTAGATATTATCAATGAAAAAGTGCTGAATCTCCTCCGAGATTTGGAGCAGTTGCAATTGATTCGGCTAAGAAAAGATGATGCCACAAAGCAGGCGACCACTTCAGATTGGGTGGCCTACAAAGGGGCCATGTCTAAGCAAGCCTTAAATGAAATCGACCAACAACTAAACGAGCTGCGGAGCGAATGGGAATAAAATACCTCTAGGATACCAATACCGTTATTTACTATCTGCAACAGCAATTTCCCGCTGCGGCGGAAATTTTCATAGATGATATCCTCAAAGATACCGCTCCAGCCATTTCAGTAATTACCGAAATCGAATTGCTCTGCTGGAAAACACCGACTGATGAAGACACCAAAGTGCTCCACAACTTCATCAACGATGCCTTTGTGCTTGAACTTGAAAGTGAAATAAAGACCAAAACTGCGGCCATTCGTAAACTCCACAGTGTCAAGTTACCTGACGCGGTTATTGCAGCTACTGCGCTGTCCTATGATCTGGTACTCCTCAGCAGAAACACGAAGGACTTTAAAAATATTGACGGCCTACAACTCATCAACCCGCACGAGCGGTAGGTTGCGGGTACTTCATAGAACTGGCTAAGGCAAAAGGCTATGGCCAGCTGCGGAGCGATGCTTTCCCGTCATCCATTTTCTTGGTAGGAGGTTTCAGCAGGGCTGTTCGTTTACAGCGGGGTGAAGATAGGGAAGGGCTGCACCCTTCCTTCGTGGTATGCCGCCCCTTCAGGGCTAGTAGTTCACGAACACCCTGTAAGGAAAATCCTGCCTTTAAGCGGCCGTCGGCGAAGTTGGCCGCTACGAATTTTGGTTGGGGTTGAATTCCATGGGGCCAATGTAGTATCTTTTTGTTGTTGGGATAGTTTAGTAGGCGTTTTCTACAATCAAAACTGGCCTTCCCCACTACAACCTTTTGCCTATTTAATTGGTTCTGTAAGTTCAGTTTAAAGGATACTTATATGCTTATCTTACATCCGCAATACATTACCGATCAAACAGGCAAAAAGATATCCGTGGTGCTTCCCGTGGAGGACTTCGAAGCCATTCTGGAAGAATTGGAAGAGCTGGAAGACATAAAGCTTTATGACGAATCCAAAAAGTCTCAGGAGTCTTCCATTCCCATTGATGATGCCTTTAGGATGATAGAAGCTAGACGCAAAGCGAAGTAATGGCTTATCATATCACCTTGAATAGGCGGGTCATTAAAGCCCTTGAAAAAATAAATGAGCCCTATTATTCCAGCATCAAAGAGGCAATTTACAGCCTTGCAGATAATCCGCGTCCTCTTGGTTACAAAAAACTAAAAGGTAGAGACGGCTACCGCATCCGCGTAGCAAATTACCGCATTATTTACGATATTTCCGATGATGTTTTGCGAGTGGATGTCATCACCCTCGGGCACAGGAAAGATATATATGAGTAAACGCCTCCTCCCATTCCTTGCCATTGTAGCGATACCAATTCTCCGGCACCACCCCCACCCCACAAGCCTTCGGAAATTGCAAGCCGAAGGGAAATAATCGTTGATTTGCGTCACTTTGCTGGCCAAGGCACAAGGCTATGGCTATGGCTGGCTGGCGAACCAGTATTCTCCCGTCATCTTTTTTTGGCTTGACATTTCTCACAGGGCTGTACGTTTACAGCGGGGTGAAGATAGGGAAGGGCTGCACCCTTCCTTAGTGGTATGTCGCCCCTTCAGGGCTAGTAGTTCACGAACACCCTGTAAGGAAAATCCTGCCTTTAAGCGGCCAGCGGCGAAGTTGGCAGCTACGAAATTTTGGTTGGGGTTGAATTCCATGGGGCCAATGTAGTATCTTTTTTGTTGTTGGGGAATTTTAGGCGCCATTTTCCGAAATGGACGCTCTCCCCGTCACTACTCTACGAGTCAAGATTTTCCACTAGCCAAGGCAAAAAGCTATGGCTAGGGACAGCTACGAGCAGATACTCCTCGTTATCCATTTTCTTGATATAGCATTCAGTCGCAGGCTATACACAAGGGTGAAGGTAGTTTTGTGTGGAAAGAGTGATTTTATTTTCGATAGATAATTACCCCCCCTATTATTCAATTTGAATCTCGCTGCTCATAATATTACTCCCCATATACCTTGAAATAAATTTATTGATAGCTCTTAAGTCAAACGAATCCAAAACTATTTTTCTCGGAAAAATCAACTTTGTATGCTTGGTTTTCCCTTTCAAAAATAGGTCATTGAGATCATGACTTCTAGTATAAATCGCTAAAGAGTCAAACTGCTTATTTGGACTATGACAATCTACACACATATAAAGGAAAAGATCACTTCCCAGCAATAGCTCAATTTTGCAGCTATCAATGTAATGAATGTATTTATCAGGTTCATAGACGGTTATATCAACTTTCTCCGAAGGTTACTTTGCCGGCTTTCCATTGTGAGTTAGCTCGGATGGCATAGCGTTTGAAGTAGGTATTGATCATCGTACCCTGCTGGTTTTGGTAGTTGGCAGAGATCCGATACGTACCCGCATCGGTGCCACCGCTAATAGCTAGTGTATGATCTGTCATAGGCGCTGAATCGAAAACTTCATCCCACCAGTTGGTGCCTTGCTGATTGGCGCGCATAATGAGGTTGTTGGGGTAGGAGTAAGTACTCTCATCCACATTCGTCGCATTATTCGGGAAGATGTAAGTAGGTAAACGCCCTGGCGCAGCACCGTAAACGTGATCGTCTGTACTCGGATACAAACCTTGGTCGGTGTATTGACGAAGGAACACCGACATGTAGTCCATTGAGTTGGTGATGAGGATGTCATCAAAGCCGCGCTCGTGGCCTTGCACGCCGTAGTAGGCATCATAGGTAACTTGTGGTTTACCTACTTTACCGCGCTTAGTAGTAATGATTACTACCCCGTTGAGTGCTCTTGTACCATAGATAGAAGCTGCAGAAGCGTCTTTCAAGATTTGTACAGAAGCAATATCGTTAGGGTTGATGTTGTTCAAAAAGTTATTGAACTGCGGTACGCCATCCACAATGATCAAGGGGTCATTGCTGGTGAAGGATGAAATACCCCGGATACGAATGTTCGTACCATCACCCGCTGCACCAGAGGTAGAAGTTACTACGCCAGTGGCGCGGCCTTCTAATTGCTGGTTAACAGAAGAGGCGGCAATAGCCGTTAGCTCATCTGTATTAATAACGGCTACTGCGCCGGTGATATCACCTTTGCGCTGCTGGTTGTAGCCCGTAACCACCACTTGCTCCAAGACGGCTACGTCGGGCTGCAAGCTAAGATCAATACGCGATTGGCCAGCTATGGTTACACGCTGGGTTTGATAACCCGTGAAAGAAAAAATAAGTACATCTCCGTCGTTAGCAGAAACGGAATAGCTGCCGTCGATATCCGTAACGGTACCGGAGGAGGTACCTTCTACAATGATATTAACGCCGGGTAGCCCGATCCCGGTTTCATCGACTACCGTGCCCGTAATGGTACGAGCTAGCACCCAACCACTGCTCAACAAGAGCACAGCCGCCACCAAGAGGGATCGGCCAGCACCTTGCCACGCAGTTAGCGAGCTAAAGGGTAAAAACACCTTCATAAGTAAAGATTTAGTGAGTTAAAAAAAAATGAGTACATACACTGATACCAAACCATTGGCATTCCAATGGAAATGGCAGGCAAAAAAAGGAAAGACCACCTTTCCTTTTTCTTTGGTTGCTGATCTGTACGATGAAGGGGGTGAATGCGCAAGGGGGGCTACTGCCTCCTACTACATGGAGCACTTCTACAGACCGGCTTTAAGCTTATTTTCTACTATTTTGTACACGAAAAAGAAGTGGCTCAATGCCACGGAAAAAGTGATTCTATCTGGCTTTGTGTTAGGGCGATCAGATAGCTTTTTGGGTGCACTTGACGATATTGGCTGCAAGTTAGCGAAACTATCGGCATTCTTGCAAGTATAAAGGGAAATTTTTTTATTGCTTCCCTTAAATTCGCCAAATTAAAGGGGTGTAGATGAAGAATTGACGATAAATGATGGAGGAATCAATATATTTGTCGAATGTTAACTCACTTACAGTTCCGCCATCCTTGGCGGGCTTATCAAGCTCGTTTGCTGGCGCAGTTGCCTCATCTTTGGGAAGATGCAAAGGAAGTTCTATTGTAAGTACTCGGACATATTTAATGCAACTTTTCAAGCTGGCAGATTTTGCTTTTAGCCGAGGTAAATACACAACCGACGTAGGCCGTCGCTAAGCAAACTAGCCGCAGCGCGCCGAAATATAGCTGCGAAGCTGGTTGAACACAACCGCGAAGCGACCAAGCTAGTAGCACCGACGGTAAACCTAGGCTTAGGGGTGTTAAGACGAGTATTTAACGCCTGGCTAGGAGCAAAAGATGCCGAGTGGAAAGCTGTGATTATTTTTGTTGGGGTGCTTAGTAGGCTTTTGTATTAAGACTTATACATGGCTCGTTCTAGTCGCATTTGCGCTACAAAGAAAACACCTGCCCCTGCTTTAGCCAATCTCAATTTTCCATCCTGCTTGCCCAATTTGTAATTCATCCTGAAAAACTCAACTCTATCTCTATTTCCGTTGTTCCCATTGAAAATGCTCCAATAGCTTATGCGCCTGATGCAACACAAACGGGAGGCCTACTGGTTCTACCGCTTCTTATCCAACTTTTACGATAAATTGGTGAACCCGCTGTTTTGGACTAAACGGATGCGGGAAGATGCTCTTTCGTTGGTCAGTTGGGAAGGGGCGGATGCGCTGAGCGTTATTGACGTGGGCGCTGGCACGGGCTTTACCACGGAAGGTATTGTCGCTAGAGTGCCGGCCGAACAAGTGGTTTGCGTAGATCAGAGCCCGCAGCAAATGGCACGGGCTAAGGCCAAAGACGCTTTGATGGAATGTAGCTTCCGACTAGGTGATGCAGAAAACGTCCCTTTTCCAAACGATACCTTTGATCGCTATGTTTCAGCTGGAAGTATTGAGTATTGGCCGAATCCGCAGCAGGGCATTAATGAAGCTTATCGGGTGATCAAACCAGGTGGCTGGGCACTGCTGATTGGTCCATTAGAGCCTAAGATGGCTTTTAGCCGTTTTATGGCCAATACGTGGATGTTATTCCCGCCTGCGCATGATTATAAAGCTTGGTTTCAGAAGGCTGGCTTCGAGGAAATTCGCTGGAAATATATTAAGCCACATTGGCAAAAAAACGAGCATTACGGTATCGCGATTGCGGGTAAGAAGGTGAGAGCCGGCAAAAGCCCCAATGCTGACCGCGTAGCGGCACAAAATAAAGAAACAAGCCTAGTTAGCTACGAAGCAGCAGGGATGAGTCTCGGTAGAGGTTTACTCCTAGCGGGTAGGGTAGCACTTGGCTCTGCGGCGGGTTTTCTTTTTATTCCTATTGCACTAGTGGGCTATATTTCCGCGCCGCTACGCGGTATAGAAGGGCCTTATGAGCCGCTTAATCGCGAGCAAAAAGCGGTGCTAGTGGGGCTGGGTGCGCTAGCAGTTGGTTATCTAGCGTGGCGTGTGTTAAAGAAAAAATAAAGCATGCTTCCCACTGCTCAGTTGCTAGCTAATATTCGCCGTTTCTACGATCGTAGCACTGATCTATGGTTGAAGGCTTGGGGCGAACACATGCACCACGGCTATTATGGTGCGGATGGCAAAGCAGCCTACGAGCATGAAGCAGCGCAGTTGGCCATGATTGAGGCACTGCTTGCTTGGGGGGGCGCTACCGAAAATATCCGCCGTATCCTTGATGCGGGCTGCGGCGTTGGAGCCAGCAGCCGCTATTTGTTGGAAAAATACCCCACCGCCACGGCCATTGGTTTTACCTTAAGCCCCTTGCAAGCCCAAAGGGGAAATCAACTCAATGAAGTGGCCGGCTTAGCAAACCGCTGCGAGCTAGTGGCGCAAAACCTTTTCGAGGCTAGCCCGGAGCAAGGCCCTTTCGACTTGATCTGGAGCATGGAAAGTGCCGAACACATCGGCGATAAAGTGGCCCTGCTGGAACATTTTCATCGCTTGCTTAGCCCAGGAGGGCTGCTGCTGCTGGCCACTTGGTGCCACCGCTCCACACCACCCGGTTTGGCGAGCAGGGAGGTGGAAAACCTGCTAAAAATTCAGCAACTGTATCATTTAGGTGATTGGATCAGCCTCGATGAAATTGCCCAAATTGCGCAGGACAGCGGCTTTGAAGCGGTACAAATCGCCGATTGGTCTGCTTCCGTAGCGCCTTTTTGGCAAGCTGTGATTAAAAAAAGTCTGCTGCCTCGCCACTGGCCGCTGCTGCTTCGGTCGGGCTGGGGTACTCTCAAAGGTGCTTGGGCTATGCGCTATATGCAGCGAGGTGCTAAGCAGGGGAGCGTGCGTTATGGGGTACTGCGGGCAGAAAAACCCTTGTAGGATGGTCACTTTTCTTCGCTTTGCGCGTTTGCATACTTTGGTGGGCACGAGTGGGAGCATTCTAGCACTCTATGCCATTGCGGTGCGCCACACGGCTCAGTCTGATTGGCCGCTGCTAGGCTGGACGCTCCTTAGCTGCTTAGCGGCCAACGTGTATATCACTGGGCTGAACCAAATTACTGACGTAGCGATCGATCGGATCAATAAGCCTTATCTACCCCTTGCATCTGGCGCTTATACGATGCAAAAAGCTTGGTGGATTGTTTCCAGCTGTTTAGTGGTTGCGCTCCTCACGGCTGCTTTTTATCCTACTTATCTTTTAGCTACGGTGGTGGCAAGTATCGCCTTCGGTACGGCTTACAGCTTACCGCCGCTGCGCCTTAAACGCTTTCATTTTTGGGCAGCTTTCTGTATTTTAGCTGTGCGCGGCTTTCTAGTGAATGTATTACTTTACCTGCACTTTCGGGTGCAACTAGGAGGTGCCGCGCAATTACCGCCCACGATTTGGCTGCTCACGGGGCTTATTTTTGCTTTTAGTATTATCATTGCATGGTACAAAGATTTGCCCGATACGGAAGGCGATGCGGCTTACCAAATCCATACGCTCTCCATCCGCCTTGGCCCCAGTAGCGTTTGGTGGCTGGGGCAAGTTTTACTCATCACCGCCATCGTAAGTACAGCACTGCTATATTACTATCTCAATGGGGTAGGGCGGCCGCTGCCTTATCTTTCGCTGGGCTTACTGGCGTGCTTGCCGGCACTATGGTGGCTGGGTAGCCGCCTTCGCTTCGATGCGCCTAAAAGTATTGCGGCCTATTACCAAGGTATTTGGCTGTTGTTCTTTTTTATCTACGGGCTCTTTGGTTTGTTGGGCTAGGGAGCCAGGTGCCTACTTAAGGCTAGATTGACCGCTATCTACTAGCTTATTGGCAGCTGTTTTGGGGTGAAATTCGGTTTTTTTGCGTCAAAACGGCTCTGAAAGAGAACTAACAATTATCTTACCCCCAAATTTGTGACCATGAAATACATTCTACTGCTGGCCATATTGCTCTCTTCCACGAAAGCTTGTAAGGAAAAGGAAATGAAACCCACGGCCTTCGGCGAGGAAAAAACACTAGCCGTAGGCGAGGTCTTTCGGCTCGAAGGCGAAGCAAACCAAGGCTTTTTATTTGTGTCTGTGGAAAGAGACAGCCGCTGCCCAACAGGCGTAAACTGCATCCAAGCCGGTGCGGCCACCATCGTGATAGAAGAAATAGCCGGAGGCCCACGGCAAGTAACAATTGCTGCCGACAGCCGCGCCAATCCTTCTTTTACGATCAAAGGCGCTAAAATTGAAGTGCTCGAACTAGCACCTTACCCCACCGATGGCATTCGAACCCCTTTTGAGGATTACACCCTGCGGGTAAAGGCCATCGTGACTGCCACGACTTACTAAAAACCTACCGCTAATGTATCTACCTATTGGCGACGACCAAATTGAAGGCGGCCACAAGCCCTGGTTTGCTTATGGCTTTATTGCGCTCAATGTGCTTATCTTTTTGTATCAACTAGCCATACCGGAAACGGCGCTGACCGATTTTTTTAAGCAGTATGCCGCCGTGCCAGCTACCATTGTGGCAGGGGAGGAGTGGCATACGCTTTTCAGCAGTATGTTCATGCACGCAGGCTGGATGCACCTGATTGGCAATATGATTTATCTATGGATTTTTGCTGATAATATTGAAGCTACCGTGGGCAGTACGGCCTTTCTAATACTCTACTTTTTGGGGGGCTTGGCGGCTCATGCTGGGCATATTTACTTTCATCCGCAGGAAATGGTGCCGGTAGTAGGAGCCAGTGGTGCGCTTGCAGCGGTCATGGGAGCCTATTTGGTAATGTTTCCGCGTTCGCGCATCAAAGGCTATCTGTTAGTTTTTGCTGTTACTATCCCCGCGCTCGTGTTTTTGCCTATCTGGTTTGCCCAACAGTTTATGGGCGGCTATGCGGCACTAGGGCAGGCTGGTGGCGGGGGCGTAGCTTGGTGGGCTCACATCGGGGGCTTTGTGTTTGGCGTGGTGGCCGGCCTTTACTTTCGCAGCCGTTACCCCGTTCCCTCGGCAGCCGGCGGTTTTGCCAGCCGAAGGAACGGGGATGATTTTTAACGACTCAATTCGTCTGCACGCTTTGGCTTCGCTGCTACCACGTGGTCGCTCGTTCATAAGCTGCCGAACAAGGCTATTTTTTTTGGCCGAAGGCAGGGGCAAGGGGCACTTTGTAGCGCAACCGCAGCCTATTTCTCCTCAGGCGATCGCTCAATTGGCTGGAGCCAGCGCCTCTACATCCGCTCTAAAATTAAGGCACTAGCTCCACCGCCTCCATTACAAATAGCGGCTAAACCATACTGTGTTTGCTTTCGTTGCAAGATATGGCTAAGCGTAACGAGAATGCGGGAACCGGAGCTACCCAGCGGATGCCCAAGGGCCACGCCACCACCCTGTATGTTCATGCGGGCGGGGTCAACGGAAAGTTCCCTTGAAAAGGCCATGGGAACCACCGCAAAGGCTTCATTCACTTCCACATAGCTCATATCGCTCATTTGTAAGCCGGCGCCTCGCAGTGCTTTTGGAGCGGCCAGGGTAGGAGCGGTGGTAAACCACTGAGGCTCTTGAGCTGCATCGGCGAAGGCAACCACTCTAGCCAATGGTGTTAGATTGAGTTCGCGGAGTTTTCGCTCGCTCACCAGCACTAAAGCCGAAGCACCGTCGTTGATGGTAGAAGCATTGGCTGCCGTAACCGTACCTTCTTTGGTGAAGGCAGGCCGCAACCCACTAATCTTGCTAAAGTCAACGCGCTTATATTCCTCATCTTCTTGCACCAACAGGGGCTCTCCTTTGCGTTGCGGAATGGCAACAGGTGCTATTTCAGCGGCAAACGCACCCTCCTGCGTGGCGCGCTCGGCTTGCTGATAGCTATTGATGGCAAAGGCATCCTGCTCCTCGCGGCTGATGTTGTATTTCAGGGCAGTTGCATCGGCACAAACCCCCATCGCTTGCTGGTCGTAAGCGTCTGTAAGGCCGTCTTTGGCTAGACCATCCACCAACTCGCGATGACCATATTTGGCTCCCCAGCGCGCAGCCGTGTCGTAGTAAGGTATGTTGCTCATACTTTCCATGCCGCCAGCAACCACAATATCGTTGTGGCCTAAAAGGATACTCTGCGCCGCAAACATAACGGATTTCATACCGCTGCTACACACCTTGTTGATTGTAGTACAAGGCACCTGGAAGGGAATACCCGCGCCTAAAGCCGCCTGGCGAGCCGGTGCTTGCCCTAAATTGGCCGACACTACATTGCCCATCAACACTTCCTCCACTTGCGATGGCTGCAAACCCGCTTGCTCTAACGCAGCCTTGATGGCTACACTACCTAATTGCGTAGCAGACAGCGAGGCAAAAACGCCGCCAAAAGAACCCTGGGGCGTCCGCTTAGCAGCTACAACATAAACACTTGGTAAAGACATAATTTGGTGGTATTATTTGGTGATAAGGGAAAACAAGTGCAGCAAAGATAAGGGCTTTTGTAAAGGCTAACGAAAGTCAAGGGCTTTTTTATTTCCTTTTTCGTCCCTTACCCCTTGCCCCGGCGAGCGAAGCGGCAGCCCAAAAAACAAAAGGAGCTCAACCCTTGGGTCGAACTCCTTTTGTAGCGCTTTACTAAAAGCTTTCTTGCTTAGTTGTTGTACAAAGTACCTAAAGCAGGATTTGGCTTGATTTCTGTACGGCGGTTTTGCGCACGGCCTTCGCTCGTGCTGTTGTCGCCTACTGGCGCAAACTCACCAGCACCACCTACTGTGATCGTGGCAGGATCAACTCCTTTGCGAATCAAACGAGCCGCTACTGCTTTTGCACGGCGGAAGCTCAAGTCCCAGTTGTCCATTCCTTTTTGCGTATCAGCATGACCCAATATCGTGAGAGGAATTTTTGCATTCTGTAGTTTCTCTGCCATAGCATCGATGGCGTCGCGCTCAGCTTTGCTGAGGCTAGAAGAACCAGAAGCGAAGGTGAAAGGCGTTTCCGTAGCAATGAAAAGCTGGCCATCGCGCTTGGTTACAGACAAACCAGCCGCATTATATTGGTTGAATACGTCGGCTACTGCTTTGCGGGCTGCTTCCAATTCTGCTTCCGTGGCAGTGAGGCGCGTGTTGAGACTAGTGATTTGGCCAGCTTGTGTGCTCATTTCTGAGCGTAGGCTGGTGATTTCTCCATTCAGACGGGTTTTCTCCGCTTCCATCTGAGCAGCAAGAGCATCTTTGTCGGCTTGCAGCTTCTGTAAGTCCGTGCGAGTTTGTGCCAACTGCTGATCGGTAGCCATTTTAGCAGCCTCCATTTCGTCGAATTTTTTCTTAGAAACACAAGAGGAGAAGCTTCCGAGTAAGAACAAGAAAGCAAGTAAATTGATGGTTAAACGCATAGTTTTGGTTTTGATGAACATGAATTGATTGAACCCCTTTTTACACTTAGGAAGTGGGTTGGAACTGCAAAAGAACACATAATTTTGCAATTAGACCTAAAAGTCAACTGCTTTCTCTTGCAAATTTTTCATTTTTTCCGCTTTTTATCCATCTTTACGCCTTGGAAGTACTATTTCTAGCATTACATCCTTATGAAATACGAACATCAACGCGACGGAATCTACGAGTTCCTTGATATTGGCGAACCTAAAAAAGGTACGCTCCTGCTATTGCATGGCCTATTTGGCGGACTGAGCAATTTTGAGGCTGTGATCGATCACTTCTCCTCGAATTATCGCGTTGTAGTGCCTACTTTGCCGATGTTTGAGCTACCGCTGCGAAAAGTGTCTCTCACCGGCTTGGTAGATCATTTAGCCGATTTTGTGAAACACAAGGACTTTCAGCAACTTCATGTCTTAGGTAATTCACTAGGGGGGCACGTGGCCATTCTCTACGCACTAGCCCAACAACATCGCTTGGCTTCCATTACCCTAACTGGTAGCAGCGGCTTGTTTGAAAGTGCTATGGGCAATACTTTCCCTAAGCGCAACAACTTCGAGTTCATTAAAGCAAAGACCGAATCTACCTTCTACCGCCCCGAAGTGGCTACTGAAGAGCTCGTCAACGAAGTATTCTCCACGGTTACCGACCGCAATAAAGGCCTACGGGTAATCATGACCGCTAAATCGGCCGTGCGCCACAACCTAGCCGATAAGCTACACCTCATTCAAAAGCCTACCTTGCTGATTTGGGGCAAACAAGACAATATCACCCCGCCCTTCGTGGGGGATAAATTCCACGAGCTCATCCAAGGCAGCGAGCTGCACTTCATCGACCAATGCGGCCATGCGCCTATGATGGAAGAGCCTGTGGTTTTTAACCGTCTATTGGAAGCTTTTCTGGATCGGATCTAGCTTTTACAGTGCTTGTAGCACGTCATACTGAGCAATTAAATGCCGAGCTCCCGTCCGATCACGTGTTACAATGGCTGGGTTTTCCTTGCTTAAATAGTGCCGCAGTTGCGTGAGGGTGGTTTCCGGATCTACCTCTGGAAAGGGCGCGCGCATAATGGCCGTTACGGCTTCTTCACTGTGTTTAATCGGGTTTTCTAGCAGATAATTGAGCACGGCCGTTTCGGTGATAGCACCTACGATTTGTTCCTGCGCGTCTAATACTGGCATCTGACTAAAATCTTGCGATTTCATCTGTAGCATGGCTTCTCGTACTGTAGCGGTATGAGGTATGCCACTAAAGGATATATGGCTTTTTTGGGCTACCAAATCAGACAAACGCAGCTCTTTGTCTAAAAAGCCGCGATCGCGCATCCAATCGTCGTTGTAAATTTTACCAATGTATCGACTACCGTGGTCGTGGATGACCACGACTACCAAGTCGTCGGCTTTAAGCCGGTCTTGGAGTTGTAGCAAACCCGCTACCGCCGAGCCGGCACTGTAGCCAAGTAATAGGCCTTCTTCGCGCGCTAGCTTGCGAGCCATTACAGCACCATCTTTATCGCTCACTTTCTCAAAGTGGTCGATCACGGAAAAATCTACATTCTTGGGCAAAATGTCTTCTCCGATACCTTCCGTAATGTAGGGGTAGATTTCCTTTTCGTCGAACTCACCCGTCTCATGGTATTTTTTAAAAACCGAGCCGTAGGTGTCGATCCCCCAGACTTGTAGATCGGGCTTTTGCTCTTTAAGGTATTTACCAGTACCGCTCACCGTGCCACCCGTGCCAACACCAACTACCATGTGCGTTATTTTGCCGTCGGTTTGTTGCCAGATCTCTGGTCCTGTGCTTTCATAATGCGCTTGGCGGTTGCTGAGGTTGTCATATTGATTAAACCAAAAACTATTAGGCACTTCCTCGCTCAGACGGCGCGCTACGGAGTAGTAAGATCGCGGATCATCCGGCGTCACGTTCGTAGGGCAAACGATCACCTCGGCACCCACGGCTTTGAGGATGTCGATCTTTTCTTTACTCTGCTTATCGCTCGTGGTGAAAATACAGCGATAGCCTTTCACGCAAGCTGCTAGCGCTAGCCCCATCCCTGTGTTGCCACTCGTGCACTCAATAATGGTGCCACCGGGTTGTAGGCGGCCATCGGCTTCGGCGTCTTCCACCATTTTAAGAGCCATTCGGTCCTTGATGGAGTGCCCCGGATTGAAAGTCTCTACCTTCATATAGACTGGGCAAGGAAGGCCAGCAATTACTTTATTAAGTCGCACCATAGGCGTGTTGCCTATGGTTTCTAAGATATTGTTTTTTACGTCCATGCTTGGTTGGCGATTGGTTAGTTAGTTTGGGAGCAAAAGATGCTGCGTGAAAAGGGGTAATTAATTTTCTGTGCGTGCTTATCCTTAGGGGGGGGGAGTAGATGTTGGCAAAATGCAGGGGCAAAGGCAGGTTGGTAGCGCAAGACTTTCTTAGGCGCACCTAGCAGCCGATGCTACGTTGGGCAAGCGAAAGACAGCCTTGAGCCATTTATGCCCCCTTTATAACCTTTCGGATAGCAACAAGTTGACGAAGTAGTCCCGGTAATTGCGCCAAGGGTAGCATATTAGCGGCATCGCTCTTGGCTTCATGCGGGCGCGGGTGGGTTTCCATAAAGAGGCCATCTACCCCCACAGCCACACCAGCTTTCGCAATAGCACTGATGAGGGCAGGTTGGCCGCCGGTGACACCACTGGCTTGGTTGGGCTGTTGGAGGCTATGGGTGCAGTCTAGCACCACGGTGCCGCCGAAGCTTTGCATGGTGGGGATGCCCCTGAAATCGACCACCAAATCGGTATAGCCGAACGTGGTACCCCGTTCGGTGAGCAGCACTTGGGCGTTGCCAGAGTCAATGATTTTTTGCTGCGCAAACTGCATAGCTTGAGGGCTGAGGAATTGCCCTTTCTTTACATTCACCACTTTGCCTGTTTCGGCAGCCGCCACGAGCAGCTCGGTTTGCCGACACAGGAAGGCCGGGATTTGTAGCACATCTACATACTGAGCCGCCAGCCTGGCTTCTTCGGGGCTATGAATATCGGTGGTGGTGGGCACTTGGTAGCGTTCCCCTACTTTGGCGAGTATCTCCAACGCCTGCTCGTCGCCAATGCCCGTGAAGCTATCAATCCGGCTGCGGTTGGCCTTGCGGTAGCTGCCTTTGAAGATGTAAGGAATACGCAGCTCGTTGCAAATGGCGCTTACGGCCTCGCCTATTTCCATAGCCATCGCCTCGCCCTCAATGGCGCAAGGCCCGGCAATGAAGAAGAAATTGCCGCTATCTAAATGCCGCAACTTCGGTATCAAATGAAGATCCATACCCTGAATTTTGGGCAAAGGTAGGGGATTAGAGTTGTTCGGCAGCTGCAAAATTCACTCCCCTTAACTATATTTGTAACAACAAAAAACAAAGCTGCATGCAACTCACAGAAGAACAGCTATCGGAAATAGTGCAAAACTTGGATATGGGTTTGCGCTGCGTTTACCTACTAAAAACGGGAGAAATCGTAGCCGTTCCAGATTTTGATTATGGTGATTGGTCTAGCCTAGACCCGGAAGACTGGCAAGAAGAACTCGACAAAATAAAAGCAAACAAGGGTAAATATTTCGAGTTTAAAGGAATGACATCAAGCGATCGCTACCATATCATGGCCGATTTCGCCAGAACAGCAGATAACCCCCGTTTAAGGGATCGGCTAGAAGAAGCATTAGATAAGCGCAAACCGTTTCGCCACTTCAGGCAAGTAGTGGATGAAATAGAAGACTACAGACAAAAATGGTTTGGTTACGAACGACAGCGGCTGCTTGAACTTATCATGAACCAAATTGAATAACGTAAGCGTGCGTTGGTAGGTAAATCTTAGGCTTATTTTTTATGCAAATTCAAAAATGAATTTTGAATTTGCATGAAAATAGCGCTAGTAATCTCGATCTTAAAGGCCATCTTGGCTGCTTTTCCTCTGTTTGAAGCTTTAATTTCATAGGGGGAGCTTTTTTCGATGCAGCGCGGCAGGTTTTTGGCCTCATTATGGGGGTATGCTGACCGCGCTGCCACGGCTCTTTTTAGTAACCATTGCTCCTGCGTGAGCCAAATAGAAAATTATTACCCCAAAAACGTATCTTTGCCCAGCGTCAATAAATTCTGCACCAAGTATAAAAAAAATCATGCCATGAATAAGCATCTGAAGGTAAACACGATTGTAATGACGGGGAACATAGCCCTTCTGCTGCTTTGCCTATACCTTGCCGTGGGCCATTACACAGGCTGGTATGAGGTGGGTGAGTTTATGTATCTTTTCACTGCTGGACTAGCCACTTATCAGGGGATTGTCACTGTGATTGATCAGTCGATGAGGATTTACTACAAGAAGGCGAAGTAAATCACCCCGCTCCTAAGCGATAATTATCCACGAAGTAAGCGATGTAGCGGTCTATCTCGGTTGCTAGGAATTAGGGGAGGTTCATTAGTAGGTAGGGCTTTTTGGTCTTGGGCTTTCCATTGTATCAATTCCTCCGTGATAGTGCGTTCGAAATCCTTGTTTTTTCTAACGTTTGTAACAGAA
The DNA here is from genome assembly GCA_036735605.1 of Lewinella sp. Lineage (GTDB taxonomy): Bacteria > Bacteroidota > Bacteroidia > Chitinophagales > Saprospiraceae > Neolewinella. Next base: position 6,654 of record DAINNZ010000050.1, on the reverse strand, counting down.
CAAGGGCAATCTACACCTATTCTTGTAACAAAACAAGGGCAATTTTCACCCATTCTTGTAATAAAACAAGGGCAATTGCATCAAGATAGGTCACAAAACAAGGGCAATTACGCTGTTTCAGCCTCCAACCACGCCCGCGCATGCACAAAAGCTGTTATCCAAGGCGAGATGCCGTCGGCTGCCCGATCGGCGGGGTAATGCGCCCAGTTCCAGGGGAACATCGAGCGCTCGATGTGGGGCATCATCACGAGGTGGCGATACTCATGTGAAAATATTTCACACGAGACACTTATCAGGGTAAAAAAATACGATTTTTTTGCCATGAAACGGGTAAAAAGACTTAGTTTTGCTCCATGAAGAATCCAGAACAGCCTTACAACGATCTTCCGTTCTTGCCTCCACCGAGAAAGCAGATAGAAACAATTCCTATACTCAGACAGGCGCATAAAACTGCCGCAGCATTAGGCGAACTGAAAGGGCTGGCTAATACGCTGCCGAATCCAGATATTTTGCTCAACGCAGTCATTTTGCGAGAAGCTACGGCTAGTTCTGAAATCGAAAATGTCATTACTACTCAGGATCGGCTCTACCAAGCGCTTTCACTCAGAGGAGTTGAAGCGGACCCTGCCACCAAGGAAGTACTCCGATACAGGGAGGCACTACTCACGGGCTATCGTTTCCTGATTGACAAAGGCTTTTTGAGTACTAATGCCATTGTGAATATACAGCAAGTACTAGAAGAAAATAGCGCTGGCATCCGCCGCCTACTAGGTACTGCCCTCCGGAACGCAACAAAAGGAACCGTTATTTACACCCCGCCCGATGACCACGATACTATTCTAAGATTAATGAAGAACCTTGAGGATTACCTACACGAGGATGACGGCCTTTCGCCCTTTACCCGATTGGCCGTGCAACACTATCAGTTTGAAAGCATACACCCTTTTTACGATGGTAATGGTAGGACAGGCCGTATTCTAAACGTTCTTTTTCTAATTATGAATGGGCTGCTCGATCAACCCGTACTTTATCTTAGCCAATTTATCATAGACAATAAAGCGGACTACTACAGGCTCTTGCAGGAAGTACGAACCCACGAAAACTGGGAGGAATGGATATTGTATATGAGTAGAGCTGTAGAAGTAACGGCTTTAGAAACAATCGATAGGATCAAACAAATAAACGCTCTTTTCCAACAAATGGCAGATACTGTTCGGCGCGAGAAGCCGAAAATATACAGTAAAGACCTACTTGAATTACTCTTCATCCAACCTTATTGCCGAATAGAAATTCTTACAGAAACGCTGGGCATATCCCGCCCCACAGCATCTAAGTATTTACATGAATTAGCAGCAGTGAATTTACTAAGTATTAAGCAGGTTTGGAAAGAAACACTATTTATCAACAAAGCACTGCTAGCGGTATTGAAGTGATAGCCCCCTACTTTACCCCATCCGCGCCTCCAGCCACTCCCGTGCATGCACAAAAGCTGCTATCCAAGGCGAGATGGCGTCTGTTGCCTGATCGGCAGGGTAATGTGCCCAATTCCAAGGGAACATCGAGCGCTCGATGTGGGGCATCATCACCAGGTGGCGGCCATCGGCACTACAAAGCATAGCGGTATTGTGGTCGCTGCCGTTGGGGTTGGCAGGGTAGCCTTCGTAGCCGTAGGTGGCCACAATGGGGTAGCTATCGGCAGCCTGCGGCAGCACAAACTTCCCCTCTCCGTGCGATATCCATACGCCTAAGGTGCTACCAGCCAAGCCGGAAAGCATCACGGAATTATTTTCCTGAATACGCACCGAAGTAAAACCGCTTTCGTGCTTGTGCGACTCGTTGTAGGTCATCTTCGCTGCCGAATCAGGTATAATCAAGCCCAACTCCATGAAAAGCTGACAGCCGTTGCAAATCCCCACCGAAAGCACCTCCTCGCGGGCGAAGAAAGCATCCAAAGCGGCTTTGGCTTGCTCGTTGTAGCGCACCGCTCCTGCCCAGCCCTTCGCAGAGCCTAGTACATCGGAATTGGAGAATCCCCCCACTGCTCCTAGAAATTGCACTTGCTCCAGCGTTTCGCGCCCACTCATTAGATCGGTCATGTGTACGTCCCGCACCTCGAAGCCCGCCAAGTAGAGGGCATGCGCCAATTCGCGTTCCGAGTTGCTGCCTTTTTCCCGCAAAACAGCCGCTATGGGCCGCTGCTTATTTTGGCCCCGCTCAGGGATTTCCCCACTGAAATTCGCCGGAAACTGATATCGGAGCGGCTGCTGTTTGTAGTTTTGGTAGCGTTGGTCGGCCAGTCCATTAGCCGTTTGCTTTTGGTCCAGCAGCCAAGAGGTCTCGTACCACATATCACGCAAATGGGCAATCGGGAAGGTGTAGCTCGCCTCGCCGTTTTGGAGGTGCAACTCCTTGCCTTCCACCGCCCGACCAATGCGATGAGCCGACAAGCCTATTGCTTCCAAGGCAGCCACCGCTGCTTCGTCCTTTAGCTGGAAGACCCAAGCGCAGTTCTCGGCAAATAACAAAGGAAGCGTATCGGCTTCGCCTAGTGGACTGAGGTCTAGCGCTGCCGCTACGCTCGTTTGAGCGAAGCACATTTCCAGCAAGGTCGTAATCAAGCCGCCCGAAGAAACATCATGCCCCGCCACAATCAGCCCAGCCTTGATCAGCCTTTGGATGCCCTCAAAAGCCGCTACAAAGTCTTCGGGTGCTAGGATATCAGGACAGCGATCGCCGACCTTATTTTGCACCTGTGCGAAAGCACTGCCGCCTAGTACAAAATCGCCTTTAGCCAGCGAGAGGTAGTAAATTGGCCCGGCATGAAGCTGTAAGACAGGCTCCACCACCGCCCGGATTTGGTTACAGACACCTGCTGCCGAAACGATCAGTGTGCCCGGCGCCAATACATCGCCATCGGGATATTTTTGCTTCATCGAAAGGGAGTCCTTGCCCGTGGGGATGTTGATCCCCAGGCCGATCGCAAAATCGGAAGCGGCTTGCACTGCTTCGTAGAGCCGAGCGTCTTCTCCTGGGTTTTTGCAGGGCCACATCCAGTTGGCCGAGAGCGACACGCTGCGCAAGCCCTCCTCTAGTGGTGTCCACACGATATTGGCCAGCGCCTCGGCAATGGCCGTACGCGAGCCCGCCGCCGCGTTAATCAAACTCACCAAGGGAGCATGACCGATGGACGTCGCAATGCCGAAGGGCGTGTCAAAACCCATCGCCATCACCCCGCAATTATTCAGCGGCAGTTGCAGCGGGCCGGCGCATTGTTGTTTGGCCACTAAGCCGCCTACGCAGCGATCTACTTTGTTGGTCAGCCAATCTTTACAAGCTACGGATTCGAGGCGCAGCACTTGCTCTAGATAGTGCATCAGTTGGCTGGTTTCGTAGGGCACGGCAGCGTAATTCCTTGGGATACGCTGGTCGTCGAGTATGGTCTTGGGCGAGCTGCCGAACATATCCGCCAGCGCAAAATCTACCGGCGCAATGCCTTGGCTGTTCGAGGCTAGGGTGAAACGATGATCGCCCGTCACTTCGCCTACCACATACATCGGCGCGCGTTCTCTTTTGGCTACCCGCAGGAGCAAGGGGATATCTTCGGGAGCAATGACCAAGCCCATGCGCTCCTGAGATTCGTTGCCAACGATTTCCTTCAAAGATAAGGTGGGGTCGCCCACCGGCAGGGCATCAATATCGATCCGTCCACCGGTGTCTTCCACCAGCTCCGAGAAGCAGTTAAGGTGCCCACCGGCTCCATGATCGTGGATAGATACAATAGGGTTGGCATCGCTTTCCACCAATGCTCGCACTGTATTAGCTACGCGCTTTTGCATTTCCGGATTGGAGCGCTGTACGGCATTCAGCTCTATCCCCGAGCTAAAAGCCCCCGTATCGGCGGAGGAAACCGCCGCTCCGCCCATGCCGATGCGGTAGTTGTCGCCGCCTAATAAAACGATTTGATCGCCTGCCTTCGGGCTGTCTTTGAGCGCTTGGGTGGCCTTGCCCATCCCGATGCCACCGGCTTGCATGATGACTTTATCGTAGCCTAGTGTTCGGCTATGCTCGGCATGCTCG
>DAINNZ010000050.1:0-2567 GCA_036735605.1 Lewinella sp. | reverse complement strand
CCCAAAATCAGAAGCTCCGTTGGAGGCTTTTATCAGGATGTCCATGGGCGTTTGGTACAGCCAAGGGCGGGCGTCTAGGGCTTTTTCCCAGGGGCGATTGTCCGCTAACCGAGAATAAGCCGTCATATAAACGGCCGTACCTGCCAAAGGTAGCGAGCCTTTTCCGCCTGCCATGCGGTCGCGAATTTCTCCGCCGGAACCCGTAGCGGCGCCGTTGAAAGGCTCTACGGTGGTGGGGAAATTGTGCGTTTCTGCTTTAAGGGATACGACTGAATCGAAAGGCTTTTTGGTATATACCCCCACTTTGTCGGCGGCATCAGGCGCAAACTGGTTTAGCTTGGGCCCTTTCACAAAAGCTACATTGTCTTTATAGGCTGAAATAATACCATTGGGGTTGGCCTTGGAGGTCTTCTTAATAAGCGCAAACAAGGAGGCCGGCATCGTCTGCCCATCGATCACAAAAGTGCCGTTAAAAATCTTGTGGCGGCAGTGCTCGCTATTGATCTGCGAAAAGCCAAAGACTTCGGCATCGGTGAGCCGCCGGCCTAGTCGCTCAGCCAGTGCTTCTAGGTAGGCTACTTCTTCCTCGCTCAGCGCCAAGCCTTCTTCTTGGTTGTAGGCGGCGATATCTTCAATATGCTGCACGGGCTCCGGCGAAAGCTGAATCCGAAATAAATTCTGCCCCAAGCTCTTGTATTGCTGCAAGAGCATCGGATCGAAATACGTACCCTCCTGTCCAGGCTCAAAGGTCTCGATACGAATAATGCCCGAGATGCCCATATTTTGGGTGATTTCTACCGCATTGGTACTCCAGGGCGTCACCATCGCTGCGCGGGGGCCGATAAAATGGCCGCTAAGTTCCCTGGCCGCTAAGCGGGGACTATTGCCGAATAGCCAGACTAGCTTTGCACTGTCTTCTGCTCTCAGCTCTTCTTGTACCTCAACGGCATAGACCCGGGCTTCGGGTCGCCCATAGAAAAGGATCATCTTCGTATCTTATTGAAATAAAAGGCAAAGAAACGGATAAATTTGGAAAGGGGGGTGGGGATCTTCGCTCGTTAGTTATCGGACAATTTCAAATTGTCCGATAACTAACGAGCTGCGCGAGCAATAAGAGACCGTTTTCGAGCATGTTCGTGACTTGTTTTAGGAGGGAAGTTAGAACGGGATTCAGTTCTCGCAAAATTTGCGACAGTTTAAATAAAAGGAGAGCAGGAACAGGATTCAGTTGTCAAGTATTACTTGACAACTGCCGCAGATGGCAAAATCCACTAGATTACCTATATTTACCACACAATACCAAAAAACACAAGCTAATATGCAAGATAACCCCATTACCATCTACCAAACTGCCGATCAGGCGGTGCAAATCGACGTGCGGGTCGGGGAGGAAAGCGTTTGGCTGACGCAAGCGCATATGACAACCTTATTCGAAAGAGAACGAAGTGTCATCACCAAACATATTCGCAATATTTTTAAAGAAGGCGAATTGCTCAAAGATCAAGTATGTGCAAATTTTGCACATACTGCCGCCGATGGTAAAACCTACCAAGTCGAACACTACAATCTCGACGTCATCATCTCCGTCGGCTACCGCGTGAAGTCGAAGCGGGGCACGCAGTTTCGCATCTGAGCCACGCAGGTGCTTCGAAAATTCCTCCTCGAGGGCTACGCGCTGCATGAAAAACGGCTGCGGGAGCAGGAGCAAAACCTAAAAAACCTGCAAGAAAGCCGTACACTTGGTAGCACAAGTGGTACGGCAACAAGCCTTGACCCCCACCGAAACACAGGGCATCCTCGCCGTACTCGACCGCTACAGCCTAGCCTTAGCCATACTCGACCAGTACGACCATCAAAACCTACGGATCGCCGATACGCGCAGCAGTGGGCAGCAGCCCATAAGCTATGAAGAGGCGATGGCGCAAATCCGGCTTTGGCGTAAAAAAGAAGGGCTTGGCTCTTTGTTCGGCAACGAGAAGGACGATTCATTCAAAGGCTCGCTGACGACCATCTACCAAACCTTTGCTGGTGAAGAACTCTACCCCAGCATCGAAGAGAAAGCGGCTAACCTGCTGTATTTCATCGTGAAAAACCATTCCTTCTCCGACGGAAACAAACGCATCGCCGCTGCGCTCTTCGTATAGTTTTTGCTGCGCAGTGACTATCTTTACGACCACCAAGGCCACAAGCGCATCGCCGACAATGCCCTCGTGGCACTCACATTAATGATCGCCCAAAGCCAGCCCAAAGAAAAAGACATCATCGTGAAGGTGGTGGTGAATTTGATCAATGCTAAAAATTTAGGATGACACACGAAAACCAAACGCCCGCCCAATGGCTACAACAATCCCGCTGTCGATTTTTACAATACGATAGACGCGTTTACCTTGGAAGAATACTTGCTGTACTCGCCTGGCATAAGCCAAACCCTCGCGGGGATGTCTCCCATCTTGTGGTTCAATCTGATTAGCTTCAACGGCCAATGCTGGCAGACCTTTGGTGCCATTCAGGAATTTCAAAGCTTTACGCCCAGCGATATTTTCTTTTTCGCCACCGAAATATACCCC